>USMD01000093.1 GCA_900555725.1 uncultured Garciella sp. | reverse complement strand
GCCTGTCTCGTGGGCTCGGAGATGTGTATAAGAGACAGGGATAGCACTTTGCTTTATAAGGAAGATAGTATACAATATAAATATGAAGAAAGGGTGTTGGTAATATGACATTTTCAGTAAAAGCAAAAAATGAGATCTCGAGAATTTCCATAAAGAAAGATTGTTGTGCTTTAGCAGAATTGTCAGCTTTAATTCATATGAGTGGTTCTATTTTTTTAGAAGGACAAAAGCATATAGGATTTAAAATTACCACAGAAAATGCTGCCATAGCCCGAAGAATATTTAGTTTATTAAAGATAAAGTTTCAGATCCAAACTGAAGTGATGGTGAGAAAAAACCGTCAACTAAAAAAAAATAATATCTATGCCATTCGTGTTTCCTATAAAATCGGTGCTGAAGATATTTTAGAAAGGGCAGGGATTATAGAAAAGGATGAAAAGAATAGAAGAGTGATAAATCCTGGAATTCCCTTTCAATTAATTGAAAAGGAATGTTGTAGGAGAGCCTATATTAGAGGAGCATTTCTAGGGGGCGGGTCCATTTCTGATCCTGAAAAGACTTATCACTTAGAGTTTGTAGTCTATAATGAAAAACATGCGAAAGATCTATGCAAGCTTATTAATAGCTATCAATTATCATCAAAAATTGTACAGCGGAAAAATAGTTATGTGATATATTTAAAAGAAGGGGATCAGATTGTCACCCTTCTAAACATTGTACAGGCTTATAATGCGTTGTTGGATTTAGAAAATATAAGGATTTATAAGGAAATGCGCAACAACGTAAATCGTATTGTAAATTGTGAGACCGCCAATTTAAGTAAAACAGTAGATGCCGCCATAAGGCATATTGAAAACATAGAATATATTCAAAAAAACATTGGATTTCATAAGTTGCCCCAAGGACTAAGGGAAGTTGCTGAATTGCGTCTTAATTACCAAGATGCTACCCTAAGGGAATTAGGGGAAATGTTAGATCCACCAGTAGGAAAATCTGGTATTAATCATAGATTGCGAAAGTTAGATAAAATTGCGGAAGATTTAAAAATTAAAAGAGGAGAACTATAAAATTAAAAAGGGAGGTTATGCCCATGGGAGGTTTTACCCATCTACACGTTCATACAGAATACAGTCTATTAGATGGTTCTGGTAAAATAAAGGATATGATAAAAAGGGTCAAAGAGCTAGGCATGGATAGTATTGCTATTACTGACCATGGGGTAATGTTTGGGGTGGTTGATTTTTATAAAGAGGCGATTGCCCAGGACATAAAGCCTATTATTGGGTGTGAAGTTTATATTGCAGCCCGGGGACTAGAACAAAAAGATCCTAGGTTGGATCAAACCCAATATCATTTAATCTTACTAGCAAAAAACCAAAAAGGCTATGATAATTTAAAAAAAATCGTATCTAAGGGATATATAGATGGCTTTTATTATAAACCTAGGGTAGATGCTAATTTTTTAAGAGAACATAGTGAGGGAATTATCAGCTTAAGTGCTTGTATAGGAGGAGAAATTCCCCAAGCAATCCTAAAAGGAGATGAAAAACTTGCTAGAGAACTTATTATCCGTTATCAGGATATCTTTGGTAAGGAAAACTTTTATATTGAGATACAAAACCACGGATTGGAAGAAGAAATAGCATTAAATCATCGTTTAATATCCTTGGCAAGGGAATTAGATGCTCCTTTGGTTGCTACGAACGATGTACACTATATTAAAAAAGAAGATGCTACTCCCCATGATATTCTTCTATGTATTCAAACTGGCACAACGGTAGAAGAAGAGAATCGAATGAGATTTCCCAATGATGAATTTTATTTAAAATCCCCAGGGGAAATGGAAGAACTTTTTAGTGCGGTTCCAGAAGCATTGGAAAATACCACAAAAATTGCCCATGAGTGCAATGTTTTCTTTGATTTTGATCATTTGCATCTTCCTAAATTTGATGTGCCTGGGGGAGAAGACAGTAGTACCTATTTAAGAAAATTATGCCTGGAGGGAATGGATAAAAAGTACTCCCATATTACAGAGGAGATGGAGGAAAGGATAGAATACGAACTATCTGTGATTCACCAGATGGGATACGATGATTATTTTTTAATTGTCTGGGATTTTATCCGATTTTCTAAGGATCATGGCATTATGGTGGGACCAGGACGAGGAAGTGCTGCTGGAAGTCTAGTTGCCTATACATTGGACATTACTAAAATCGATCCTTTAAAATATAACTTGATTTTTGAACGATTTTTAAATCCTGATCGGATTAGTATGCCGGATATTGATATTGATTTTTGTTATGAGCGCCGTGGGGAAGTCATTGACTATGTCATAGAAAAATATGGGGAAGATCGGGTTGCCCAAATCATTACCTTTGGTACCATGGCTGCTAGACAAGCAATTCGTGACGTAGGTCGAGCACTAAACATGTCCTATGGCAAGGTGGATGTCATTGCTAAGCAAATTCCAATGGAGTTAGGGATGACCATTGAGAAGGCCCTAGAGATGAATGGAGAATTGAAAGACCTTTGTCAAGAGGACAAAGAGGTAGATTTTCTCATCCGTATGGCGAAGTCCGTGGAAGGATTACCACGCCATGTTTCCACTCATGCCGCAGGGGTTGTAATTTCCAATAGGCCCCTAGTAGAATACGTTCCATTATATAAAAATAACGATTCTATTACCACCCAGTTTCCTATGACTTTATTAGAAGAGTTAGGGCTTTTAAAAATGGATTTTTTAGGTCTAAGAACTCTTACGGTAATTCGAGATGCCATAGAGAATATCCAGTATAGCAAAGGTATTCATATTTCTATGGATGGTTTGACATTTGATGATCCTAAGGTTTTTCAAATGATCAGTGAAGGAGATACATTAGGAGTCTTCCAGCTGGAAAGCAGTGGAATGCAGCAATTTATGAAGGAATTAAAACCTGATTCCTTTGAGGATATTATTGCAGGAATTTCCCTCTATAGACCAGGTCCAATGGATCAAATTCCTACTTATATCCAAAATAAGAAAAACTCTAATCAGATTCAATACCTTCATAATATTTTAGAGCCTATTTTAAATGTTACCTATGGGTGCATGGTTTATCAAGAGCAGGTTATGCAAATTGTAAGAGATGTAGCAGGATATTCTATGGGGAGAAGTGACTTGGTCCGTAGAGCCATGGCCAAGAAAAAAATGGATGTCATGGAAAGGGAGAGAAAGGTATTTATATATGGAGAAAAGGATAAAAATGGAAATATAGTTGTGGAAGGGGCTATGCGGAGGGGAGTTTCACCAGAAATTGCAGAGCAAATCTATGATCAAATGATTGACTTTGCAAAATATGCCTTTAATAAATCCCATGCCGCTGCCTATGCAGTCGTGGCCTTTGAAACTGCTTGGTTAAAATGTTATTATCCAGCAGAATTTATGGCAGCTTTATTAACTAGTGTTATGGACAATAATAATAAGGTAGCAAAGTACATTCAAAACTGCAAGAAAATGGGCATTTCTATTTTGCCTCCTGATGTAAATGAGAGCTTTGCCAACTTTACTGTGGTAGAAGGGAAAATTCGCTTTGGGTTAGCGGCGGTAAAAAATGTAGGTGGTAATGCTATTCAATCTATTATAGAAGCTAGAGAGAAAAAGGGAAAGTTTACTAGTTTTATGGATTTTTGTGAAAAACTAGATTTTAAAGATTTAAATAAAAGAGCTTTGGAAAGTTTAATAAAATGTGGGTCTTTTGATTCCTTAGGAGGTTATCGCTCCCAATTAATGGCAGTATACGATAAGATTTTAGAGGGAGTTGTCCAGGATCGTCGAAAAAATATTCAAGGGCAGGTTTCTCTTTTTGATGCTATGGATGACAAAGAGCAACAAAAGGTGAGATTAGATGTTTTACCTAGTATACCAGAATACGATAGTAGGGCAAAATTGTCTATGGAAAAAGAAATGGTAGGCTTTTATATTACTGGACATCCCCTTTCAGAATACGAAGATATTTTAAGGAAAAAGGTTTCCATTACCAGTGATAAACTCAGTGAGGCTTTAGAGGGAGAGGGAAGCAATCCACTAATGGATGGACAAAAAGTAATTATAGGGGGGATGGTGACCCAAAAAAAGAAAAAAATAACTAAGAATAATCATATGATGGCTTTTATCACCCTAGAGGATTTATTTGGTACAATAGAAGTGATTGTATTCCCAACGATATATAAACGCTTTTCCCATTTATTAGAAGAGGAAAAAATTGTATTCATAGAGGGAAAGCTAAATATAAAGGAAGAGGAAGAGGCCACTATTATTGCTGAAAAAGTAATTCCCCTCACAAGGATAAAAGCAGAAAAATTATATATTAAAATTCCTAAAAATATAGAGCATGAAGTCTTTGAAAAAAATATAAAGCCAATTCTTAAGAAATATTCAGGAGATACTCCTGTAATTGTATATTTTGAGTCTAATAAACGAAAAACAATGGCTGATAGAAGGCTATGGATCAAACCCAATGATCAACTTGTCCAACGATTGCAGAAAAAATTAGGTAAAGATTGTGTTAAAATTTATTAGTACAATAGATTAAGCTATATCACTTTTATCTTAGGATTTTATTTGAAAATACATGAAAAGTTTACTAAAATGAAAAAATAGGAAACCTTAAAGGAGGCATCACAATGTGGAAGATTATTCATATTGTATCCAATGAGACAAAAGCAAAAAATATACAGGATAAATTGACGTTAGAAGGTTTCTTGGTAAAAATTCAACCGGTGAATCGACATAAAAAAGAGGGATATTATCAGATACTCGTCCCTGGTGAGGAAGCTCAGGAGGCTTATAATATTTTGTTAGAAATAGGGTTATTATAGATAGGTAGATATCGATATGAACGAAGCTTTATCAATGAAAAGACAATTTAATGAAAATTTTTATAAATTATCAAAAATACTTTCAATTTAGGAGGAGTAACATGAAAAGAACAAAAATTGTATGTACTTTAGGACCAGCTTCAGAAACCGAGGAAGTATTATCTAAGATGGTAGAAGGCGGAATGAATGTAGCAAGATTTAATTTCTCCCATGGTTCCCATGAAGAGCATAAGGCAAAAATGAATTTGGTAAAGGAAGTTTCAAGGGAAAAAGCTATTCCAGTGGCACTACTTTTGGACACCAAAGGACCTGAAATAAGGATCAAACAATTTGTTACTGGACAAGCTGATTTAAAAGAGGGACAAGAGTTTATTTTAACAACAAGGGACATTCAGGGAAATGAAAAAGAGGTAGCAGTAACCTATGGTAATTTCCCTGAGGAATTAAAACCAGGAGATATTGTATTAATCGATGATGGCTTGATTCAGATTAGAGTAAAGAAAATAGAAGGACCTGACGTGATTGGTAGAGTAGAAAACGGAGGTACCCTTAAAAATAATAAAAGTATCAATCTTCCAAATGTAAATATTAATCTTCCAGCTATCACCCAAAAAGATAGGGAGGATATAGAGTTTGGCATTAGAGAAAATATTGATTATATCGCAGCTTCCTTTGTAAGAAAAGCGGAAGATGTTTTAGAAATTCGAAGAGTACTAGAAGAAAATAATGCCCAGCATATACATATTATCTCTAAAATTGAAAACCGAGAGGGAGTTAATAATATAGATGAAATTATTGAAGTATCCGATGGAATTATGGTAGCTAGGGGGGATTTAGGAGTAGAAATTCCACCAGAAGAAGTACCTTTGGTACAAAAAACAATTATTAAAAAATGCAACGAAGTGGGGAAACCGGTTATTACAGCTACCCAAATGTTGGACTCCATGATTCGTAATCCAAGACCTACTAGGGCAGAAGTGACAGATGTTGCAAACGCAATCTTTGATGGTACAGATGCTATCATGCTTTCAGGGGAAACGGCAGCTGGAAAGTATCCAGCGGAAGCAGTTCAGACCATGGGCAAAATCGCTGTGAAAATAGAAGATTCCCTGGGGTATAGGAAAATGTTAAAGGAATTTTCCACAAGGGAAGTTACTGTTACCAATGCCATCAGCCATGCCACTTGTACTACAGCACAAGAATTAGGAGCAACAGCCATTATTACAGCCACTTCTTCAGGATATACAGCTAGAATGGTTTCAAAATATAGACCAGAAGCTCCTATTATCGCCTTTACTCCCGATGAAAGAGTAGTGCGTAAATTATTGTTAGTATGGGGTGTATATCCAATGCTAATTGATAGTTTTACTAATACCGATGAGCTTTTTGAGTACTCTACACGAAAAGCAGTAGAGGAAAAATTAGTAGAGAACGGAGATCTTGTAGTGATTACAGCAGGGGTACCAGTTGGAATCGCCGGCACCACCAATCTACTGAAGGTAGAAACCATAGGGGAAATATTATTAAAAGGAACAGGAATTGGAAAACAGTCGGTAACAGGAAAGGTAAAAATTGTTCAAAAGCAAGAAGACATTAATGATTTTGAAGAAGGAAATATATTAGTAACGATAGCTACAGATAGGGACGTTATGTCTGGAATTGAAAAAGCGTCTGGACTAATTGTCGAAGAAGGTGGTTTGACTTCCCATGCTGCCATTGTCGGATTACAGCTAGGCATACCAGTGGTTGTAGGAGTAGAGAATGCCACTAAAATTTTGAAAAATGAACAAATCGTAACGATAGATACTGTAAGGGGGCTTATCTATGATGGGAAGGCAAGAATACTATAAAAAATAAGAAAGCAGCAATTGCTGCTTTCTTATTTTTTATAGTCAAGTAGATTTACTGTAGACTCTATTTGGTTTTCTATGGTATCATAGGTGGAAAATAATAATTCTTCTCCTTTAGGATTCCAATAAAGATCACTGGCGATTTTTAAATTAGATGCGATTTGTTTGTTTTTCTTACTTTCCAAATCATAAACCCATATGTTTTGTAAGTCACTGTTTGGATCTGTTTTATCTAGATAGACAATTTCATTTAGTTGGGGAGAAAAGGTTGGCTTTTTAGGAAAACCTTCCACTATTTTTAGGGCATTTTTATTCTTTAAATTCATCATCCAAAGAGTTTGCTTATTACTATCAGGAATGGTAGTTGCATAGAGTAATTTTTTTTCTTTTTTTGAAAATGTAAAGTTCCCAGCAATCCCAGAAATGAATATGACAGGTTTTTTTATTTTAAGATCTAAGGTATATAGATTTAACTGATCATTTTTATAGGCGGAAAAAACAATCAAATCTTTCTTTTTATAATAATAGATTTGTTGTATATCTGTCTCTTATACACATCTCCGAGCCCACGAGACA
>USMD01000092.1 GCA_900555725.1 uncultured Garciella sp. | reverse complement strand
AGATTTCTGCCTGTCTCGTGGGCTCGGAGATGTGTATAAGAGACAGGGATTATGTTACTTACTACAAATAGGGTATACTAATTTTACTACATAGGATTGTACCAATTTTTATAGATAGATAAGAAGAATTTTTTTAAAGAATTGACAAATATGAAAATTATTATATAATAGAAAAAAAGTATAGGATCAAAGGTAATGATGGAGAGGAGTAGAAAGGATACGATCTTAGAGAGGGAAATTCCAGGGCTGAAAGATTTCCTGATATAGGCCTTTTGAAGGTAGCTTTTAAACTGTGAGATTGAAAGGGAAGCCAAGTAGATTGAACCGGAGAAATCCGTTATGATTTTAAGTGCTCATTTTGAGAAATAAGGTGGTACCGCGAAGATAGACCTTCGTCCTTTTGGGGACGGAGGTTTTTGTTGTTAAATTTCTTTTTAGGAGTGATAATTATGGATTTGGGATTAACTCTATTAATCATTGGTGCATTACTGGTATTTGGAGCCAAACTTTTTTCTAAGATGATTAAATGGATTATTAAAGTTTTTGGATTTTTAGTTGTCATTGTGGGAATTTTGTTTATATTTGATTTGATTTAGAGAAGAAAGATAGAAGGAGGAAATAAGATGGAAGAAGGGAAAAATATTGCTAAAATCTATCATCCCACCGAAGTAGAAAATAAATTATATAGTAAGTGGGAAGAAAAGGGGTATTTTAAGCCTGAAGTAAATCCTGAAGGTAAGCCCTTTACGATTGTAATGCCCCCACCAAATATAACAGGGCAACTTCATATTGGACATGCTTTTGACGGTACCCTTCAAGATATCCTAGTCCGTTGGAAGAGAATGCAGGGATATCAAGCTCTTTGGATTCCAGGGACCGATCATGCTAGTATTGCTACCGAAGTAAAGGTAGTAGATGCGATGAAAAGGGAAGGACTCACCAAAAAGGATGTTGGAAGGGACGGCTTTTTAGAGAGAGCATGGGATTGGGCAGATACTTATCGTAATAGGATCACCAACCAATTTAGAAAATTAGGGACCTCTTGTGATTGGTCTAGGGAACGCTTTACCATGGATGAGGGTTGTAGTGAAGCGGTAAAGGAGGTTTTTGTAAAACTATATGAGAGAGGGCTTATCTATCGTGGAAATCGTATTATCAATTGGTGTTCTGATTGTAAAACAGCCCTTTCTGATGCAGAAGTAGAGTATGAAGAACAACATGGATATTTGTGGTATTTTAGATATCCTATTAAGGATAGTAATGAAACCATTGTCATTGCTACCACAAGACCTGAAACCATCCCTGGGGATAGTGCCGTTGCTGTTCACCCTGAGGATGAAAGATATCAACATTTAATTGGTAAGAAGGTAGTACTTCCTATTATCAATAGAGAAATCCCTATTGTTGCAGATGAATATGTAGATAGGGAATTTGGTACTGGAGTTGTAAAAATTACCCCTGCCCATGATCCTAATGATTTTGAAGTAGGTTTAAGACATCATCTACCCCAAATCAGGATAATGAATGGGGATTCTACTATGAATGAGAAGGCAGGAAAATATGTAGGCCTAAATCGTTATGAAGCTAGAAAGCAAATCGTAGAGGATTTTAAAAACCTAGGACTTTTAGAAAAAATCCAAGATCATATTTACAATGTTGGAGCGTGCTATCGGTGTGCTACTACTGTAGAACCTATTACTTCTGAACAATGGTTTGTAAAAATGGAGCCTCTGGCAAAGCCAGCCATTGAAGCAGTAAGAAAAGGAAATACTAAATTTATTCCTGAGCGTTTTGACAAAATCTATTTTAACTGGATGGAAAATATTAAAGATTGGTGTATCTCTAGACAATTATGGTGGGGGCATCGTATTCCTGCTTATTATTGTCAAGAATGTGGAGAAGTGATTGTCGCTAAGGAAGAACCTAAAGAGTGTAAGTGTGGTTCTACTACCTTTAAACAAGATGAGGATGTGTTAGATACTTGGTTTAGCTCTGCCCTATGGCCATTTTCTACCCTAGGTTGGCCAGAGAATACCGAAGATCTAAGAAAACATTATCCCAATGATGTATTGGTAACCGGTTATGATATTATTTTCTTCTGGGTTGCTAGAATGATCTTTTCTGGAATTGAGCAAATGGGAGAGCCTCCCTTTCAGGATGTATATATTCATGGAATTGTAAGGGATGCTCAAGGAAGAAAAATGAGTAAATCCCTAGGGAATGGGGTAGATCCATTGGAGATCATTAAAGACTTTGGTGCCGATGCCCTTAGATTTACCTTAGTAACCGGTAATTCTCCAGGAAATGATACCCGTTGGCATATGGAAAAGGTAGAGGCTAATAGAAACTTTGCCAACAAAATTTGGAATGCAGCTCGCTTTGTACTAATGAATATAGGGGAGGATATCTTACAAAAAGAAGAGAAAGCTAAGGATAATCTATCATCTGCCGATAAATGGATTATCAGTAGATGTAATACTGTAGCCCTGGAAGTCACAGAAAACCTAGAAAAATATGAACTAGGAATTGCAGCAGCAAAACTTTATGATTTTATCTGGAATGAGTATTGTGACTGGTATATTGAATTGGTAAAACCAAGATTATATGGGGAAGAGGAAAGCAGCAAAATAGCTGCCCAATATACTCTAGTAATGGTACTGAAAAATACCATGAAGCTTTTACATCCCTTTATGCCCTTTGTTACCGAAGAAATCTTTACTCACCTTCCAGGGGAGGAAGAAAGTGTTATGACTTCTTCATGGCCGGAGTTTCAAAAAGAGTTGGTTTATACAGAAGAAGAAGAAGAAATGGAAATCATTATGTCTACCATTCGAAGCATTCGAAACGCCCGAGCAGAGATGAATGTGGTACCTTCTAGAAAGGCAAAGGTAATATTGGTTGCAGCAAATCTAGAGGTTGCTCAGATTTTAAATAAGTCTAAAATATACTTTGAGAAACTTGCCTCTGCTTCAAAAGTAGTTGTAAAAACTGAGAAGGAAGGTATTCCTGAAAATGTTGTTTCTGCCGTGGTAGACCAGGTAGAGATTTTTATTCCTTTAGAGGATTTAATTGATCGGGAAAAGGAAATCGAGCGTCTTCAGAAGGAAAAGGAAAATTTAGAGAAAGAATTAAAGAGGGTAAATGGGAAATTATCCAATAAGGGATTTATCTCTAAAGCACCAGCTGCAGTAGTAGAAAAAGAACGGGAAAAACAGAAAAAATATCAAGAGATGATGGAGAAGGTACTAGAGAGACTTTCCTTTTATGAAAAATAGGTAATCTATTGTGCTAGTTAAGTATTATGGGATAAGTTTATACTTCGAGGGATAGATATTTCACGTTAGACGACTTAGTGCCCCCTTTTTATCTAGATTTTGTTATTGTAAAAAAGGAGGGCCTTTGTTTAAGTAGCGCAGTGAAGACATCTATCCTTTAAATCAACTACCACAACAAAAGTCTTCTGTAAAACGATTCTATTCATTATCAATAAAAATGCCGCCATAGATTTGTTCACTGGGTTACTTTGTGAAACATCTATGGCGATTTTTAAATAAATCCTCCATTTATAAATATTTTTCTTGCATTTTTTCTACAAAAGCAATATATTTTTCCCTGCTTTCTTGATGCTCCTTTTTCTGTTCATAATCTTGAAATTCCCTATCTAACTTATCCTTAGTCTGGTCTTTTAGGTTGCGAATCGCCATCTGATAGAGAACGGTATTTTCTTTTTCAATATGATCAGCGAGTAGAGTTTGATACCCAATGGCGTTAGCTATGATATCTAACTTTGCTTCTTCCTTTCCTTGCTGATGTTCTTTTACTGCTTCCTCTAAAAGCCTTACAAATCTTCTTCCCATATCATGTTCTACCAACATTCCTTGGATAGGCCCATTTTTAATAGGTTCTCCTAAGTCATTTCCCATATCCACAAAGAGCATGTCTTCTTCCTTCTTATGATGATATTTATCAGCATAATTTCGAATAAAATCTACTATATTTAAAAAATCTTGATGATTTATCTCACCACCCCCTACAATTTGAAAACAAGCTCTTCGAATTACCTCCAACATCTTTTGTATATTACTGTGTTCTTTCATTAATATATCAATACTTTTCAAGAAATTCACTCCTTTACTTTTGCTATCCATATTTTTATCCATTTGCATAGGAAGTAATCAAATTTTTAGGAAGTTATCAATAATCATGACATTTTTTTTGATTTTATCCCATAGATTGTACTAATAAAATGAAAAAGGGTGACAGAAAATGATTTTCTTTAAAGTATATTCTAAAAGAAGTATTATCAAAGCAATCCTTGTTTTCTTAATTTTATTATTAAGTATCATCATTTTATTCACAAGATCCTGGGAGGAAACTGCTGTTTTTCACGCCTTAAGGGAAGAAGTAATATTGATTTTATCTCCAAGTGATCCATCTAAAATCTATATCAATGGAGAAGAGATTGAGCAGGAAAATGTTGATAAGAAAAATCCTTGTATCTATAAGACAAAAGCAAACCAAAGTATAAGTATAAAAATAGAACCTATAGGAGATAAAATGCCGGTAGAAAAGACCCTTACCTTTAAAAATGGAAGATTATCTGTGGAAGAAAATCAAGATTTTTGGAACGATCTTACTATTTTTGAATGGCCTAATCAAGTATATGAAATCCTTGTGGATCCTTATATTCCTGCAAAAGTAGAGAAAGCGAAAGGAGAGAAAATTATAGAGGAAGAAAGAACAGATTTGGATCAAGACAATCATTTAGAAAGACTACAATTCATAAAACAAGGGGATTTTTATTTTATGAAAATTGATGACTCTTCAAAGGTTCTATTAAAAGATTATCAGGAGGGAAAGTTTACTCAAAAAATTCAAGATATAAATCAAGATGGGAAAAAGGAAATTGTGATTCAAGGGGATTTCGGTCAATCCCACCAGTATATAGAAATCTTTCAATTTGACCAAGAACAAATTAAGAGAATATTTTGGGAGCATGGAGATGATATTGAAATTTTTTCTGATGGAAGAATATCAGTGGGAAAAAGACTGTATGATACAGTAGATCATTATAGTAAAACTTTTTATCAATGGAAGGATGGAGAGTATAAGAAGGAAGACGAAACTATAAATTGGTGGCAGGGAAAGGCAAAATGGCCTTCTACTCCTCAAAATACTATAAAGGCATTTTTTGAAGCCTATCAACTGGATTTATTAGAAGAGGCCAAGGGATATTTAACCAAAGAACAACAAACAGATCAAGGGTTAGAAACTATGATTAGCAGAGTACAAAAAGAATGGATCTCTATCTCTCCCCCCTCTTACTATTTTTTAGGAGGTTATGGAGAAGGGGAAAATATCTATATGGCTTTTTACTATGATACGAAAGCACATTCTAAATATAAAAAAGTAAAAATTTATGAAATAGAGTTAGAAAATAGAAAGAATAGTGAGCAGGGCCCTTGGAAAATTAAAAATATAAGAGAAGCTACTGATTATGCCCTTGTACCGTAAAAAGTTATTGAATAATTATTCGTAGTATCGTATAATTATTATTAGTGAAAAGATAGGAGGAGGAATTCTAATGAAAATAAAAAAAGGGCTATTGTTATTATTTATGATTGGACTTATGATTGCATTAGTTGGTTGTAGTGGCGGAGGAGGGACTCCAAAGGAAGAAGCTCCAGCAAGGGATCAAACAGAAGGTGTACAATCTTCTAATGAAGTACTTAAAGTGGCTACTAGTGCGGATTTTCCACCATTTGAATATATTGAAATTGTTGATGGAAAGGATAAGATTATAGGATTTGATGCTGAACTCATTCAAGAAATTGGTAAGGAGTTAGGTAGGGACGTTCAGATTGAAAATATGACTTTTGATGGAATTGTTGCAGCAGTACAAACTGGAAAAGTAGATGTAGCAATTTCAGGGATAAATCCTACCCCTGATAGAGAAAAAAAAGTTAACTTTTCTGATCCCTATTATTATGCGTCTCAAACATTATTAATCAAAAAAGATACTCAAGAGATTACAAATATGGATCAATTAAAGGGCAAAACAGTAGGCTCCCAAATAGGATCTACTAGTGATCAAGTTATTTCAAAGTTCAAAGATGTAAATGTAAAAAAATATGATTTAGTCAATGATGCAATATTAGATTTAAATAATGGTAGAATTGATGCAGTAGTATTAGAAGATTCTATAGCTTCGACATTTGCAAAACGAAATCAAGATTTAAAGGTTGTTGTTCCAGAAGAATTAAAGGTAGATGCACAGCCCTTTGGTATTGTAATGTCTAAGAAAGAAGAAAATTTATTAAGGGATATAAATACAGCATTGCAAAAGATAATAGATTCCGGAAAGTATGATGAATTGGTTAAAAAATATGGTTTAGCAAATACATTGCAATAAATGGAAGATATTAATTGGTTTATTGTATAGAAAGGAATGAACGAGATGGATTTTGCTTTAATGGCAAAATATATACCTTTGTTTTGGGAAGGAATAAAAATTACAGTACAAATATCCTTTGTGGCGGTTATTATTGGTGCTATTTTAGGATTAGTATTGGCCCTTTTAAAATTATCCAGTAATAAAATTTTGTCGGCTTTAGCAACAGCTTATATACAAATTATAAGGGGAACACCAGTTTTGGTACAATTATATGTTGTTTATTATGCTACTTATCCTCTTTTTGGATTTAATATTCCACCTTATATAGCAGCAGTAGCTACCTTTGGACTCAATAGTAGTGCCTATGTGGCTGAAATTATTCGTTCAGGGATTCAAGCGGTGGACTATGGACAGATGGAGGCAGGACGATCCTTAGGAATGCCCCAGGGAATAGTTATGAGATATATTATTATTCCCCAGGCAATAAAGAATATTTTACCGGCCTTAGGAAATGAATTTATAGCATTGTTAAAAGAAACTTCTGTAGTGTCCATTATTGGAACTGCTGATTTGGTGCGCCAGGCGGATATTATTAAAGCTGCTACCTATAGTACCTTTGAACCCTATATTATTATCGCAGTTATTTATATTATCATGGTTCAGGGATTATCCAGTGTGATGAATTGGGTAGAAAGGAGGTTAAAACATAGTGATTACCGTTAAAGATCTCCATAAAAGTTTTGGAGAATTACAGGTATTAAAAGGTATTAATCAAGAGATCAAACAAGGAGAAGTGGTAGTTGTCGTTGGACCTAGTGGTTCAGGAAAAAGTACCTTTCTTCGATGTGTAAATCTCTTAGAACAACCCACTCAGGGAGAAATTATTATAGAGGGGGAAGATATCACAAAACCCCATACAGATATCAATAAGGTCTGTCTCTTATACACATCTCCGAGCCCACGAGACAGGCAGAAATC
>USMD01000091.1 GCA_900555725.1 uncultured Garciella sp. | reverse complement strand
TCTGCCTGTCTCGTGGGCTCGGAGATGTGTATAAGAGACAGATTCTATAGTTATTAACATAAAAATTTTTCAATCTATAGTTCATCTAAATTTGAATAGAGCAAAAGTATGAATCCTAAGAATAATCTGATATAATGTTTATTTGAAAATAAAAATGAAATAAAGGGGTATGAAATTGAATGAATTCTTTTAAAAAGCTACTTGGAAAAGTCTTGTATTATATTACAGAAGCTTTATCTTTTATTTTAGATATCATCATCGGCATCGCTGAAGTTGCCGTAAATATAGTAAATTCTATAAAAGGTATTTTTACGCTAATAGGAGCTGGGGGATGTTTCTTTTTCCTTATGTTTTCTGGCCCATTGGGCATCTACCTTCTTTTCAATCCAGTAATCTTATTTTTGATATTATTTCTCATTGTTTTTCCAATACTAGGAACAACCTTTATTTCCTTTTTGAAATATGTAAAATATATGCTAACGGAGTTTTTATTCGATCGAGCTAATTATCTAATGTATGGAAAGAAAAATAAATATGATTCTTTCTTTGAATATGGCGATAGATATAGAAGGGAAGAAGAAGCAAGAAAGCAAAAAGAACGAGAACAAAGAAGGCAGAAACAACAAAGAGAATGGGAAGAGCGATTTAGACAATGGCAAGAATTCCAAGATTCCCAAAGAAATGCTGGTCAAGGAGGTTATGGATGGTATGGACAAAATACAGGGGGCTATGGATACAATACAGGGACTTACACCAATCCTTCTACTGAGTTTATAAAGAAATATGAAAAATGCTGTGATTTACTAGGAGTAGCTTATGATGCAGATAAATATCAAATAAAACTGGCCTTTCGAAAAAAGGCAAAACAGTATCACCCCGACATTAATAAATCTCCAGATGCTACCGAAAAATTTCAGCAGATCAACGATGCCTATGATTTTTTAAGTGATGAAAATATGGAAAGATATAAAAAATTAAAAGGAAATTAAGAATCAAATAAGGATAGGGTATGTATACATACCCTATCCTTATTCTTTTTCATACTTACTTAATGAAAAAGAGATCAAAAAACCTATTACCATAACTACAAAACTAATCAAATATTGAACACTAAATCCTATTCCTGGAAAAATTGGCACGATAGATCCTATTACAAAGCCCAATACTGCATAATAGGTGTATCCATATGCATATTGAAACAAAAAAGAAATGACCTTTGCCAATACTAGAAAACTTAATACAAATCCAATACCTATGGGTATGAGTAGGGGAATATTAACCGATGCGATTGCCCTAAGTAGAGTGTTATAAGCACCTATATACATTAAGATGACCGAAGAGCTCACCCCTGGCACAATAGTGCCAAATCCTACAATTACTCCGTAAATGATAAGTTCTAAGATTCCTGGGGTATCTTCAGAAACAATATTCATAATACTATCTTCTAAGAAAGTAAAGAGAATGGTACTAAACAATGCTATAAGAAAGGAAATCATATATTTCTTTTTAAATCCATTTTTATTTGCAGTCCTAAAAAGAGATCCAAAGGTACCTACCATAAGTCCAATGAAAAGATATCTTACTTCTATATTATAATGCTGAAAAAGATACTCCATAATATTACTAAAAACCAATACCCCTACAATTCCACCTAGACCTATAGGTAACAAATATAATGCTTTTCTCTTAAAATTCTTAAAAATATTTGCAATTGCGTAGGTAAGATTTTCATAAATCCCAAATATAACAGCCAGTGCTCCTCCACTTACCCCTGGTGCAATAGCTCCTATACCAATAGCCAGTCCTTTTAAAAAGTCAAATAAAAAATTCATTTTTTCACTCACCCTTAACTAAAAACTATGCTGCCATTTGGAATTATATAACACATTATACTAAAAGTAAATAAAAGTCTCATAAACTCCCGATAGTTATTTAAAAAAAGAGATTATTGTAAAATAAATTAACTCGTCGTATTAGTTAATTCTCAAAACCTATGCAACAAGTTTAATGAATCCATTGTGCTAGTGAAATATAAATCCATATCGATTAGCACAACAGGTATTTTATAGATTTTCAATTTGCCAATCTATAGGCTCTTTTTCTATGGACATCAGAAATTTATTGACCTTAGAAAAGGGTTTACTACCAAAAAATCCTCTTTTAGCAGATAAAGGACTAGGATGTACCGATTGGACAATAAAATGTCTAGGATTATTTATAATTTTCAATTTAGATTGGGCATTTTTCCCCCATAAAATAAAAACAATGGGATCTTGTCTATTATTTAATAATTGTATGATTTTATCCGTAAAAATTTCCCAACCTATGCCCCTATGAGAATTCGGTTGTCCTGCTCTTACGGTCAATACAGTGTTAAGAAGTAAAATTCCTTGGCCTGTCCATTTTTTTAAATACCCATTGTTAGGGATATAACACCCCAAATCACTTTGTAGTTCCTTATAGATATTCATAAGAGAAGGAGGAATGGGCACCCCTGGCTTTACCGAAAAGCTCAATCCATGGGCCTGATTTGGCCCATGATAAGGATCCTGCCCTAAAATCACTACTTTCACATCTTTGTACGGAGTATAATGTAGGGCATTGAAGATATCATACATATCAGGATAGATGGTTTTTGTTTTATATTCCCTTTTCAAAAACTCTCTTATTTTTAAATAATATTCTTTTTTAAACTCCTCTTCTAATAAATCCTTCCAATCATTTGTTAATATTTCCATGAAATCACCCCAGTAAATTATACCAATCTCCATAATTATTTACTACTTTTTTTATTATATCCTACATTTTTATTAATAATTTTCTAAAAAAATCTACCTATCATTGTAATACTCATGCTAGTAAAAAACCAAGATCCTTAGGAAAGTCTTTTACTAACTTTTTACTTAAAAATGAGTATTGATTCCCTCTTTCGTTATGATTTTTTGGATTTCTAGAAACACCTTTTCAGGAGTAACTGGTAAATCTGTAATCCAAGCACCGGTTGCATTATAAATGGCATGAATGATTGCCGGTGCTGGGGTATTGATCACTACTTCTCCAATGGATTTAGCTCCGAAAGGTCCTGAGGGTTCAAAACTTTTCTCAAACTCTACCCGAATCTTTCCAATATCTTTTCTAGTAGGAATTTTATATTCCATAAAGCTATCACTTTTCATTCTGCCAGATGGGTCATATTTTACTTCTTCATATAATGCTAAACCAATTCCCTGTACGACTCCCCCTTCCGCTTGAATGGTTGCTAGTTTAGGATTCACAACTGTCCCACAATCGATTATTGCAATATAATTGATTAATTGCACTTTCCCTGTTTCTAGATCTACCTCTACTTCTGCAAAGCCAGAAACAAAGGGTGGTGGTGAAATGGGACTCCCATGGGTTGCATTCCCTACCAATTGTTGTGCACTGGCACCCACTACCTGAAGCTCAGCTATTTTTTCTATAGCAATCTCTTTTTGACCATCTAAAGTAGATACTTTTTTCCCATTCAATTCTACTTCTTCAGGAGAAACTTTTAAAAGCTCTGCTCCACAATGGATGATCTTAGTTTTTAACTCTTGAGCAGCTTTGACCACTGCCATTCCAGTTACATAGGTGGTACTTGAAGCATAGGAACCAGGATCATAGGGAGAAATATCTGTATCAGCTGCATGAACTACAATATTCTCTATTGAAGTTTGTAAAACCTCAGCAGTCATTTGACTTAAAATGGTATCGCTTCCTGTTCCCATATCAGTAGAACCTAATAAAAGCCTATAGCTCCCATCCTCATTTAATCTTACTTCTGCGGAAGCCGTATCTACATTTGCAATACCGGATCCCTGCATGGTAACTGCCATTCCAAGGGCTCGCAGCTTATTGTCATCAACTTTTTTTACTGGGTATTTATCCTCCCAACCAATGAGTTTTTTCCCTTTTTTAATACATCTATCTAACGCAGAACTTCCCAATGGATTTTTTGTATCCACCAAAGATGTTTCTCCCACTTTTCTTAGATTCTTTAATCGAAGTTCTGTGGGATCTATCTTTAATTTAGCCGCTAATTTGTTTACTGCTGTTTCCATAGCAAAGGTCCCTTGGGTTGCTCCATATCCTCGAAAAGCTGCCCCTGGCATTTTATTGGTATAAACTACATTTCCCCTAAATCGAAGGGCCTTAGTCTTATTATAAAGCGGAAAAGTTTTTTCCCATAACAAACCAAAGGTAGTAGGAGAATGTTCCCCATAGGCTCCACCGTCAGATAAGGCTTCCATATCCACTACTCTAATATGCCCTTGCTGATCTGCTCCTAATATTACCTTTATTCGCATTGCATGGCGACTATTGGTAGCAGTGAAAGTCTCTTTTCTAGTATAAATCACTTTCGCAGGTTTTCCTGTAGTAAGGGTGACCAAAGCTGCAAAGACTTCTCCAGAACCAGTTTGTTTTCCTCCAAATCCTCCACCAATTCTAGGCTTAATCACTCTAATCTTACTAGCAGGCATTTTTAAAGCCCGTGCCAGTTGTCTTCTAATATGAAAAGGGATCTGAGTGGAACTCACAACCACAAGTCTTCCAGTATGATCAAGATAAGTATAAGTACGATACGTCTCCATCATACAATGGGCTTGCGCTTGGGTATAACAGGTCTGCCCTACTATAACATCACATTTTTCCAATTCCTTTTTCACATTTCCAATCTCCATTTTCTGAGAAGAAATAATATTTCTCTCTTTTTCCATACCAATATCAAAGTTACAATGAATATCTTCTTCTGGATGAATGACCGAAGAATGGTCTATGGCCCTTTCAAAATTCAAAACAGGTTCGAATACTTCATAATCCACCTTAATCAGCTTCATAGCCCTTTGGGCTGTTTCTTCATCTACCGCCCCTATAATGGCTACTTCATCCCCCACATATCTTACAATATCCTCTAGAATGAGTCGATCATAGGGAGAAGGCTCTGGATAAGACTGTCCCGCTAAAGTAAACCGTGCATTGGGAACATCTTTATAAGTTAGGATACATTCTACCCCCTCTAATTTTTCCGCTCTAGATGTGTCAATGGACTTAATTCTAGCAAAAGCATAGGGACTTCTTAAAATCTTTACTACTAAAGTTCCTGAAGGAATCAAATCCTCTGTATATATAGGCTGTCCTGTAGCAATTGCCATTCCGTCGATTTTAGGAATACTTTTCCCAACCATATCCATATTATGCCACCCCCAAGTAAGTCTCTATTGCTCTTAATTGTCCTTGATATCCTGTACATCTACATAAATTTCCAGTTAAATAATGAATAATCTCCTCTTCTGTAGGATTTTTTAATTCCTTTTTCATGGCCAATACTGTCATTACAAAACCCGGACTACAAAATCCACATTGATCAGAACCTTCCCCTACAAGGATTTTTGCAAATTCTTCTACTTCTTTTTGAAGACCTTCTATCGTAGTAATACTTTTTCCATTGGCTCTAATGGAAAGAATGGAACAGGACAATACTGGCTTTTCATCCATCCATACAGTACAAAGCCCGCAGCAGGTTGTATCACAGCCCCTTTTTACACTGGTAGCTCCCAGGCTTCTTAAGGTATCTAATAGCATTTCATTTTCTTTAACTTCTGTAGATATCTTTTTCCCATTTAAAGTAATTTCTATTTGCATTGTCAAACCCCCTTGATGGCTCTTTTTACTAATACTTTGCATATCTCTTGTCTATATTTTGCCGTAGCTCTTGTATTGGTTCCAAAATTTAATTCCTCAGCAGCAATATTTGCACAATACTCTAAGTCCTCTACATTTAAAGTATTAGAAATTTTCCTAGAAGCCTTTACTGCTATAGCAGCTTTTTGAGGTCTTGCCCCCACAACGATTTTCCATTGATTGTCAAGCCTTGAAACAGCTACATTTAAAATAGGAAAATCACTTGCGGAATTTCTCAAATCTTGATAAACTGCTTTTCTCTGATCCTTTTTGATAAATACTCTCGTCAATAGATCTTTTTCATAGGGTCTTTTTAAAAATTCCTCTAGCGACATCCTTCCTGCCTGATACAATTCTACTTCCGTATCCAATGCCAATAATGCTGTAATCAAATCTGAGAATCCATATTTAGAAAAAATAGAGGCTCCAATGGTAACGATATTTCGAAATTGAATTCCAATCACATTCCCTACTGCTTTAGAAATCACCCCATTAAAATTTTCAATAAACAATGGATGAATTTCAATATCTCGAAAAGTAGTATAGGCTCCAACCTCTATATAGTCCTTTTGATCTTTTATATAGTCTAATTCCAACTTAGATAAATCAATTGCCGTACTTATATTTCTAGAGCTTAATCTTAAAAAAGCACAACCTCCAAGCACAATATTGTTCTTTTTACTTACAAGTGTGTCATAGGCTTCCTTAGTGGAATTCGGTCGTAATAATTTTTCTACTGTAAACATGTTCTGCTAGTCCCCCCAAATCCTTCCATACTATTTATAACAATTATGACAAAAAAATTAGACCTGCAGATTTACCCGAGCAAGAGTAAAACCACACGTCTAACAAAATTCTAAAAATGTGCAAGTTCAACTACGGTATCTTAGAAAACATCTAAGTCCCTATTTGCTCATAGTCGGATTATTTACGGTAATCCGGTAGAAACTCACAGACCCTATCTCTGCTATTATATGAAGTAATTGTATTCTTTTTTACAGCACATACATTTTACAATAACTTTATGGTCTATGTCAACATTTTACGTATATTTTATATTTACAATTCATTAATGTTCGTAAAATTTCAACTTTCTCTTATAATTACTATAAATTTATGTGATTTTATTTCTAAATCTATCCTATCAACTGCATGGACTTTATTTTTTTCTTTTTAACGAGCAGTGGATTCTTACAAGTTCTCTTTCTATATATCTCTTATCTGTTCGACGATATTTTTATTTAGTCGTCTAAAGATAAATCTAACAGCTAATACACACATTAAATATTTCTATGGATATTTATACTCATGTTATGGAAGGCAAAAACTAGAAGCAGTGATAAATAGATTTCTAAGCATCAGATAGAGTGAACTTAAGACAATAAAAAAAGGAACTCTCCATCCTGTTTTCTGAATTCCATTTTACGTTCTCAACAATGAGCATAAGTCCGATACTTCTATTGATCAATTTACATCTATTGCCATGCAATATTCATTAGACACTGCCATTTATATACATCTCCTATGGTGTATATTATTTCATAATTCAATGACAATATCTATGTGTGTTCTATTTGACGTTTACACTTATTTTATAATTTTTAGATACGTTTGTTAGAATTACATGATTTAGCACTAGCACGACTATGAAAACACTAGTTAATAATACTGTATTACTTGAACTAACTATGTTTAAAATACTATTTCCAAACTTAAATAGAACAAACATCAAAACCTGTCTCTTATACACATCTCCGAGCCCACGAGACAGGCAGAAA
>USMD01000090.1 GCA_900555725.1 uncultured Garciella sp. | reverse complement strand
TGCCTGTCTCGTGGGCTCGGAGATGTGTATAAGAGACAGCTATATATTTTAACATAAAAATAAAAAAGTAAGATAAAAAATGCTCTATCTTACTTTAAAACTTATTATGAAATTCTAAAATAGATTTCTAATATTTTTTAAATACAAGAGTTCCATTGTGTCCACCAAAGCCTAAAGAATTCGATAGGGCATAATTAATATTTTTTTCTCTACCAATATTGGGAATACAATCAAGATCGCACTCTGGATCTGAGGTTTCATAGTTAATAGTAGGTGGTAGAAATCCTTCTTTTAATGACAATGCACATACAGCTGCTTCTATTGCTCCGGCAGCTCCTAATAAGTGCCCTGTCATAGATTTTGTTGAACTAATGGGTATATTATATGCATAATCCCCAAATACATGCTTTATTGCTTGGGTTTCGTATAAATCATTATAATAAGTGGATGTTCCATGTGCATTAATATATCCAATTTGATTGGGTTCTATATCAGCATCCTGAATCGCATTGATCATAGCTCGAGCAGCTCCTTCCCCTTCAGGAGCAGGCGCAGTTATATGATATGCATCGGCTGTAGCACCATATCCGATAACCTCTGCTATAATATTTGCCCCTCTATTAAAGGCGTGTTCTAGTTCTTCAAGTATTAAAATAGCAGCTCCTTCTCCCATTACGAATCCATCTCTATTTTTATCAAAAGGTCTACTTCCTTTAGCAGGATCTTCTTGGGTTGACATAGCCTTCATAGAACAAAAGCCTGCATAAGCCATAGGCAAAACTGCTGCTTCTGTCCCTCCAGCAATCATAATATCTGCATCGCCCTCCTGAATATAACGGGTAGCTTCTCCTATAGCATGAGTTGATGATGCACATGCTGTTACAACAGATTCATTTGGTCCCTTTGCATTAAAGTGAATAGAAACATTGCCAGAGGCCATATTACAAATCATCATAGGTATAAAAAAAGGACTTACCTTTTTAGGACCTTTTTCTAACAAAATTTTATATTGTTCTTCAAAGGTTCCTAATCCTCCACAACCTGTACCAATAATCACTCCCATACGTTCGTGATTTATATCATCTAATGGCATAGAAGCATCTTTCATTGCCATAATACTTGCTGCCATTGCAAATTGTGAAAAACGATCCATTCTACGGGATTCCTTTTTACCTATAAAATCAGTAACTTTAAAATCTTTTACCTCTGCAGCTAGTTTACTTGGATACTCTTCTACATCAAACGCGCTAATCCTATCTATTCCGGATTTTCCTAACTTAATAGCATTCCAAAATTTATCTTTTCCAACACCAATTGGGGAAATAACACCCAAACCAGTGATTACAACTCTTTTTTTCATTCTGTTACCCCCTAATGTTACTCTTAGAGTTATCTATATATTAACAGGATTCTTAGTTTAGGTGGAGTTAAGACTCCAGCTAAACTTTAGAAGCCGTTATCCTAGAGTTTAGCGTCCCTTATCTACCACTTAAAGAAGCGGGAGTCTTAGGGACGATTAGCTATCGGATAAAACTTATTATAATATTAAGTTTATAAGAATTGCACCCATTTGTAAAGTCCCGAGTTAATCGGGACTTTATTTTATTGATGATTTTCTAAGTATTCTACTACATCCTTAACCGTTTTTATTTTTTCAGCATCCTCATCAGGTATCTCTAAATCAAATTCCTCTTCAAAAGCCATAATCATTTCTACTACATCAAGGGAATCCGCTTCTAGATCATCTATAAATGATGCCTCCAAAACAACATCTCCTGGTTCTACATCTAATTGTTCCACAATAATTTCCTTTACTTTATCAAAAATATTTCCATCCACAAAAATTCACCTCCCTTCACTTTGTATATATTCTTGACCTATATATATTTTATAAATACATTAAAATATTATTACATATACATTCCGCCGTCAATGTGAATTACTTGACCTGTAATATAATCAGAAAGATCAGAACTTAAAAAAGTTACCATATTAGCGATATCTCTGGGATTCCCTATTCTTTTTGTAGGGATCATATTTAATAAATCTTTTTGAATATTTTCCGGTACTGCATCTGTCATTTCTGTTTTTATATAACCCGGGGCAATTGCATTTACTTGAATTCCCCTAGAAGCAACTTCTTTGGCAACAGATTTTGTAAATCCAATCAATCCAGCCTTAGCAGCAGCATAATTAGCCTGCCCTGCATTTCCTGAAACACCAACAATAGAAGTAATATTTATAATTTTACCGCTTTTATTTTTCATCATTTTTCTTATAACAGCCTTTGTCATAAGAAAAGCACCCTTTAAATTGGTATTTAATACCTCATCCCATTCTTTTTCTTTCATTCTTAATAATAAATGATCTCGAGTAATGCCAGCATTGTTTACTAATATATCAATATTTTCAAATTGATTCAATACTTCTTTTATAAAATAATCTACATCCGCTTGGTTTCCCACGTCAGCTTGAATGGCTAAAGCTTCTTTTCCCATGGATTGTATTTTATCTGCCACTTCTTTAGCTGTCTCAGCACTATGGTTATAATTTACTACAACATTAGCTCCCACACTTGCTAATTGCAAGGCAATGGTCTTTCCAATTCCTCTAGAACCACCGGTAACAATAGCAGTTTTATTCTCTAGATTCAAATTTTTATACCTCCAATTCCTCTAAGGTCTTATTGAGAGTTTTTAAATCTTCCACTCTTAAACAAGTAATATCCTTATTAATTTTCTTACCAAAAGATGTAAGAGCTTTTCCAGGTCCTATTTCAATAAATGTATCTGTTCCTTGTTGAATCATAGTATTCATACAATCTTCCCATAAAACAGAAGAACTAACCTGTTTTATAAGATTATTTTTGATTTCATCTACCTCCTTTTCAACTGATGCATCTACATTTGCAACAACAGGAATGTTTGCATCATGAAAAGTATAGTTTTTAAACTCTTCTTTCAATTTCTCACCTGCTGGTTTTAGTAAACTTGTGTGAAATGGTGCGCTAACTGATAATAAGGTTACTCGTCTGGCACCCATCTTCTTAGCTATTTCACATGCTTGTTTAACTGCTTTTCCTTCTCCAGCAATAACAATTTGACCTGGACAATTGAAGTTTGCTGCTTCAACAATTCCATAAGAAGAAGATAATTTACAAACTTCTTTTATATCATCCTTTTCTAAACCGATAATTGCAGCCATTTTCCCCACTCCGATAGGAACAGCTTCCTGCATATACTTTCCCCTTTTTTTTACAATAGCTATAGCATCCTCTGTACTTAGACTACCTGCAATAGCTAAAGATGCATATTCTCCTAAGCTTAACCCTGCAGTCATTTTAGGACGAATATTTCTTTTTCTAAGAATTGTTGCAATAGCTAAACTAGTGGTTAAAATAGCCGGTTGTGTATTTTCTGTTATATTTAATTGTTCTTGTGGACCTTCGAAGCATAATTGTTTTATATCCATATTTAAAGTTTCATTGGCTTTATCAAATACCATCATTGCCTCAGAAAAATTATCTGCAAGTTCTTTTCCCATACCTGGATATTGTGCTCCTTGTCCAGGAAAAATAAAAGCTATATTTCTCATATTTATTTCCTCCATACTATTTTAAATTAAAGTTTAATCGCTCTATATCTTGTTGAGCTTCACTTATAATCTCTTCTATAATTTCTTTTGCAGGTTGAATTTTAGAGACTAATCCAGCAATTTGTCCTGCCATTACAGAACCATTTTGAATATTCCCATCTATTACAGCACTTTTTAATTTGCCAGTTCCTAATTTTTCTAGTTCTTCTACAGAAGCACCTTGTTTTTCTAACCTCTCATATTGTTTAGTTAATTTATTTTTTAACACTCGAACAGGATGACCTGTACTCCTACCAGTGGCAACTGCATCTCGATCCTTAGCATTTAGTACATATTGCTTATACTTTTCATGAACAGTACACTCCTCAGCACAGATAAATCGTGTTCCCATTTGTACTCCTACTGCTCCTAAAGCAAATACAGCAACTACTCCTCTTCCATCTCCTATACCCCCAGCAGCAATCACCGGGATAGAAACAGCATCTACAACTTGTGGTACCAATGCCATAGTTGTAAGCTCTCCAATATGCCCACCAGCCTCTGTTCCTTCGGCTATTACCGCATCAGCTTGATCTCGCTCCATTCTTTTAGCTAGAGCAACAGAAGGAACTACAGGAATCGCTTTAATACCTGCTTCATGTAAACTTGGTATGTATTTCCCAGGATTACCAGCCCCAGTGGTGACAACAGAAACCTTTTCTTCTATTACAACATCCATTATCTCATCAGCAAATGGGGATAAAAGCATTACATTTACCCCGAAAGGTTTATCAGTTAATTCCTTTGCCTTTTTAATTTGACTTCTTACTACATCCCCAGGGGCATTTCCCGCTCCTATAATTCCAAGACCTCCAGCTTCAGAAACAGCTGCTGCCAGCTTAGCAGTGGCAACCCAAGCCATTCCTCCTTGAATAATAGGATAGTGAATATTTAAAAGTTTACATAATTTATTATCCATCTTTTTATTCCTCCTTTAAAATTACCACTTCATTACTATAGACCCCCAGGTTAAGCCTGCTCCAAAGGCAGCAAAAGCTATAATATCATCTCTTTTAATAAAATGCCCTTTGACAGCTTCATCTAATGCCACAGGTATTGAAGCGGAAGACATATTTCCATATTTATTTATATTAACATAAATTTTTTCTTTTTCTAAATTTAAACGTTTGGCTACATTTTCTATAATTCGAATATTGGCTTGATGGGGAATTAAATAGTCTATATCCTCTACTTTCATATTCACTTTATTTAAGGATTCTATTGTACTGGAAGCCATATTTCTAGCGGCAAACTTAAATACTTCTTTTCCATCCATCTTAGTATAATGCATTCTTTTTTGGACCGTTTCAATAGATGACGGATGTAAAGAACCCCCTCCAGGAATTCTTAATAATTTTCCTCCTGTACCATCAGCTCCTAAATGGGCCGTTAAAATTCCCTTCCCTTTTTCTCCTTTTTCTAA
This sequence comes from uncultured Garciella sp., assembly GCA_900555725.1. Lineage (GTDB taxonomy): Bacteria > Bacillota > Clostridia > Eubacteriales > Garciellaceae > Garciella. Next base: position 2,488 of record USMD01000090.1, on the reverse strand, counting down.
TATAACTGCCCCTGCTCCATCTCCAAATAAAACACAAGTATTTCTATCTGTATAATCAGTAATTTTAGATAGTGTTTCTGCTCCTATTACTAATATTTTAGAATAAAAATCTGTCATAATAAACTGCTGAGCAATAGTTAAAACATAAATAAATCCAGTGCATCCAGCTTCAATATCAAAGGCAGCAGCATTTACAGCTCCTATTTGATTTTGTACCAAACACGCTACAGAAGGAAAAAGCATATCCGGTGTAGCAGTTGCAACTAGAATTAAATCAATTTCTTCTGGAGAAACTCCAGCGGAATCTAATGCTCTACGAGCAGCTTCTGCAGCCAAGGTAGAGGTGGTTTCATTTTCTCCTGCAATTCTTCTTTCTTTAATTCCTGTTCTTGTAGTAATCCATTCATCGGAAGTATCTACCATTTTTTCTAAATCCTGATTGGTTAAAATTCTCTCAGGAATGTAATGTCCTGTTCCAGTAATAATTGCTCCCATTTATTCTTCGCCTTCCTTTTTATTCTCCATTTTTTTTATTTCTTCTTCTATATCTTTGTTTACTTCCTTTTTCAAATATTTTATTCCTTGGCCTATAGCATTTTTGATAGCTTTCGCATCGGAACTACCATGGGCCTTAATAAGTCCTCCTTTAATACCTAAAAAAGGTGCTCCTCCGTATTCTGTATAATCCAATTGTTTTGCAAAATTTTTCATAGAAGATTTTAATAATAATCCTCCAACTTTTCCCCTTGGTGTTGAAAGAATGGTTTCTTTTAAGGCATGAAAAATAAAAGAAGCTAAGCCTTCTGTTAATTTCAAAATAATGTTTCCAGTAAATCCATCGCATACAAGAATGTCTGATACTCCATTGGGAATATTCCTTGCCTCTACATTTCCTATAAAATTCACATTAGTTTCTTTCAATAATTGGAAGGTTTCTTTGGTTGTTTCATTGCCTTTTTTTTCTTCCGTTCCTATATTTATAAGGCCTACCCTTGGATTTTTAATTCCAATGACTTTTTCCATATATATAGATCCCATTAAAGCAAATTGCTGCAATTGTTGTGGCTTGCATTCTGCATTAGCACCTGCATCAATTAATAAGTTAGGTCCTCCCTTTGTAGGAAGAATGGGGGCTAATGCTGGCCTTAAAATTCCTTTTATCCTCCCAATTTTTAATAACCCCCCAGCTAAAAGTGCACCTGTATTCCCAGCAGAAATAAATACAGCATTATCGTTTTCCTTTACTAGATTCATCCCCTTTACCATAGAAGAATCCTTTTTCTTTCTAATTGCCATGGCAGGCTCATCTTCATTTTCTATCATTTCAGTTGTATGAATAATTTCAATTAATCTTTTATCATATTCATATTTCTCCAATTCTTTTTGGATTTCTTCCTTTATACCAATCAATGTAATTGGTACTTTATATTCTTGTGTAGCCAGCACACATCCTTTGACAATTTCACTAGGAGAATGATCTCCTCCCATACCATCTACAAATATTTTCAAAAGGTAACACCTCCATCATTCTTATTATCTGAAAATGTAACAAGAATAAATTTCCCCCTAAAAACCTCTTGAGTTTTTACTCGTATTTTCACCCAGACAAAATATTTATTATTTCCTCTTTTTTTAACTACTTCTGCCTTTGCAATAAGTTTTTCCCCTATTTTTACTGGCTTTTTGTATTTAATATTAGCAACTCCTATTAAAGCCATTTGAGCATCTATCACTGCTATGGCTAATGATTCTGCCAAAGAATAAATATGCTGTCCTTTTATCACTTTACTTTTTTCAAAGGCATGTTCCTTGGTAGTTTCAAATATTGAAATTGCACTTTTCTCTAAGTTCATCTCTACAAGTTCCCCAACAATTTCGCTACTATGTAGGGATTTTACTTTATCTAAATTATCTTCTGCCATATTTTTTATACGTTCTCTCAGTTCAGGAATACCCAATTCCAATCTATCTAATCGTATGGTTTGTATACTAACAGAAAACAAATCACTAAGCTCTTCATCTGTAAGAAAAGGATCTTCTTTTAACTTTTCTTCAAGTTGAGCTTGTCTAGTTTCTTTTGCTAACTTCTTCATCCTTAACACCTCAGTTACTACTTTGTTTTAGTACCAGGTATAAATAGTATATAATAATTTTCCTAAAAAATCAAGAGACAAAAAAAATAGCAGTTTATTTCTGCTATTTTTTAATATTACTATTCAACATCCAATACTTCCATTTTTTTATATGTTCCGCAAGATTTACAAACTCTATGGGGTAATTTCATTTCTCCACATTTTGGACATACACTTAATCCAGGAATAGATAATTTCCAATTTGCTCTACGTTTATCTCTTCTAGCTTTTGATGTTTTTCTTTTTGGTACTGCCATTTTATACACCTCCTTATCCTAATCACACAAACCATTTAATAATCTAAGACCTTTCGTCTATTATTTCTTTACAATAAGTACTTGATCTGTCTCTTATAC
>USMD01000089.1 GCA_900555725.1 uncultured Garciella sp. | reverse complement strand
CGAGATCTACACGAGTAAGATCGTCGGCAGCGTCAGATGTGTATAAGAGACAGCAAGAACTCTGTTTATATAAAAATAGGATAAACAGTAAAATATTCTACTATTTATCCTATGAAAATCTTATTTTGTTTTTAATCTTAACCAAATATGGACAATAAAAGTCCTGCTGCAACTGCTGATCCAATAACTCCTGCAACATTAGGACCCATGGCATGCATCAGTAAGAAATTCCCTGGATTTTCTTTTTGCCCTACTACTTGAGATACCCGAGCTGCCATAGGAACTGCAGATACTCCAGCGGAACCAATCAGTGGATTGACCTTTCCACCGGTAAGTTTACACATAAGTTTTCCTAATAATACACCGCCTGCAGTACCAAAGCTAAAGGCAAGTAGTCCTAAAAATAAAATTAAGATTGTATTTATATTTAGAAAAGCTTCAGCTGAAGCAGTAGATCCTACTGTTACTCCTAAAAAAATGGTAACAATATTCATTAATTCGTTTTGTACTGTTTTAGATAGTCTCTCGGTTACTCCAGACTCTTGTAATAGGTTTCCTAACATTAACATACCTATCAATGCCCCTGCAGAAGGAAGGATTAATGTAACCAATACGGTAACCAAAATAGGAAAAATGATTTTTTCTCTCTTGGATACTGGTCGTAATTGTTCCATAACAATACTTCGCTCTTTCTTTGTAGTAAGAGCTCTCATAATTGGTGGTTGTATAATGGGAACCAAAGCCATATAGGAATATGCGGCTACTGCAATAGGTCCTAATAGATGTGGTGCCAATTTAGACGTTAAGTAAATCGCTGTAGGTCCGTCTGCTCCTCCAATGATTCCAATGGATGCTGCCTCTGGCCCAGTAAACCCAAGAAGAATAGCACCAATAAACACAAAGAAAATTCCTAATTGAGCTGCCGCACCTAATAAGATACTCCTTGGATTAGCAATTAGCGGTCCAAAGTCAGTCATAGCACCTACCCCCATAAAGATCAATGGAGGATAAATTCCCAGTTTTACCCCTAAATAAAGGTAATATAAAAGTCCTCCTGCTTGAAAACCATCTTCTCCATAAGTCCCTACAGGTTCTGCTGTTAGCCCAGCCAGGGGTAAATTGGCCAACAACATTCCAAAGGATATCGGTAATAGAAGCAGTGGCTCAAATTTTTTAACAATTGCTAAATAGAGGAGTACAAAGGATATTAATAACATAATAATTTGGCCTATTGTTACTTCCATTAGCCCCATACTTTCAAAGAAACCTTGTACCCCCACTCCTAAAGCTTCTAACATTTATTTTTCCCCACTTTCCATCGTATATTTATGCAAAAGTTACTAATACATCCCCGGCATTTACAGATGCTCCTTCGCTAACTTCTACTGAAGCAATGGTAGCATCCTGTGGAGCAAAGATTTCGTTTTCCATTTTCATAGCTTCTAGAATTAATAGTACGTCTCCTTTTTTTACAGTATCCCCAGACTTTACTGCTATTTTATTAATCGTTCCAGGCATTGGAGCAGTTACATTTCCACCTTTTCCTGGAGCTGCCTTAGGTGCTGGAGCTGCTTTGGGTGCTGGAGCTGCTTTAGGTGCTGGAGCTGCTTTAGGTGCTGGAGCTGCTGGTTGTGGCTGTTGAACTGGTTGAGGTGCTGATTGAGGTTGAATATTTGTTACACTAGATGTAGCCCCCCTTACTTCCTCTACTTCTACCTCATAAGAGTTTCCATTTACATTAATAATATATTTTTTCATTTTATTTCCTCCTTAGTCTCTTAGTTTGTTTATCCTTTTTATTTTTATCGATATTTTTGACATTTTGATTCTTAAATGATGGATTAAAATTTTCCAAATAATTGCTCTTGCCTACCTGCTGTAGCCCAGGCAGAGTGCTTTTGAGGAACAGGTTTAATAGATCTTACCACTAAATTGTTCATTGCAATTCCACTGGCAGCTGAAACAGCTGCTGCAATCACTGCTATTAATTCCCCATCATTGCTTGCTGCTGCAACGGCAGATGCAATCACTGCTGCCAATTCTTCTTCATTTTGTGTATCATTCTTTGCTATATTTTTGTTCTCAGTGTTTACAGCTCTGGCATTAGGAGCAGACTCTTTTTTTTCTCCTGATACAACCCTTAAAAGATCTAATATATAAGATAGGACAATCAATACAACGAATACAACGACCATTCCTAAAATAGTAATACCCAATGCATTCATTAATTTTTCTCCTATTGACATCCCTTCCGAAAATAACATGTTCTCACCTCTTTACTGTATATTTCCTAAATGCACTACAAGAATTCTATAGTGGTATATTACCGTGTTTTTTCGCTGGCTTTGTCTCTCTCTTACTTACTAGCATTTCAAAGGCACTAGCTAGGATTGGTCTTGTGGTAGCTGGCTCAATGACATCATCCACATAGCCCTTTGCTGCTGCCACATAAGGATTAGCAAATTTTTTTCTGTACTCCTCTATTTTTTCTTTTCTGGTGGCAACTGGGTCTTGTGCTTCTTTAATATCTTTTTTGAAAATAATATTAGCAGCTCCATCTGGTCCCATTACAGCGATTTCAGCACTAGGCCATGCTAATACTAAATCAGCACCTAATTCTTTATTACACATTCCTATGTAGGATCCTCCATAGGCTTTTCTTGTAATTAATGTTACCTTTGGTACTGTTGACTCAGAATATGCATATAGCATTTTTGCTCCATGGCGAATAATTCCACCATATTCTTGATTGGTTCCTGGTAAAAATCCTGGAACATCTACAAGATTTAAAAGAGGAATATTAAAAGCATCGCAGGTTCTTATGAATCTAGCAGCTTTATCAGATGCATTAATATCTAGACTTCCTGCCATCATTCTTGGTTGGTTAGCAATAACACCAATGGATTGTCCGTTGATTCTAATAAAGCCTACAACCATATTTTGAGCAAAATAGGGCTGTACTTCACAGAAATCTCCATTATCTGCTATCGCTACAATGACTTCCTTTATGTCATAAGGCTTATTGGGATTTTCAGGAACTACTTCATTTAAGCTTTCCTCTATTCGATTTAAGTCATCTCCAGTCTCATAAACCGGTGCTGTTTCCATATTATTAGAGGGCAAGAAACTAAGTAATCTTTTGATATCTTTAATACATTCTTCATCAGTAGCGCTCATAAAATGTGCCACTCCACTTGTAGAGTTGTGGGTCATGGCTCCTCCTAGTTGTTCTGCTGTTACTTCTTCTCCCGTAACTGTTTTGATTACCCCAGGGCCTGTTATAAACATTTGGCTAGTTTGATCTACCATAAAAATAAAGTCTGTAATAGCTGGAGAGTACACTGCCCCCCCTGCGCAAGGTCCCATGATTGCAGATATTTGAGGAATGACCCCAGAAGAAATAGTATTTCTATAGAAGATCTTAGCGTACCCGCTTAAAGCATCTACTCCCTCTTGGATCCTAGCTCCACCGGAATCATTTAACCCAATAATAGGAGCCCCCATTTTCATAGCCATATCCATCGCCTTAACAATCTTCTCAGCATGCATTTTCCCTAGAGAACCACCTATTACAGTAAAATCTTGGGCATAGGCAAATACCAATCTTCCATCTACAGTACCATATCCAGTTACAACTCCTTCTGCAGGAGTATCTACCTTTTCCATGCCAAAGTCAGCACATCTATGTTTTACAAAAGCTCCTATTTCTACAAAGCTTCCTTCGTCAAATAGCAAATCAAGACGTTCCCTAGCGAAAAGTTTTCCTTTCTGATGTTGCTTGTCTATTCTCTTTTGTCCGCCACCTAAGTGTAATTGCTCTTTTTTATCCCGCAATTCCTCGATCTTATTTGTCATATATGGTTACCTCCACTATCAAATTTTCCTCATCTTATTTGTCCTGTTATTTGTCCCGTTGACAAAATTCCACTAATACTCCTTGGGTGGATTTTGGATGTAAGAAAGCAATTTTAGCTCCACCAGCACCATATCTTGGTTTTTCATCAATTAATCGAATGCCTTTCGCTTTGGCTTCCTCTAAGGCTTTTTCCACATCGTCTACTTTAAAGGCAATATGTTGAATTCCTTGTCCTTTTTTTTCAATAAATTTTGCTATGGCACTGTTAGGATCAGTTGCTTCTAGTAACTCAATTTCTGAATCTCCTAATGGCAGAAAAGCAGTCTTTACTTTTTGGTCTTCTACTACTTCTGTCCCTGCAAGTTCTAACCCATAAACATCTGTGTATAGGCTCAAAGCCTCATCTATACTTTTTACAGCAATTCCAATGTGATCAACTTTTTTTACCATGATTTTCCCTCCTATTGATAAATGGATTTTAAAATATCTTCACTTGCCGTATATGGATCAATCTCTTTTTGTAATACTTTTTCGGTTACCACATCAATTTGATGATCCTTATCCGCATTATTGAAAATTTGGGCTACTATATTGCTTTTTGCAATCTCAATAATCTCACTTTTAAGATTAGTCCTTCTTCTTTCTTTTAAAGTTTCAGACTCCTTCAGATAACCCATATGCTCTTGAATTTTCTGGATGATTTCTTCTATGCCTACCTGCTGACTTGCAATAGAACTCATAACTGGAGGTCTCCATCCTTCATCATGACGAAAATCCAACATCTGTTCTAATTCTACAGCTGTCCGTTGTGCTCCATCCCTATCTGCCTTATTGACTACAAATATATCCCCTATTTCCATAATACCAGCTTTGATGGCTTGTATATCATCTCCCAATCCTGGTACCATTACCATAATAGTAGTATCCACTGCCTTTACTATATCTACCTCTGATTGTCCTACCCCTACTGTCTCTATGAATACATAGTCCATACCAAAAGCATCACAGAGTCTTACGACTCCTAAGGTAGCCTTTGCTAGTCCTCCTAAGGCACCTCTACTACCCATACTACGAATAAAAACATTAGGATCAACAGTAAGATCATTCATGCGAACACGATCACCCAAAATAGCACCCCCAGTAAAGGGACTGGTGGGATCCACAGCAATAATGGCTATTTTTTTATCTTGTTTTCTAAGTTCTTTTACTAACTTATCTGTTAATGTACTTTTACCAGCTCCAGGAGGCCCTGTGATTCCTATCACCTGGGCATTCCCTGTATGATAATACAATTCTTTTAAAGCATCTATGGCCACAGGGTCATTATTCTCTATTAAAGTGATAAGTCTAGAAAGACTTCTCCTATCTCCCTTTAATAGTTTATTTACTAATTCCATGATTCACCCACCTTTTTAGAGTACTATAATATCTGCTCTAATCAATAGATTCCTATTTTCTCTTCATATTGTTTTTAAGAAACTTTACTTTTTACATTCTTTTTAATAAATTCTACTGTAACACTAGTAGGTGTTCCTGGAGTAAAGATTTCAGCAATTCCAGCCTCTTTTAACCCTGGAATATCATCATCAGGAATTACTCCACCACCAACTACTAAAATATCATCGATGTTTTTTTCTTTTAATAACTCCATTACCTTTGGGAAAAGGTGATTATGCGCACCAGATAAAATGCTCATTGCGATTACATCAACATCCTCTTGTATAGCAGCCTCCACAATTTGTTCAGGAGTCTGTCTAAGTCCTGTATAAATAACCTCCATACCTGCATCTCTAAGTGCTCTAGCTACTACCTTTGCTCCTCTATCATGGCCATCTAAACCAGGTTTTGCAACCAATACCCTAATAGGTCTATCCATCTTTTTTCCTCCTTTATGATTTTACTTAATATTTCCTACCTAATCTTTAAGATTTTTATTTTAGATTATAGAACGATATTTTGTTCATACTCTCCAAATACCTCTCTTAATACCCCACAGATTTCTCCTAAGGTAGCATAAGTTTTAACTGCCTTAAGAATAGATGGCATAAGATTTCCGTCTCCTTGAGCTACTTTCTTAATCTCTGTCAAGGATTCTTTTACTGCATTATTATCTCTATTAGTCTTTAATTGAGCTAATTTTTCTTTTTGAGATTCTCCTACAGAAGGATCTACCTTTAATAATCCAGATGGTGCTGGTTCTTTTATTTGGAATTTGTTTACTCCAACTACAATTCTATCTCCACTTTCAATCTCTTTTTGATATTCATAAGCACTATCTTGGATTTCCTTTTGAATATATCCTTGATCAATTGCTTTTGGAGCTCCTCCTAGGTTGTCAATTTTTTGAATATATTCCATAGCTTCTTTTTCAATTCTATTGGTAATACTTTCTACATAATAAGAACCTGCTAATGGATCAATCGTTTCAGCTACACCGCTTTCATGAGCAACAATTTGTTGGGTACGAAGGGCAATTCGAACAGATTCTTCTGTTGGCAATGCCAAAGCCTCATCCCTTGAATTGGTGTGCAAGGATTGTGTACCTCCCAAAACTGCTGCCAATGTTTGAATTGCAACACGAACAATATTATTATTTGGTTGTTGAGCAGTAAGGGTAGATCCTCCTGTTTGAGTATGAAATCTAAGCATAAGGGATTTTGGATTCTTAGCGCCAAATCGTTCTTTCATAATCTTTGCCCAAATTCTACGGGCTGCTCTAAATTTTCCAACTTCCTCAAATAAATCATTGTGAGCATTAAAGAAGAAAGATAATCTTGGAGCAAAGTCGTCTACATCCAATCCTGCATCAATGGCTGCTTGTACATAAGCAATTCCATCTGCTAATGTAAAGGCAACTTCTTGAGTAGCAGTAGATCCTGCTTCTCTGATATGATAACCACTAATACTAATCGTATTCCATTTTGGTACTTCATTATGGCAATACTCAAAAATATTTGTAATTAATCTCATAGAAGGTTTTGTTGGAAAAATATAAGTTCCTCTAGCAATATATTCCTTCAAAATATCATTTTGAATGGTTCCCCTTAACTTATCTGGAGTAACCCCGCCTTTTTCTGCTACAGCAATATACATTGCCAATAAAACAGATGCTGGAGCATTAATGGTCATAGAAGTACTTACTTTATCCAATGGGATCTCATTAAATAAAATCTCCATATCTGCCAGGGAGTCGATGGCTACCCCTACTTTACCAACTTCTCCTTCAGATAATGAATGATCAGAATCATATCCTATTTGAGTTGGTAAATCAAATGCTACGCTTAGACCAGTGGTCCCCTGTTCCAATAGATATTTATATCTTTTATTAGATTCCTCTGCTGTGGAGAAACCTGCATACTGACGCATCGTCCAAAGTTTTCCTCTGTACATAGTAGGTTGAACCCCTCTAGTATAAGGAAATTCCCCTGGAAATCCTAGATCTTTTTCATACTCCATATTCGCTACATCAAGTGGAGTATATACTCTTTCTACCTTTTCCCCTGAACCAGATTTAAATTCTTCTTTTCTCTCAGGTCTTTTGGCCAATACTCCTTGCAATTTGCCTGTTTCCCATTTTTCCTTGGAAGTTTGAACTTTTTTTAACTTTTCCTGATCAAACACATGAATTTCCTCCTTTTGGATTCATATATTAATAAAAACAGCTTCTTTTTCATGAATAAAAGCTATATTTCTGTCTCTTATACACATCTCCGAGCCCACGAGACAGGCAGAA
>USMD01000088.1 GCA_900555725.1 uncultured Garciella sp. | reverse complement strand
GCGTAAGATCGTCGGCAGCGTCAGATGTGTATAAGAGACAGATATAGATCGATGTGTTTGAGAAAATCAATTATGCAATTTTCTCATTTTAAAGTTTTTAATTTAAATTAGAAAATTGGAATGAGTTACTATAATGAAAAAAATTATATTTCTAGAATAATAGACAGACTATCATATTATTTTGTATACTAATAATGAATTGTTTGAATTGGAGGTAGGGATATTATGTTAGATTTTACCCATTTAAATGAAGAGGGCAGAGCAAAAATGGTGGATGTCAGTGAAAAACAAGACACCAATCGAGAAGCTGTTGCCTGTGGTTCTATTTTTATGAAACCTTCCACAATAATCATGATTCAAGAAGGAAAAATAAAAAAAGGAGATGTATTAGCTGTAGCTCAAGTGGGAGGGATTATGGGTGCTAAAAAAACCAGTGATCTCATTCCTATGTGTCATAACATATTTCTCACGGGGAGCGATATTTCTTTTCAACTTAATGGAGAAAAAGGAGAAATCTACATTGAGGCAAGGGTAAAAAGTACAGGGAAAACTGGTGTAGAGATGGAAGCTTTAACGGCGGTATCCTTAGCAGCTCTTACTATTTATGATATGTGTAAAGGAATTGACAAAGAAATGACGATTTCTGGAATTACTCTTTTAGAGAAATTAGGAGGAAAATCAGGACACTACAAAAGAAAAGAATAATTTTCTAATCTTTTATTTTGCCCATTTAATTCTTATTTATAAATTTATTTATAAATTTCCCTAGTAAAAGAAAGCATTTTTTTATATAATAGTAAGTGGTATAGCACCAATGATTTTATGATATCTCTGGTGTATTTTAATGCCCACATAGTTTTAAAAAAAGTATGTCTTGCATACAGTATATTAAAGTATAGCTAAAAATGTTAGTTTAAAAACAAATAAACGAGGTGATAAGCTAATGGAAATAAGAGAAGCAACCTTTCATGGAGGGATTCATCCTTCTTATTTCAAAGATTATACTAAAGATAAAGCTCTAAAAAAAGCTGTACCGCCTAGGCAGGTGATCATACCAATGCAACAGCATATTGGTGCACCTTGTGAGCCCCTTGTTAAAAAGGGAGATGAGGTAAAATTAGGTCAAAAGATAGGGGATTCTAAGGGTTTTGTATCTGCACCTATTCATGCTAGCGTATCTGGAAAAGTAGTGGCAGTTGAACCTAGACCTCATAATAGTGGTAAAAAGGTATTATCTGTTGTAATTGAATCAGACGGACTTGATACTTTATATGAGGATATTAAATCCCCTGGAAAGTTGGAAGATCTTTCTTCTGAAGAAATTAAAAGCTTAATTCGAGAAGCAGGTATTGTTGGATTAGGTGGAGCTACCTTTCCAACCCAGGTGAAATTATCTCCTGCCCCTGAAAAAAAGATCGAAGCAGTGATATTAAATGGGGCTGAATGTGAGCCTTATTTAACAGCCGATCATCGACTTATGGTGGAAAGAGCAGAAGATGTTGTATTTGGTTTAAAAATAATTTTAAAAGCACTGAATGTAGAAAAAGGATATATTGGAATTGAAGACAATAAGCCTGATGCCATTGAGGCTATTAGGAAAGCTGTTGGAAATGCCTGCAATATTGTTATTTATAAGTTGCGTACTAAATATCCCCAAGGAGCAGAAAAACAATTAATTAAAGCTATTACAGAAAAAGAAGTTCCTTCAGGAGGGTTACCAGCAGATGTAGGGGCCGTGGTTCAAAATGTTGGTACAGCAGCAGCAATTTCCGATGCTATTAAAATCGGTATGCCTCTAATAGAAAGAATTGTTACCATTACCGGAAGTGCAGTGAAAGAGCCTCAAAATCTAGTGGTAAGATTAGGAGTACCTATTAAAGGTATTATTGAGCAATGTGGTGGTTTTTCCCAAGACCCAGGAAAAATTATTATGGGAGGTCCAATGATGGGAATGGCTCAATCCTCTGTGGAAATACCAGTAGTAAAGGGAACATCCGGTATTTTAGTATTGAGTAAGGAAGATTCTAAGGTACCAGAACCTTTTAATTGTGTTCGATGTGGTAAATGTGCAGAAGTTTGTCCTATGAATTTATTACCTTTATATATTTCATCTTATGCATTACATGAAATGTATGATAAAGCTGAAGAATTCCATGCAATGGATTGTATTGAATGTGGATCTTGTTCCTATACTTGCCCTTCGAGAAGACCTCTAGTAGAGTCAATTCGTTTGGCAAAGGGAGAGATCAAGGCACAGAAAAGTAAAGCTTAAGGATAGGAGGTTTGAAAATGAGTAACGTATATTTAACAGCATCATCTTCTCCACATATACGAACCAAGAAAGATGTAAAAGTTATTATGAGGGATGTTGTCATTGCATTAATACCTGCATTAATTGCTAGTGTATATTATTTTGGCATGGACGCTTTAATACTTACATTAATATCAGTATTTACAGCAGTAGCTTCTGAAGCATTGATAGAAAAACTATTAAGGAAACCAATTACAATTGACGACTGGAGTGCAGTGGTTACAGGTATGTTACTTGCCTTTAACTTGCCATCAACAGCACCATGGTGGTTACCTGTAATTGGTTCTGCCTTTGCAATTTTAATTGTAAAACATGCTTTTGGAGGATTAGGACAAAACTTTGTAAACCCTGCTTTAGCAGCAAGGGCATTTTTACTTTCTTCCTGGGGAACAAGAATGACCACTTTTGAATGGCCAGATATTGTAGGAACTGCTACACCCCTAGGAATGTTAGCAGCAGGAGATACTCATCTACCAAGCTATTTGGACTTATTTTTAGGAAATGTTGCCGGTTGTATTGGAGAAACTTCTGCTCTTGCTCTTTTAATAGGGGGGGCTTATCTGTTATATCGTAGGGTAATTACTTGGAGAATTCCTGGAATTTACCTAGCTACTGTAGCAGTAATGACTTTTATATTTGGAGGATCCAATGGTTTATTTAGTGGAGATTCAATTTATCATTTAGTATCCGGGGGATTAATGCTTGGAGCCATCTTTATGGCAACAGATTATTCTACTTCACCAGTCACTGCAAAGGGACAAATTATTTATGCTCTAGGTTGTGGTATTATAACCAGTGTTATTAGATTATGGGGTGGATATCCGGAAGGAGTTTCTTATTCTATTTTACTTATGAATGTAGCAACACCATTAATTGATAAGTTTATAGTACCCAAAGTCTATGGGGAGGTGAAGTCCAATGCGTGATATTTTAAAGTTAGGCGGTATTTTATTTGCTATTACTGCGGTAGCAGCTGTTCTTCTTGGTTTTACTAATATGGCTACTTCAAAGGTCATAGCAGAGAGGGAAAAGGCTGAAAAAGCAGAAGGATTAAAAACTGTGTTGGCAGATGCTTCAGAATTTGAAATGGTGGAGGATCTTTCTTTAGATGGTACTATTATATCTGAAGTAAATGCAGGAAAAGCGAATGGTGAAATTGTAGGTTATACATTTAGCGCTCTACCAATTGGCTATGGTGGGGAAATTAATATGCTAATTGGTATTTCTGCTGAAGGGAAATTGACAGGGATTCAAATTTTATCCCATAACGAAACACCAGGGTTAGGCGCAAAAGCTACAGAACCAGAATTTAAGGATCAATTTCTAGGAAAATCTGCAGAGAAACCTTTAACCCTTGTAAAAAAAGCAACATCCAGTGAAAATGAAGTTCAGGCAATTAGTGGAGCAACCATTACATCTACTGCAGTAACAGACGGTATAAATGCTGCGGTTGATCTATACAATCAAAATCTTAAGTAAGGTGTAGATTTTAGGGGGTGAAGTCTTGTGAAATTTTTTCAAATATTTAAAAATGGTATTTTTAAAGAAAATCCAATTTTTGTACAATTAATAGGAATGTGTTCTACTTTGGCAGTTACAACTTCTGCTATAAATGGAATAGGTATGGGATTAGCTCTAACAGCTGTTTTGGTTGCTTCAAATGTTGCTATTTCAATACTGAGAAATATAATACCAGATAAAATTCGTATTCCTGCTTATGTAGTAATTATTGCAACTTTCACTACAATTGTAGATATGTTATTAGAGGCATATGTTCCAACTTTATATGAAGCATTAGGTTTATTCATTCCTCTAATCGTTGTAAACTGTCTTATCTTGGCTAGAGCTGAAGCGTTTTCATCAAAAAATGGTGTAATAGCCTCTTTGACTGATGGTATAGGAATGGGACTTGGATATGCACTTGCTCTTACTATTTTAGGTATTATTAGGGAAATTTTAGGTGCAGGGACCATCTTCGGTATTCAAATTATGCCAGCAGGATTTGAACCAGTAGGAATGATGCTTATGCCACCAGGAGCATTTTTAACTTTGGGTTTACTAATAGGTCTTATCAATAAAGTATCTGCTAAAAGAGCTCAATAGGAAAGGAGGAAAATAAAAAGTGACTGATTTGTTTATCATATTGTTTTCAGGTATTTTTGTGAATAACTATATTTTAGTACAGTTCTTAGGTATTTGTCCTTTCCTTGGAGTTTCTAAACAAGTGGAAACTGCAATAGGAATGGGTATGGCAGTAACCTTTGTTATGGGAGTTGCCTCCGCTGTTACTTGGATGGTACAAGAGTTTATTTTAAATCCCATGGGAATTGGATATTTGCAAACTATTGCCTTTATATTGGTTATTGCAGCTTTAGTGCAATTTGTTGAAATGGTGATTCAAAAGGCCAGCCCAACCCTTTATCAAGCACTAGGAATTTATCTTCCATTGATTACAACCAACTGTGCTGTTTTAGGGGCTGCTATATTGAATATTGATGCAGAATATAATTTAATTGAGGCCATAGTAAATGGGGTAGGAAGTGCATTAGGATTTACTCTAGCTATCGTATTAATGGCAGGAATTAGGGAACGATTAGCAATCTCTTCTATACCTAGGCCATTACAGGGATTTCCAATTGCACTTATTACAGCAGGATTGATGTCTATTTCATTTATGGGATTTCAAGGACTATTATAAAGTATAAAAGAAATGAGGTGACGTATAAATGTTAGAGCAAATTCTTTGGCCTGTAGTTAGTTTAGGAGGAATAGGACTTGTTCTTGGGGGCGTTTTAGCTTATGCTTCTAAGGTATTTGCGATAGAAACTGATCCTAGAATTTCTCAAGTTAGAGATGCCTTACCAGGTGCTAATTGTGGTGGTTGCGGTTACCCTGGTTGTGATGGTTGTGCAGCAGCAATTGTTGCAGGAAAAGCTCCTGTCAATGCTTGTCCTGTAGGTGGAGCTTCTACTGCTAAAAATATTTCAGCAATTATGGGAGTAGAAGTAGGTAACTCTGAAAGAAAAGTGGCAAGGGTTATTTGTAACGGAACTCATGAAAATGCAAAGAAGAAATTTGAATACCAGGGTATTACAGATTGTAGAGCAGCAGCTAATGTACAAGGTGGAGACAAAGGATGTCCCTATGGATGCTTGGGATTAGGAACCTGTGAACATCTTTGTCCCTTTGATGCTATTCATGTAAATGAACAGGGTGTTGCGCAAGTGGATATTGAGAAATGCACAGCCTGTGGAGTATGTGTAGCAGCTTGTCCTAAAGATGTAATTGAATTAGTACCGGAATCTAGAGAAGTACGGGTATTATGTAATTCAAAGGATAAAGGCAAAGAAGTAAAAAACAATTGTTCTGTAGGCTGTATTGGTTGTCAAATTTGTGTAAAATCTTGTCCATTTGATGCAATGGAATTTAAGGATAATTTAGCTCATGTGAACTATGATAAGTGTACTAATTGTATGATATGTGCAGAAAAATGTCCTACAGGTGCAATCTATGCAAACTTTGCAAATCGTAGGAAAGCTTCTATTGACCAAGAGAAATGTGTAGGCTGTACCATATGTAAGAAAAACTGTCCTGAACAAGCCATTGAAGGAGAACTAAAACAGCCTCACCAAGTTTTGCAAGATAAATGTGTAGGCTGTGGAGTATGTGCAGAAAAGTGTCCTAAGGATGCTATTACATTAAAGTAGGAGAATAAATTCTCCTACTTTTTTAGGTTTTGCTAAACCTGAAAGTCTTGTTTTTTATAAAGGGCAATGTTACACTTATATAGGATTGACTGTAGGAAGGAGTAGGCTAAAATTGAAAAAAATATTCATTTTATGTATCAGTATGGTATTATTGCTTTCGGGTTGTAGCAATGCCAGTACCGATATAAATACCTCAGAATCTGTGACAGAAAGTGTCAGTGCTATGGGAACCATTACAGATTTTACTATTTATGGACCCCATGCTGATGAAGCCATTCAAAAAGGAAAAGAGATATTGTCAGATTTAGAACAAAAGATGAGTTTGAATATAAAGGATAGTGAAATAAATAAAATTAATGCACAGGCAGGAAAAGAACCTGTTCCTGTAAGTGATGACACCTTTGAGGTTATAAAAAGAGGAATTTATTTTTCAAAATTAACAGATGGTCAATTTGATATTACCATAGCTCCCATTACCCAACTATGGAATATTGGACAAGAGGATGAAAGAATACCTAGCTATAAGGAGATAGAGGATGCCCTTCCTTTCGTGAATTATAAAAATATAAAGTTAGATGAAAAAGTAAAAACAGTTTTCTTAGAAAAGGAAGGAATGAAATTAGATCTAGGAGGAATTGCAAAGGGGTATACAGCAGATAAAATTTTAAAAGTTTTTAGTGATATGGGAGTTGAGAATGCCCTTATTAGTGTTGGAGGCAATATAAAAGTGATAGGAGGGAATCCTCAAAAAAACCGTTCTTGGAAAGTTGGATTAAGGCATCCTAGAAAGCCAAGGGGAGATTATTTTGCAACTATAGATCTAAAAGATGGACAAACCGTTGTATCTTCTGGAGATTATGAACGATATTTTATAAAGGATGGAGTACGTTATCATCATATTTTCAATGCTAAAACCGGAGAACCATCCCGTAGTGATATTATAGGAGTATCCATTATTACAGATAATTCTATGGATGCAGATGGTCTATCCACCAGTGTTTTTCTCTTAGGAAGTAAAGAAGGTAAAAAGTTAATAGATAAGATGAAAGGTGTAGAAGCTGTAATTGTTACAAAGGATCTAGAGGTTATTATAACAGAGGGTGCAAGGGACAAAGTAGAATTAGTAAATGAGCATCTATAAAGGTGAGTGTGTAAAATGACCAAATGGGATAAGGGTTTAATTGTTTTTATTGTTATTATCAGCCTATTATTCATAGGAATAACTACCTATAATAAAACTCAAACAGAAAAGTTATATGGAATTATAGAGGTAAACGGAGAAGAACAACAAGTAATTAATTTATCAGACGTAGATAAGCCCTATACCATTAGAATAGAAAATGGTGACGAATATAATATTATACAAGTAGAACAGGGAAGTATTCGTGTTACGGAAGCCAGCTGTCCTGATAAAGATTGCATTAAGATTGGAAAATTAGATGCTGATGGAGAAATATCCGTGTGTTTACCTAATAAAGTCATTGTTAGGGCAGTAAGCTCTAATAGTAATAATAAAATAGATGGTACCACCTACTAAAGCCTGTCTCTTATACACATCTCCGAGCCCACGAGACAGGCAGAAA
>USMD01000087.1 GCA_900555725.1 uncultured Garciella sp. | reverse complement strand
TTTCTGCCTGTCTCGTGGGCTCGGAGATGTGTATAAGAGACAGTTTGCAGGTAGTGTATTAGATAGAATGCGTTTAAATGATAAAACTGTAGTATTATTTCTTATTGTGATGATTATTGGAACATTCATACCGGATATACCTTTAGGAAATAGATTAAGTATCAATGTTGGAGGAGCTATTGTACCTATTGCTTTGGCGATCTATTTATTTGTAAAAGCAGGCACTGGAAAAGAAAAATTTAGGGCTATTTTAGCCTCTGTAATTTCTGCTATCGTTGTATTTTCTGTTAGTAAATTTTTTACAGGAGAAGAGTATACTACTATATTTAGCGACCCATTTTTAATTTATGGTATAATAGGCGGATTGGTTGCCTATATCATAGGACGTTCAAGAAGATCGGCCTTTATTGCTGGCATTATGGGTATTGTATTGTCTGATTTAATACAAGTAGCTTTGAATATTATCAATGGGATTCCAGGGGAAATTAGAATAGGAGGAGCAGGAGTAATTGATGCTACTGTCATATCTGGAATTATTGCTGTTATTCTTGCAGAAATTATTGGAGAAACAAGGGAAAAAATTCAAGGAGGGACAGATAAAAAGAATATGACCTTTAATCATTCAGAATTTGCAAGTTCCCTAGGGGAGAACTTATCAAAAGAGAAAGAAGAAGAGGATCAGAATGTTACACATAGGGGAGGAAATCAAGATGAGGAGTAAAAGCAAAATAAGAGTTGTAATTCCCTTGGTAGTTATTTTGTTTATCATTTTTTCAAGTACTGTTTATGCAGATGATTGGTATGAAGAGGAGAATGGATACTATACTGTTTATAATCAAGAATCTAATGAAGTATTATGTTTAATTGCTACTAAAGTATCCAAGGGAGATCAATATGTTAGTGGAGATAATAAACTCTATGAAATAGTAGAGGTTAGGGATAAGGATTATACAGCCTATGCGAAATATAAAGAAGACGTAAAATTGCCTGAAATTTCTTCTACAAAGCAAGAGGCTTTAGCTTTAATGGCAGAACAAGGAGATAAAACAGTGGGAATCTATCATACTCATAGTGATGAATCCTATGTGCCTAGTGATGGAACCTCTAGTATTAATGGAAAAGGGGGCGTCTATAAGGTTGGAGATGCTTTAACATCGAGCTTAAAGAAAGACGGAGTAGATGTTATTCATAGACAGGATCTTCATTTGCCACATGATGCAGGGGCTTATAGAAGATCTCGTCCTACTAGTAAAAAGATATTACAAGAAGCTCCATCAGCAATATTTGATGTACACCGTGACGCTATTCCTGCCAAGCAATATGATTTTAAAGTAAATGGAAAACCTGCTACAAAGGTAAGAATTGTATTAGGACAAAAAAATCAAAATATTGAAAAAAATAAAAATTTAGCATATAAACTAAAAGCAGTAGCTGATGAAATGTATCCAGGGATGATTAAGGATATCTATATGGGAAAAGGGGATTACAATCAGGATATGGCACCAAATTCTGTTTTATTAGAAATAGGGACTTATGAAAATAGTCGTGAAGCTGCAGAAAATACAGCCAATGCCTTTGGAGATGCAATTACCGTTGCAGTATTCGGAGGGCAAAAACAGGTTCCTGCTGAAGATGGGCAGCCAGGTAAAACGGTAAAAAATACCCAACCTGCAGAAACCGATAATACTGGTACGAGTAGAGGATTGTTAATTGTTTTAGGAATAGCAGCAGTTTTGGGAATAGGATATTTATTTATCAGCAATAGTGGGAGGGAACTAAGATCAAAATTTGGAGATAGATTTTCTAGTTTCTTAGGAAATAGAAAAAAATAATAGAAAGAGGATTATGATGAATCAATATTTACCAATGATCATAATTTCAATTTTAATGGGAACCATAGCCAGAATTAATCTGTTAAAAGTGGATTATAGACAATATCCTAGTTATCCCAAAGGTTATATTTCCCATTTTACCTTTGGGATTATCGCTGCAGCATTGGGAGCAGTGGCTGTTCCAGCCATCATAGAGAAAGACTTTCAAGCTATTACATTTTTATCTATAGCTGCAACCCAATTTAGAGAAGTAAGGAATATGGAAAGAGAAAGTTTAGCCAATTTGGAAGATACTGAGTTGGTTCCTAGGGGAAAAGCCTATATTGAAGATATCGCTAAAGCTTTTGAATCTAGAAACTATATTGCGATGTTAACGGCCATTATTTCAAGTCTATCCATTCAATTATATTTATTTTTTATAGAGGATCAAGCGGCATTTTTTATCCAGTGGATTGTAGGAATTGTATCTGGAATAATTTGTATTGTTATATTAGCTAGGTTTACCAGAGGCAAAGTCATAGAAGATATTGCAGATGTAGTACCTGCTAAAATTTATTTTAAAGGGCCCCTACTATGTGTAGAAAATATTGCTATTATGAATGTGGGATTTGAAGATTCGAAAAAAATATTATTGGAAAAAGGAATGGCTATACTGATTAAACCAAAAGATGATAATGCAATGGCAACCTTAGCAAATATAGGGTTACGTCAAGCAATTCAACATAATGCAGCAACCCAATTAGGTATTAGAAAGGATGTAGATGAACCAGACTTTACCCCTTTGGCAAGGCGAAGTTCCGAAGATGGTAGTGTGGGATTATTTATTGTAGCTATGGAGCCAGATATGAAATATTTTATAGAAGTAGTGAAAAGAGTTCCTGTATTAGAAAGTTCTCAAAGAAAACCTTTAGAATCCCATGCAGGGAGAAAAGCTGCAGATTAAAGGAGGATTTATGGTATGGATATTGGTATAAAGGAATTTATCATTGCAATTGTTACAACTGATCCAGAAAAAGTTTCTTCAGGAGGTGCTCCTGTATTTTATGCAAAGGATGAAGAGGAAAGAGAAAGGGTATCTTTATATATTGCAAAGGTCACTTTGGGAATGATTCATGATTTACATAATGGATGTTACATCATAGTGAAGCATTAAAGATGAAAAGAATCTATTTTTTAGAAGGTAGGAAAATTTCCCGTAAGGAAATTAGTCTTGATTCTTTTATATTAAAAAGGATTTTCACGAATCAATACTATATAGTATATTCAAAAGAAGATGAAGATAATAAAATATTTGCAATATATAATAAAAAGGATAAAAGATATCTAAAAAAGATCCTAAAGAATCTATTAAATGATATTTTAGAGGAGACAGAAGTAGATTTTATTCATTATAATAAATAGAAACATAGGAGGAAAGAACTTTTTGAAAATCGTTTATTATTGTTATGGTGGAGCTCATTCTTCTGTTATTGCAGCTTCTATACATGTAGGAATGTTACCAATTGATAGGATTCCAACTCCTGAAGAGATTTTAACCATTCCCTATTTCGATATTACACCTAATGATAAAATTGGTTTACCTTTGTATATGGGGATTGATTCTTGGGGCAATGAAGTTTATTGTATGGGCTGGGGTATTTATAAAGATGATATTTTATCTCTAATACTTTTATTAACAAATGAAGATAACCAATTTATATTTGATCATACAATTTTTATTGATGCTCTCCCCATAGCTGATAGATTGATAAAGCTAGGGGGTTTTTTGTCAAGAAGATTAGGTTTAGTCACGATAGGAAGACCTTTCATTATGGAAGGAGTTCAGAGAAGATATTTTGAATTTGTAAGATTAGTAAACACTGTAAAGAATCATAATATCAAAAGATGATAAAATTCTTATTCTTGACGCTAATTGCTGATAATGATATCATAACATGGAATTGAATAAGTTTTTGGAGGCAAAATATGAATAGGATATTTATCAAAGAAGTAACAAAAGATAGTATCGCAGAGGAAGTAGGGATAGAAGCAGGAGATTTTCTTATAAGTGTCAATGATTCTCCCATACATGATATCGTGGAATATAAATATCTTATTACAGAGGAGCAATTGCTATTACAAATAGAAAAAAGTAATCATGAGATTTGGGAAGTAGAAATTGAAAAGGATTATGATGAAGATTTAGGACTAATATTTGAAAATGGAATTATAGGTCAGGCAAAGAATTGCCAAAATAAATGCATATTTTGTTTTATTGATCAATTGCCTAAGGGTTTGCGAGATACTCTTTATTTTAAAGATGATGACACTAGGTTATCCTTTTTGCAAGGAAATTATGTAACCTTGACGAATATGAAGGAAGAAGAAATTAAAAGAATTATTCAATATAGGATTTCACCTATTAATATTTCTGTGCATACCACCAATCCCGACTTAAGACGTAAGATGCTTAATAATAAAAATGCTGGAAAAATCATGAAATTGATTTCTCATTTTGCTGAGGCCGAGCTTACTATGAATGCACAAATTGTTTTATGTCCTAGTATAAATGATGGAGATGAATTGGACAAGACCTTAAGGGATCTTGCCAAATTTTATCCTTGGGTGAAATCTGTTACTATTGTACCAGTAGGAATTACAAAATACAGACAAAACTTATACCCTATGAGAGAATTTGCCAAAAGAGAAGCTAAAATTATCTTAGGCCAAATAGAAGAGTTTCAAAATAAAATGCTAGAAAAATATAATACTCGTTTTGTTTTTCCAGGAGATGAATTTATAATAAAAGCGGAAGCAAATTTTCCAAATGCAGATTATTATGAAGGTTTTGGACAATTGGAAAATGGAGTAGGAATGATCCCTCTATTTTATAATCAATTTAAAGATGGTATGAATGATAATTATGGAGAACCTAACCATAAAGAATTTTCTATTATCACTGGTAAATTGGCCTATCCTTTTATAAAAAAATTAATGGAGCAACTAATGGAAAAATGGAGCCAACTAAATATCCATGTATATGAGATTAAAAATGAATTTTTCGGGGAAAAAATTACTGTAAGTGGTTTAATCACTGGACAAGATATAGTAAAGCAATTAAAAGGAAAAGATTTAGGAAATTTTATTTTGATACCTAAATCCATGTTAAAAGCAGAAGATATTATATTTTTGGACGATTTGACTATTGGGAATGTTGCAGATAGATTATCTGTTCCAGTTTATCCAGTAGAGGTGGATGCAAAAGAACTTATCAAAAAAATTTTTACAATTGAAAATTAGGAGGTACTTTGTGTGGCTAAACCAATTGTCGCAGTTGTTGGACGACCAAATGTAGGAAAATCTACTTTTTTTAATAAAGTTGCAGGGAAGAGAATTTCTATTGTGGAAGATACCCCTGGGGTTACTAGAGATCGTATCTATGCAGAAGCTGAATGGGTAGGGAATGCTTTTACTCTTATAGACACTGGGGGGATTGAGCCTTTTTCTAAGGACATTATATTACAACAAATGAGGGCACAGGCTGAATTAGCCATTGAAACAGCTGATGTTATTATTTTTATGCTAGATGGTAGGGAAGGAATTACTGCCGCAGACTATGAAGTAGCTAATATGTTAAGAAAATCCAATCGTCCTATGTTGTTAGCAGTTAATAAGATTGAAACCAAAGAGTTAGAAAATAATATATTTGAATTTTATAATCTTGGATTAGGGGATCCTATTTCTATTTCTGCACAACAGGGATTAGGGTTAGGAGATCTTTTGGATCGAGTAGTAGATCTATTTTCTAAGGACAAAAAAGGTCAGGAAGAAGAAGAACGATTAAGAATTGCAGTCATAGGAAAGCCCAATGCTGGAAAGTCCACTTTAATTAATAAATTATTAGGAGAAGAAAGAGTTATCGTTAGCAATATACCAGGAACAACCAGAGATGCTATAGATACTCCCTTTCAATATAAAGGAGAAAATTACATATTAATTGATACAGCAGGGATAAGGAAAAAAAGTAGAATTACAGAAAATGTAGAAAAGTATAGTGTGATACGCTCTTTTACAGGAATTGAGAGATCGGATGTTTGCTTATTTATGATTGATGCACAGGAGGGCGTAACAGAACAAGATACTAAAATTGCTGGCTATGCCCATGAAGAAGGAAAAGCTTCTATTATTATAGTAAATAAGTGGGATATTATTGAAAAAAATACTAAAACCATGGATAAATTTAGAAAAGAGATTAGAGAGAGTTTATCTTTTATGAGTTACGCACCTATACTATTTATTTCTGCTAAAACAGGGCAGAGAGTGCATAGAATTATGGAATTGGTAAGTTATGTATCTAATCAACATTCTATGAGAATTTCCACGGGAATGCTAAATGAGGTAATTGGAGAAGCCGTATTACTAAATCAACCACCTGCAGACAAAGGTAGGAAATTAAATATTTTGTATGCAACCCAAGCCAGTGTAAAACCGCCTACCTTTATTCTATTTGTAAATGATATAAAACTGATGCATTTTTCCTATCAGCGTTATATAGAAAATCAAATAAGAAAATCCTTTGGATTTGAAGGTACGCCTATTCGCTTTATTATAAGGGAGAGAAATGATAAATAGTTAAATTACAAAACAGGGGGTTGTAAATTATGAGTTATACCATAGGTGTAATTGGTGCAGGAAGTTGGGGAACCGCTCTAGCAGTACTTCTTTCTAAGAAAGGATATCAGATTTATCTTTGGCATAGAAATCAAGAATTTATAGAGGAATTAAGAGACAATAGGGAAAACAAAAAGTATTTACCCGGCAGCATATTATCAGAGAACATTTTGCTAACAAATGACCTAAAAGAATGCGTTATAAAATCTAATATTATTATTCTTGCAGTAGCTTCCCAAGGGATTCGTGAAATATGTAAAAAAATATCTTCCTATGTAGATTCTTCCCAAATATTAGTTAATGTGGCAAAGGGAATTGAAACTAATACATTATTTAGAATGTCAAAGGTTATTCACCAAGAAATACCCAAGAATGAGGTTATTATTCTTTCAGGACCGAGCCATGCAGAAGAGGTAGCAAAGGATATTCCCACTGCTGTTGTCGTAGCAGGAAAAAATCGAAAAATAACAGAATTTATTCAAGATATCTTTATATCATCTACCTTTAGAGTATATACCAATCCCGATGTTATAGGAGTAGAATTGGGAGGAGCATTAAAAAACGTAATTGCATTGGCTACTGGAATATGCGATGGATTGGGATATGGAGATAATTCTAAAGCAGGTTTGATGACTAGGGGAATTGTAGAAATTAGTAGATTAGGTCATGCGATGGGAGCTCATGTTTCTACTTTTGCAGGATTATCTGGTCTAGGGGACTTGATTGTCACTTGTACTAGTATGCATAGCAGAAATAGAAGAGCTGGAATTCAATTAGGAAAAGGGAAAAAGCTAGAAAATATCTTACAAGATATTAATATGGTAGTAGAGGGAGTAGGTACTACATCAGCAGCATATCATTTATCTAAGAAATATAATGTAGAAATGCCTATAACCTCAGAATTATATGATGTCCTTTATCATGATAAAGATGCTAAAGAATCAGTAGATACTCTTATGCTAAGGAATAAGACAAATGAGATGGAGGAATTAGCTCTTCAATATTATAAGCAATGGTAACCATGAAAAAGTAGTCTAAATTTAGACTACTTTTTATTTTTTCAATAAAAATCATAAATCTATTATTGTCTCATATATATATTATGAGAGTCTAAGACATCCATTATTTTTTATCATAATTAAAGTAGGAAAG
>USMD01000086.1 GCA_900555725.1 uncultured Garciella sp. | reverse complement strand
CCTGTCTCGTGGGCTCGGAGATGTGTATAAGAGACAGATATTAAATCATGATTTGTTTTCTGTTAAATTTTTACTTGATTTTTGTGTTTGATGTGCTATAATAAGTTATGGTAAAAAATAAAATATTTTTAATATTGTATCTTCAGGGCAGGGTGAAATTCCCGACCGGCGGTTAAAGTCCGCGAGCCATTTTGGTGGTTGAATTGGTGTAATTCCAATACCGACAGTAAAGTCTGGATGGGAGAGGATATTGTTGATTCATGATCGCATTGCTCCTGAAGATTTTCAGGAGCTTTTTAATGTATGAACCACATTCTCTTATTTTAGACCTGAAGCATATTTCTAAAGGAGGATGAACTATGAAGAATATAGCAGCACAAAATCAATCTAAAGTTTTTAGTACCAATACTATGGTAAAGATTTCTGTACTGTCAGTGTTATCTTTTATTCTTATGTTATTTGAATTGGTGATTCCTATTTTTCCTGGTTTTTTAAAGATGGACTTAAGTGATGTACCTGCACTTTTAGGTTCCTTTGCCCTGGGTCCCGTTGCAGGGGTGGTTATTGAATTATTAAAGAACATATTGTATATTGTCATTAGAGGAACCCAGACCGGAGGAGTAGGAGAATTATCTAATTTTCTCGTAGGAGCCATTTTTGTATTTACCGCAGGAGCTATTTATCAGCTTAAAAAGGATAAAAAGCATGCCCTAATAGGAATGATTGTAGCAACCATTGGAATGGCTATTGCAGGGATACTTACAAACTATTATTTAATCATTCCTTTTTATACGAAGATTATGCCATTAGATGCCATTATTGAAATGGGAAGTGCAGCAAATTCAGCTATTGTTGATTTTAAAACACTTATTATCTATGGAATTACTCCTTTTAACCTATTGAAGGGAGCAGTGATTTCTGTTGTAGTTTCCACGATTTATAAAAAGGTTTCTCCTATTCTTCACGGTCATAATTAAATGGGAGAAAGACGATAGGAAAAACCATAGATATCTTTATTCGCGGCTTAAGCAAATGATCTGGTTTACTATAAATCGAAATGAATAGGATGAATGAATTATCTCAGTACGAGAATGCCCTTAGATAGGGCATTCTTTTTGCGTGTACAGATTAAGAAGAAAAAAATGAAATTCCTAGAATAGTGTATAATCTTGTAACAAAGAAGGTGAAATTATATAATGTTAGTAGTTTCTTTAGAAGAGGGTGGAAATCATGAAAGAAATCATTACAAATTCTCCTGATGAAACCTTTGCATTGGGAAAGAAAGTTGGAAGATTGGTAAAACCAGGAATGGTTATTTGCTTATCCGGAGAAATGGGAGCTGGAAAAACTGCCATTACCCAGGGAATTGTAGAGGGAGCTGGAGTAGAAGATTATGTGACCAGTCCTACCTATACCATTGTAAATGAATATAGGGGACGAATTCCTATTTATCATTTTGATGTATTTCGAATTGAAGATATGGAAGAACTCTATGAAATTGGATTTGATGAATATCTATATGGGGAGGGTGTGGTAATTATTGAATGGGCATCCTATATTAAAGAAATTCTTCCCCAGGAGTATTTATGGATTTCCATTAAAAAGGATAAAAATTTTACCAATAGGATATTCACCTTTACTGCCGAGGGAAAATTCTATGAAGATTTAATAAAGGAGCTGTAAAAAATGAAGTTATTAGCATTGGATTCTTCTTCTATTGTAGCAACAGCAGCTTTAGTAGAGGAAGAGAAGGTGATTGGAGAGATCATTATTAATCATAAAAAAAACCATTCAGAGAAATTGATGCCCATCATTGATGAATTATTAGACGAAGTAGAAGTGCAAATCGAAGATGTGGATGCCTTTGGGGTATGTATTGGTCCGGGTTCTTTTACAGGAATTCGTATTGGGATATCTACTGCAAAGGCACTAGCCCAGGTAGGCAATAAGCCCTTAATAGGCATTTCAACCTTAGAGGGATTGGTTTTTAATCTACCCTATTGTAAGGGAGTTATCTGTCCTATTTTAGATGCCCAAAGAGATCAAATCTATACAGCCCTTTATAAATGGGAAGGGAATCAATTGTTTTCCATTGAAGAGGACCAAGCCATAGGGGCGAAGGAATGGATTGATAAAATAAAGGATAGAAATGAACACATTCACCTGGTAGGGGATGGGGTAACTAAGTTTGCTCCTTTGTTTCAAGAAAAATTAAAAGACAAGGTTTCAATAGCTCCTCCTACCGTGAGAATGCCTCGGGCATCTTCTATTGCAGCTCTTGCAATGGAGAAGATACAAAGAGGGGAAATTACAGAGTATAAAGAGGTTGCTCCCAATTATATTCGAAAATCCCAGGCAGAGCAAAATCTAAAATTAAAGAGGTAGACCTATGTCAGAAGAATTTCAGATGATTCCATTAGATCAAGAACATATTGAAGATGTGCTGGTAATAGAAAACTTAAGTTTTTCCATCCCTTGGTCCCGAGAGGCATTTATCCAGGAGATACTTTATAATCAACTAGCACGGTATTTAATTGTTTTAGATGGCAATCAGGCCATTGCCTATGGAGGAATGTGGTTGATTTTAGACGAAGCCCATATTACCAATATTGCTGTCCATCCGGATTATAGAGGAAGAGGAATAGGGAAAAAGTTGATGCAGGGATTAATTGATTTGATGAAAGAAGAAGGAATTGGACAAATGTCTTTAGAAGTACGAAAGAGTAATGCTGTTGCCATACACTTATATGAAAGTTTTGGTTTTCAGGAAGAAGGAGTGAGAAAAGGATTTTATTTTGATAATCATGAGGATGCACTGATTATGTGGAGAAGGGATTAGTTTACCTAACAAGTATAAAATAAAACAAAAAAGGGGGATTTCCATGGGAAGGACTTTTAGAATTATTTCTTTTTGGATTATTTTTATTAGCTTGCCAATTCTTTTACTTTTGAATAGTGTAGAAATTGCTGCCTTTGATTTAGATTTTTATAGTGCGCAATATGATGAGAATCAAGTAATGGAGAATACCGGTATTGAGAAGAAAGAATTAATGAATATTACCGAGAAAATGTTGGATTATCTAAAGGGTGATAGGGAGGATTTAGAAGTTTACGGCCAGGTAAATGGACAAAAACAACTGATATTTGATGAAAGGGATCAAGCCCATATGGTAGATGTAAAAGAATTATTTTCAGAGGGCTTTGTTCTGCGAAATCTTTCTTTAGCTTTCTTTTTGATTGCTTTAGTATATTTGGCATTTATAAAAGGGCAAAAAAGAAAAGCGGCCCAAGGGGTATTTCTATCGACAGTCATTACCATTTTTATTCTTATTCTACTAGGGATGATTGTAGCTACAGATTTCTCTAAGTATTTTGATAGTTTTCATTCTATTTTTTTTGACAATGATCTATGGAGATTGGATCCAAAGGAAAGCATTCTCATTCATTTAGTGCCCCTCGGATTCTTTCAAAATATTATGGTTAAAATTACATTGTATTTCTCTGGAAGTTTGCTCATCTGTATTCTTTTAAGCGGATGGTATTTAAGACATTCTAAGAAAAGAAATTATATTTTTACAAGATAAGATCCTATTGTTAAAAAGAATTCATCTGGGTGTTTAGCAATGTTTATTTCCCACTTTATACGCTGGAAGTATCAAAAATAGTAGCGTTCGGGTAAAAGAATGGAAATTTCAATAGAATAGATTTAAAAAACAGGAAAATAGAGTTAAAAAGGAGGGGAAAAAAATGAATTATTCCATAGATGAAATGAAAAAAGAAATCAACGAAAAAATCCATAGAAAAAAAGATATTTATTTAATGGCCATTGAGACCTCCTGTGATGAAACCTCTGTGGCCATTGTAAAAAATGGGAGAACAGTCATTACCAATCAGATTTATTCCCAAATAGATATTCATAAAAAATTTGGGGGGGTAGTACCGGAGGTAGCCTCCCGTAATCATCTTGAGAAAATCCCTTATATTATTGAAGAAGCGGTAAAAGAGTCTCAAATTTCCCTTCCGGAGTTGGATGGAATTGCAGTCACTTATGGACCTGGATTGGTGGGGGCATTATTAGTGGGGCTATCTACTGCAAAAGCCATGGCCTTTGGTCTGCATAAACCGCTGATTGGTGTGCACCACATTGACGGACATATTTCCGCCAATTATATAGAAGATCCTGATTTAGAACCCTCCTTTGTTTGTTTAGTGGCATCAGGAGGACACAGCCATTTGGTATATGTAAGGGACTATGGAGAGTATGAAATCCTTGGGAGAACGAGAGATGATGCAGCAGGGGAAGCTTTTGATAAAATCGCCAGGGCCTTAGGACTAGGCTATCCAGGAGGTCCCTTAATTGATAAAAAAGCTAAGGAGGGAAATCCCCATGCTATAGAGTTTCCTAGAGCTTATTTAGAAGAGGATAGCTATGACTTTAGCTTTAGTGGATTAAAGTCATCGGTGTTAAATTTTTTAAATAGTTGTAAAATGAAGGGACAAGAAATTGTGGTAGAAGATGTAGCTGCTAGTTTCCAACAATCAGTAGTGGAAGTATTAGTCCATAAGACCATAAAGGCAGCCAAGGAGAAAAGGGTAGATCGAGTGTATCTCGCAGGGGGGGTAGCAGCCAATTCTGCTTTGAGGAAAGAAATGAAAAGTTTAGCACAAAAAGAAGGTATTTCTGTAGGATATCCTTCTAGGATACTTTGTACAGATAATGCTGCTATGATTGCAGCAGCGGGGTATTATCAGTATAAAAAGGGGAATATAGCAGATCTTCATTTAAATGCAGTGCCTAATTTAAAGCTGGCTTAGAGAAAAGCCAGCTTTATTAAGTAAATATCTGCAAAAGTGGTTATTCACCATCAAAAACAGGCTATTCGCCATTAAAAAGTGGCTATTTACCATACTTGTCTCAAAAATGTGTGTTTTTGTGTATTCTATTTATAGATAAACTACTTGTTTCGAATTTTCTACCTTATTCATCTATAGTGTTTAGATGATTGTAATGCATTTGGTAAGCCCCAATACTATGGTTCACCAAAGTATTAAAATTAAGTAATAAAACAGTAGGCACTTATATTTAAAGTGTCTACTGTTTTATAAGAGCTTTATTGAAAGGAGTTAAATGGTGGGACTTTATATTGGCATTGTCATAAATTATATCAAAAAATATAAGGCACGATCCTTAGCAATCTCCTTAAGTATTATTTTAAGCATGATATTAATTGTTGGAATCGGTTCGTTGTCCTATAGTGCAAAACAAGCAGAAGTGGATATTATAAAGTATGATACGGGAAGCTCCCAAATAGAATCTATCCATGCATTAGAATAGGTGATGTTTATTGAAAATAAAGTAAAAGTAGCTATATTGGATACTGGCATAGATAAAAAACATGAATATCTATTAGAAAACATAAAAGAATTTCTAAAAAATAAGACTACCATAGTTATAGCCCATAGATTATCTACTATAAGAAATGCAGATAATATATATGTTATTAATAATGGAAAAGTAGTTGAAGAGGGTTTCCATGAAGAACTTGTATCTAATAAAGGCATTTATTATAGCTTGTTAAACAATGAACGGCGGCTAGAAGTAATAACTTGATAGGTAAACGTCAAATACTCTCTATTTCACTAGAAGTGAGGAGTACTTGATGCTTACAAAAATAAATGATTAGCGTTTATAGAGTAAGCGTTATTTCACGCTTACTCTATTAGCATCAATAGTAGTAAGTAACACAATTAATTTTCATATAAAATTGATTATTTATGATCCTTAACAAATACTATATTTACAAGTATATTTAACACAAAAAATACCAAGACAAATATTCCCCAATACATAATTAAACTTTCATAGTTTAAAAGCATTACCCGATAGATGATCTTATGTATAAGTACAGTTAAGAGAATTAAAAAACAATTTATTAATGTTAGTCCTACGACTTTCATAATCTCAATCCCACCTTATCTATTTTAATAATTCTATCTGATTTGTTCGCAATTTCTTTATCGTGAGTTACACAGACAATGGTCTTACCTAAATTTTGCAATTGACGAAATAAGGATACTATTACTTTCTTGTTTAGACTATCCAAATTCCCTGTTGGTTCATCTGCTAAAATAATCTCACAAGGCTTTAGCATGACCCTAGCAATTGCGACTCTTTGCTGTTCGCCACCACTTAATTGATACACCTTTTTATTCAAAAATGTGGAATCTAATCCCACTGCCTCTAAGGTGTTTATTAACATTTCTTTATTAAAGTCATCGTTATATGCTTTTGAGATTAACAAGTTTTTATATACTGTTTCATTATCCATCAAAACATAATTCTGAAAAACATATCCTAATGTATGCCTTTTCAAATACATTGCCTCTCTATCATTTAAATCCCTATCCTTCTTTAAGTTGTCATTTATATCTTCATCCAATGATCTTACCTGAATCCTAAATACATTTTGCGTTTGATCCCAATAGTCTAAACTAGCAACCTTATTTCTTAAATGATAAAAATTAACTAGGGAAGAGCTAATAATGCTGAATAAAATAATAGAAATTACTATTTTTAATATGGAGGAAATGAACGTCATCTTTTCAAAAGGTAATTTTCCTTTTATATGTAAGGAACTATGATTAAATTTTTGGACAATCCAAATTTCTAGCAAAGTAAAAAGTAAGAGAATAAATATAGCGATTCCATTAGTAAGAGTAAACATTATAATATAGTCTAGAAGGAAATACGATTGGTCAAGTAATAGAATGAAGATTCCCATTCCAACCAGTAACAAGGATATCATTATGATTGAAAAACGTAAAAATAACCTTGGAATGGAAGAGAATATTAGACGATTTGAATAGCCCCATAGTTCTTGCAATAGTAGGTTTTTCCTATTATGAATGAGAAAGTAAAACATCCCCAAGAAAAATATAACGAAGGAAAAAGCTACAATCATCAATAAAGGCATATTGGTTAATCCCAAACTGTTTATATTTTCATTTATGAGTGATATATTACCATAGCTTGAAAATTCTTGGGTAAAAGCATTTATTGTTTCATGATTAGCTCCACTGAGGTAAAATTCATTCCCAAGTCCTACATTTTTTACTTGTTGAATATCATAAATACGGATTTTCCAGCTTGATAGAGGGAAAGAAAATATACCTGACTGATTAGATTGTTTGGTGCCATTTGAATCTAAATCCTTATTCGCGATATATGTAATACCCTTAGGAATTTCTCCTGATTCTAAATGAATATTTGGGTCGTTTTTCGTATTTGTAGAATAAACATTTAAATCATTTTCACTTAAAAAATTATATTGGGAGATATTGATATTGTTTTCTTTCGAAAATTTAGCTAACTGATCTATTAACTCAGTATCTCCAGCATCTGACTTAGCCTTACTATAATCAATATGTACTATTTGATTTTTTGTATATAAGAAATCTAATAATTGATGATTTGTCATTAAAGAGTAACCAAATAAATTTATAGAAATCAAGACCAAAATGAAAAGTATATAGATCAATTTTTTCACAAAAAAAATACTCCTTTGAAATATTTTCTATTTATATCCAATAATAGCATGTATTTCTTAATATGTAAACTTACTGATAACTCTGAACATTTG
>USMD01000085.1 GCA_900555725.1 uncultured Garciella sp. | reverse complement strand
ATGTGTATAAGAGACAGGTCACTTTGTTATATTAAAAACTTATCAAAAAACAATTTTGTCGAATTTTAGACACCATGACAGCAAATTGACACATTCACTCCTAATTAATTTCATATTGACTTAATTTATAATAAAGAGTACTTCTAGGAATATTCAATATTTCTGCTGCCTTTTTTTTATTTCCCTTGGTCAATTCCATGACCTCTTGAATCATATTTCTCTCTGTATTTTGCAATACCTTTTCTAAATCATATTCCTTTGATTTTTCTCCGTTTTTTTGATTTTTATTTTGAAAACCTTTTATAATTTCTGTAGGCATAATATCCTTGGTAATGTGTTTTCCCTTAGACAATACTACCAATCTTTCAATAGTGTTTTTTAATTCACGAATATTTCCCTTCCATTTATAATCGTTTAGCATTTTTAAAGTCTCTGTAGAAATAGAAGCTATGGAGTGTCCGTGAATAGCCGAAAATTCTTTCACAAAGCGGTCGATCAATAGGGGAATGTCCTCCCTTCGCTCCCTTAAGGGAGGAAGATGAATGGATACCACATTTAATCTATAGTAGAGGTCTTCTCGAAAGGATCCCTCCTCCATCATTTTCTCCAGATCTCGATTGGTAGCTGCGATAATACGGGCATTGATTTTAATAGACTTTTCCCCTCCCACAGGATAAACTTCACCATCTTGCAATACTCTTAAAAGTTTCGCCTGCATTTCCATAGGCATATCCCCTATTTCATCTAAAAATATGGTGCCCCCATCAGCTAGCTGGAATTTTCCTTTTTTTCCCTTAGTTAAGGCCCCAGTAAAGGCTCCTCCTTCATAACCAAAAAGCTCACTTTCCAATAAATTTGCAGGAATCGCACTACAATTAATAGGGATAAAATCTCCTTTTCGTCCGCTTTCTTGGTGAATGGCTCTGGCAAATATCTCTTTCCCTGTTCCGCTTTCCCCAGTAATCAGCACATTAACATTAGTCTTGGCTACCTGTTGAGCTAATACAATAGATTCGGTAAGTTTTTTGCTTTTTCCGACGATGATTTCTCCCAATTGATATTGATCCTTTGTAAGCCTATTATATTCTGTTTCTAAAAATTTCACTCTGTTCGTGGCTTCTTCCAATTCCATGGACAATTGGGTAATTTCAGTAACATCCCTTTCTGAAGATATTGCCCCCACTAAATGATCTCCGCTAAATAGAGGTTTAGCAGAAATCGCCACATAAGTCCCTTTCCTAGGAGAATGGGTGATGTTTTCTATAGGCTTTTTTTTCTTGAGAACCACATCTAGCAGAGCAGTAGGAAAGTAATTCCTTAATCTTTTGCCTAGTAATTCCTCTCCCTTAATTTGATATAGCCTTTCGGCACTATTATTCCAGAAAGTAACAATTCCGTAATCGTTTACTATGCAGACTCCCTCATGAAGCTGATCTAGGATGGTACAGAGTTGGTTGCTCAATTCCTCTGTTTTCTTATAGTAAGTATCCCTAAGAGTTATCGTGTCCACTATCCCCACAACTTTTTTCCCATCCCAAATGGGCAAACTTCCTATTTTCTTTTCCAGCATAAAATCTCTTGCTTTTTTTACTGGCTCTTCAGGAGAAAAAAAATACACATGGGTTCGCATATAATCCTTGACAGGATTAGTTAAGTCTAGGTCTCTTTTTAAAATTTCTCCTATATCACTAAAGGTAATAATCCCCTGTATCTCCTCTCGATCTTTTTTGAAAGTGAGAATAAGGGCTTCACTTCTCTTATGAATGGTCATTTTTTTATAAATTTCAAATAGAGAGGTACTGGGATGAGCTTTGATTATCTTAGTATTCATAATTTCCCTAACCTTTAATTTAACAATTTGATTAAGGTTCATTTAGCCACTCCCTTTATTCTTTTACATATTCTCTCTCATAGCCGTTATCTAGACTTCAGCCGAGTCAATCTGATTGAGGAATTGTTTCACCTTATAGTATACATCAAGATCTCCTACTACTACAATAATATCTCCTACATTTAAAGTATAATTAGGACCTGGGGATATTATCATTTTCTCTCCCCGTTTAATTGCGATAATAGTACCTCCCGTTTGCTTCCAAAACTCTACCTCAGCTACTGTTTTTCCAGCATTTTGATAGGATTCTCCTATTTCAATTTCAAAGGGATTATAGGGAGTAATATGCTTTAAATTATCACTATATTCAATCAGATTGTTGATTAAGTCATGCATATGATTTTCCATTTCTTTTTTTTCTTTTACCAATTCTCTCAATTCTTTTTTTATACTAGCTAGGGAATTTTTATTTTTATATTTTTCTATAAACTCATAGGCTAAGTCCTTAGATCTTATGGTAACTCCGCTTCCCTGGGTGACCTCTACAATCCCTGCTTCTGATAATAAAGCGAGGGAACGCCGAATGGTTTCAGGGGATACATTATATAAACTGGCTAAAGTAGATCTACCATATAACCTTTCTCCTATTGTCAATTCTCCTTGTACAATTTTATGTGCTACATCTAAGGCAATTTGTGAATATCTAGATAAACCTCTCAACACTTACACCTATCCCTTCATTTCTAATGTTGGCATCTTTCTGGAATCTTTCCTCTTCTAAACAAACAACTAAATTTTATACTAAAGGTTTTCAATTGTCAATTCTATGAGATTTAGGTTCACCCTATTTTTATATAAGTTTTTATATGGTATCCTTTTCCTCCTCCTTTTTTTCACTTGAAAATTCCATCTTTGAAATGGAAACTTCATAGGCTACTTTGTTTACTATTTCTCCATTGGGATATTTCTTTTGATATTCCCTGCTTTGTATTCTTCCCCATAATTTAATTCGTTGGCCTATATCCAAATTCCCTGAAAATCTGGCATTTCTTCCCCAAGCAATACAAGGAATATAATCAGACTTATTATAAGGTCTATTTACTGCAATGAGAAGATCTGTAATCTCCCTACCAAAAGGTGTTGTGCGATAGGATGGATTTTTACAAATAAATCCATCTAAATAAATTTCATTGGGATTTTTTATCTCTTTCAACGATGGGATAAGCTCTAATTCTTTTACAAATATACTGAGTATCAGTTTATTGTTTCCGTTTATAGTTTTATTATAAGATCGAAGTTGTCCTTCTATAAGTATATGATTCCCTGCCTTTAACTTCATTCCTTGAATTAGCCTCTCTGAGACTGTTATAGGTAACACATCCTTAATATTACTTAGGCGGGGAATTTCTATATAAGTATTATAAAATCCCTCTCCATAAATGGAGTGGCTAAATTCAAGTTCCTTTTTTAGTTTCCCTGCTATCATCACCTTATTAGTATCCATCTCATTATTCTCATTGTTCAGCACAATTTACACTCCCTTTCCATTTCCGTTCTTTATTTATCCAATAGCCTCCATACTCATCATAAAATCATAGATTTTAGTAATTCTAGCCCTTTGGATAATATTTTCTTTAAAATGATATAATAGAATTTTCTCAAACCACCGTTATAAAATATAACTATTCGAATTGTCCCTAATATATGAAAAAAATCTTTCTTTCGAAAGATTTTTTATTGCAATAATTTTTTTAAGACGTTGACTCCTTGATCCATTCCCTGGGAACCTAGAAGCATAATAAGATCATTTTTTTCTATTTGAGAGAGTAAATTTTTTATACTTTCTTCTAAAGAGGTATGAAAATGAAAAGAAATATTTTTTTGCTTTAGAGTATTTAAAAAAACTTGTCTTTCTATGGATTGTACCCTATCTCTTTCCGTTACAAAATCTTCACTTTCTGTGATATACAGATTTTCTATATTTAATAGAGAGCACCAATTGGCAATGGTCTGTGCATTTTCTTGATTCACCTTTATCCCCCGATTTCCCCTAATAGCCACTATTATATGGATGTCCTTATAATCTATAGATTGAAGGGTTTGAAAGGCTGTTTCAAAACTATTTGGATTATGGGCATAATCATCTAAAATCACATAGGGAAGGGTTTGTATTAATTCTAACCTTCGATGTACTGTTTTAAAACTTTTTAATGCCCTTTGTATGGTATCTACTGGTATTTCATAAATAAGCGCTGTTGTAATGGCTGCTAATGCATTATATATATTATGATAGCCCAATAAATTCATTTCAATGGGAAATTCCTGCACCTCTATTTTATTTTTCTGATAACTGTCTAGAGACCTTTGTAGGCAATAGTTAAAACGTATTTTTTCTCCTATATCTATACTAGAGGCCGTTATGGTAGATTTTGGATTTAAGCCATAGGTAATCACATAAATATTTTTCTTTCCCTCTAAAAGCTTCAAAGACCAAGAATCATCTCCATTAATGATTGCCCTTTTATTTTCTTTTAACCCTTGAAATAATATTTTTTTGCTAGAAAAATAATCTTCAAAACTCTTATGATAATCTAAATGGTCATTGGATATGTTGGTAAAAATAGCTGTATCAAAATCAATGCTCTCCACCCTTCTTTGTTTTAATCCATGGGATGACACTTCCATCACCGCCCAATGAATTCCTTTTTTATTTGCCCGGTATAGGGATTCACTGATTTTTTCTGAGGAAGGAGTTGTAATGTTTTTCTCACTAATAAGTATGATTTCCTTTTCAGATTCCCGAAAAATTTTTTCTATCATTTTAGTAGTAGTAGTTTTTCCATTGGTTCCTGTTACTCCAATTACTTTTATATTATTTTTAAATAAAGAATAAAAAAGTGCATTCATATTTCCTAAGGCTTTTCGTGCATCTTTTACTTGCAAATAGGGAATATTCCTTTGAATAAGATCTTTTTCGGTAATAATTAATTTAGCACCTTTTTGAACAGCTTCATCAATAAATTGATTCCCGTCTTGCTCCTCTCCTTGAATGGCTATGAATACAAACCCTGGTCTTACTTTTCGAGAATCCGCTGTAACTCCCGTAAAATTCAATTGATTATTCTCCATAGGTGTCAGCTCCTCTTTAAATGAAGGTATGTTTATGTTTTGTTTTTTTTATAAATTTATACAAAAAAGGATTGGCAAATTTACCAATCCTTTCAAACAAATTTTTATTTAATTTTTAAATTGTCTTCCAGTATGATCGATATAATAGTCTTCCTTATAAATTAGCTCTGATATGGGTACAATTTCATAACCTTCCTTTTGTAAGGTTTCTAATACAGTAGGGAGTGCTTTGGTCAAATATTTTGCATTATTATGAAATAATACAATAGAACCCTCCCGTACCTTAGATGTTACCCTTTCAGTGATTGGCTCTACTCCTTCTTCCTTCCAGTCTAAAGAATCGACATCCCATTGAATCGTGTAATAACCTTGCTTCTTTGCGGTATCGATTAATGTATCATTATAGGATCCAAAGGGCGGACGAAATAAAATAGGTTCTTCTCCTGTAATTTTTTTTATCTTTTCTCCGGTGGTATTTAGCTCCTTTATAATCTCCTTTTCGGAGATTTTTGCCATATCAGGGTGGGTACTAGAATGATTTCCTATTTCATGGCCAGCATCATGAATTCTTTTTACTTGTCCTGGATATTCATCTACCCACATACCCACTAAGAAAAATGTAGATTTGACATGATACTTTTTAAGAATATCCAAAATTTCTTGGGTAAATTCGTCTCCCCAAGCTGCATCAAAGCTAATGGCTATCTTTTTTTTTGGGGTATCTACACTATAAATAGGTACTTGTCGGTCTTGCTCTATAAAGGCTTGAAAAGCCCGATGAGTAAAACTTTGACTATAAAGCACCGATACCGCTACTAGCAAAAAAACCGCAAGAAAAACAGATCCTTTTCTTTTTTTTATAAAAATAATCTTCAAAGGCAAAGACCTCCTTTTTTCCCTTTACTAAATATTATTCTAATAAAAGAAGGTTATGCTTTTCCCATTTTATTTTTACGTCCATTTTATAAAAGATTTTTTCTTTTGACAATGTAGCTTTTCGTATTTTTATCTTCTCTGCATATTTATCGTTTTTAGAGAATATCATTTACCCGAGAGTGAAGTATTTTGTAGATTATTACGTTGTGGGGTGATTGTATGAAAACCCAAAGCTTGGTGTTTTCTACTATCTTTCTGACTATAATAAATATCTTTATACGAATTTTAGGTTTTTTATATCGCATTCTATTAGTCCGATTCATTGGATCAGAGGGATTGGGACTGTTTGAATTGATTTCTCCAGTGACCTCCCTTGTTGGTACCATTGTGGGATCTGGGGTACCTATAGCAATGATTCGCTTAACAACCAAATCCATAGCAAAAAATAAATTAGGACAAAGTTTTAAAACCCTTGAGTATACCTCATGGATTATGATGATCCTATCCCTGATTCTTTCGGTTTTTTTATATGTAAATGCTCCTTTGATTGCCACAGACATTTTAAATGATCAAAGATTAATAACCCCCTTACGCATCTTTGCTCCCATTATTCTCTTTCCTTCCCTATCTGCTCTCCTTAGAGGGTATTTCTATGGATCAAAAAACGTAATCCCACCAGCCCTCAGTCAATTTGGTGAACAAATTACTAGGATGATTGTAGTAATATCATTACTTCAACTTCTATCTCCTTTCCGGGAGGATAAGGCTATTTCCATTTCTATAGTAGGAGATGTCTTTGGAGAAATCACTGGACTGGGAATATTAATATTTTTCTTTGTTAAGCTAAGAAAGAAATTTAAAAAAGAAAGCAATGGTAAAATACCTAAGGTTTCTCCTTCTAAAACCATTTTTTCTTTTGGTTCCATTGCCCTTCCTATTACCCTATCTAGGGTTATTAGTTCCTTTTTAAAGGTTATAACTTCTGTCATTGTCCCAGGGAGACTTGTGAAATCAGGCTTAGATCAATCTATTTCCCTTTCCCAGTTTGGACAAGTAAATGGTATGGTAATGCCCTTACTTTTTATTCCTTTCACTCTAACCTCTGCCCTTGTAATGAATCTCATTCCCAGGATTTCAGAGGCAGTTGAAAAATCCAATCACAATGTACTCCATAGGTACTTGGATAAAACCTTTCATATTACTTTTTTAATTGGTCTGCCCTTAAGCAGTATTTTTTATGTTTTCTCTGATAAAATATTTTTTATCTTATATAATGAATCAAATGGGACTTATTTATCTCAACTTTCTATTGCTACATTATTTTTATGTATTTACCAGATTTCCACTTCTATTTTACAAGGGATTGGAAGACAATTTTTCTCTACTGTTCATTTTATAGTAGGGATGATTTTACAATTAATCCTAACTTATATTTTAGTAGGAAATCCCAGCTATCAAATAGAAGGATATATCATCTCTTATCTCATTTCTTATTGTTTTATTTCTCTTATTAGTTTTCTTAGTGTATTTTATTTTACCAAAGATAGAATAAATACGAAAAAATGGATCCTAGAGCCTTTGATTGCTACTATTTTAGCATTGGTATTTTCAAAATTCACTTATTCCTTTGTAAATATTTATTTTAATGAATTTCTATCCCTTATGACTTCCATAATTGCCTTTAGTATTATCTATTTAGGAATTTTATTTTTTACCAAAAACATTCAATCTTTTTTAAAAAATAGATTATAATCTTACATTTTTTTGAATTAAAAGAAAAAACTATCTATTTTTTTATTAACCTGTCTCTTATACACATCTC
>USMD01000084.1 GCA_900555725.1 uncultured Garciella sp. | reverse complement strand
TGTGTATAAGAGACAGTAACGGAGGTATATTATGCTTTCTTTTGAAAGAAAACAAAAAATTTTGAATATTTTAGAAAAGAAAAAATTCATTGCTGTAGAAGATCTAGGAAAAATGATCTATTGTAGCCCTGCTACGGTAAGACGAGATCTTTCAGAATTAGCCACTGAAGGACTGATTAGGCGAATTAGAGGAGGAGCTGCTTATATTGAAGAAAAATCCGTTGATTTGCCCTATAGCTTTAGAAATGTCATCGAAAGAGATAAGAAAAAATACATTGCAAAACTTGCTCTGGACTTTATTTCCAATGATATGACACTTTTTATTGATTCCAGTACCACCGCCCTTCAAATTGTCCCTCATTTAAAAGAATATAGTGGGTTAAAAATATTGACCAATGGTACTGTAACTGCCCAACTCCTTTCTGAAAATACGGATGCTCTAGTCACCTGTGTAGGAGGAAAGGTTCATCCTAACAATTCTTCTATAAATGGTGCAATCGCTTGTGATTTTATTTCCAACTTTCAAGCAGATCTTGCTCTTTTATCTGCAAAATCCCTATCAAAATTTGGGGCAATGGAATTTTCTGAAGATGAAGCAATGGTTCGTAAAGCCTATCAAAAATACGCGAAACAAACGGTTTTACTCATTGACAGTACTAAGTTTGAAATCTCATGTTTTTATCAAAGTTTACCCTTTGAAAAGATAAATTATATTATCTCTGATCAAGCTCTACCTAAAGAATTACAAAAAATAGCTGATAAAAATAAAATTGAGTGTATTTACTAATCATTCACTACAAAACGCTCAAGAATATCCGCTACTCCATCTTCATTATTCGTCTTTGGAGCAATATATTTTGCTGCCTTTTTAGCTTCTTCACTGCCATTAGGCATTGCAACACCCAATCCTACATTTTTAATCATTTCCACATCATTTTCACTATCACCAATGGCTATCACTTCTCTAGGATGGATTTTATATTGCTGCATCAATCCTTCTATGGCTCTATACTTATTGGTACTATGATGAACAATATCTAAAAATGATTTATGACTTCTAAAAACTGCAGCGTGATTTTTTATGATATCTCTAATTCTTTCTTCCTTATCCCGTTCTTTATCCTTAACATAAAGAACAACCTTAATTATATTCTTTAACTGCATAACAGATTTTACTTGTGTAAGTTCTACATCTTGAAAATTAAGTATAAGATGAGACAATTGAGGTGCATAATCATAATAAATATTTTCTTTAGAATAAGATAATAACTGTATATTCTCCTTTTTTATTTTTCCTATTAGGTTCCTATACACTCTGTTTTCTAAAGCAGAAACAATTTTTACATATCCCTGAAGAGAAAAAATAATTGCTCCATTTCCCCCAATGTGAGAATCTTCTTCTAGCTGAAGTTCTTTAATGATAGGATCCATAGAATAATACATTCTTCCACTTGCTAAAACGATTTTAAGTCCTTGTTCTCTACATTTTTCAATCATCCATTTATTTTTTTTTGAAACAATAGAATCTGAATTTAATAAGGTTCCATCTAAATCCAAGACAATCATCTTATACATGATATCATGCTCCTTATAACTTTATTTTTCAATTCTTCCACAATATTTGAATCTAAGAAGATACTATATTTATCCTATTTTAGGATTAAATGATTTTAGGATCTTCCTTTCCAGACGTTTTTTAAACAAAACATCTAGAAAAGAAAATCCTATTTTATCTCAAAAATCATTATTATTAATAATTATACCATAAATCAATTCATTTCTCTATCTGCATTTATCTTTACTTCGTAAATAAAGAAATTTAGAGATAGAGAAATAAATCCTCTTTTTTATAAATTAAATTGAGATTTTAAATGGAAAGCATTGCGGACAATTGAAAGAAGTCATCATTCAATTTCTTTTTCATAGCTAGAGCTTCATTGATATCTATATTAATATATTTATTATTTTGAATACAAATTATTCGACTACTCTTTCCCTGTCGCAATAATTCTACTGCCATAGATCCCATTTTGCTGGCTAGTATTCTATCAAAAGCCGTTGGGGAACCCCCTCTTTGAATATAACCTAAAATAGTGGCCCTTGTCTCAATTCCTGTTCTCTCTTGTACCAATTTTCCTACGTCATAGGCTTTTCCTGCTCCTTCTGCTAATAGGACAATACTATGGCGTTTTCCCCGTTTCTTTCCTTGTAATATCTTTTTACAAACAGCTTCCAGGTCAAATTCCCTTTCAGGTACAATAATCGCTTCTGCTCCACCGGCTAGGCCAGCATATAGGGCGATATCTCCACAATTTCTCCCCATGACCTGGATAATATTTGCTCTTTCATGGGAGGAGGAGGTATCTCGTATTTTACTTATGGCGTCTAAAACAGTATTCACTGCTGTATCAAAACCTATGGTATAGTCTGTACAGGGGATATCATTGTCTATGGTTCCTGGAATCCCAATGGTTTTGATTCCTAATTCGCTTAGCTTTTGGGCACCTCGAAAGGAACCATCTCCACCGATCACCACTAGCCCATCCACCCCTGCGTTTTTTAGTTGAGAAACCGCTTCTTCTTGTCCCTTCTCAGTTATAAACTCTTTACTACGGGCTGTATATAATATGGTCCCTCCTCTATGAATAATGTCAGAAACTGATGATATTCCCATAGGTCTTATATCTCCGTGAATTAAACCATCGTAACCTCTAATAATGCCTACCACTTCTAGATGATGATAAATAGCAGTCCTTACAATAGCACGAATGGCAGCATTCATACCTGGAGCATCCCCGCCACTGGTTAGTATCCCGATTTTTTTCATGATATTTCCTCCCTTTCATGCTACTTTAAAATATTTAAAGAATGCTGCAATATTGTTAATATAACCATTAACTAGTAAATAAGTTGTTTAATAAAATTTATAGTGTATTGCTGGAGCCTAAAACGTCTCGAATTTTATGTTGTACCATATCTTGAATGGCTTGTCTTCCAGGGCCTAAATACTTTCTTGGATCAAAGTTTTCAGGATGTTCTACAAAGGCCTTTCGAATAGATGCCGTCATGGCGAGTCGTAAATCTGTATCAATATTAATCTTACATACTCCAAATTTGGAAGCTTTTCTTAACATTTCTTCAGGTACACCTTGGGCCCCTGGTACCTTTCCTCCATATTGATTGGTTAATTCTACAAATTCTTGGGGCACTGAGGAAGCTCCATGTAATACCAATGGAAAATCAGGTAAAAGATTGGTGATCTTTTCTAATCGTTCAAAATCTAATCTTGGTTCTCCCTTAAATTTAAAGGCTCCATGACTAGTTCCTATAGCAATGGCCAAGGAGTCTACCCCAGTTCGCTTTATAAATTCTACAGCTTGGTCAGGATCAGTAAAGGTTGCATCTCTATCACTTACATTGACTGCATCTTCAATCCCTGCTAGACGTCCCAGTTCTGCTTCTACTACTACTCCCCGCTTGTGGGCATAGTCTACTACTTTTTTTGTAACAGCAATGTTTTCCTCAAAGGGAAGATGGGAACCATCAATCATAACAGAGGTGAAGCCATCATCTACACAGGCTTTACAGATTTCAAAGTTTTCCCCATGATCTAAGTGAAGGACAATCGGTAAGTTCGTATCTTCTACAGCAGCCTCTACTAATTTTTTAAGATAAACAGGACTAGCATATTTTCTAGCACCGGCAGAGACTTGTAATATTAAAGGAGACTTTTCAATTTGAGCTGCTCCAACGATTCCCTGGATAATCTCCATATTGTTTACATTAAAAGCAC
The DNA here is from genome assembly GCA_900555725.1 of uncultured Garciella sp. Taxonomy (GTDB): domain Bacteria; phylum Bacillota; class Clostridia; order Eubacteriales; family Garciellaceae; genus Garciella. The sequence continues at coordinate 3,988 of USMD01000084.1, read as the reverse complement.
CGATTGCATACTTTCCTTTGTAAGCTTTTTGAAACAATTCAGTTGAAGTTACTAATGGCATAGGTATTCCTCCATTCTAAATTTTATATTTATTCCTCATTAAATTTATTTTCTACTAATTCTACTAAAGCTTTTACTGCTGCTTCTTCATCGGGACCATTGGCTTCTATGGTGATTTCTGTTCCCTTTGAAATCCCTGCTGCCAAAATCCCTAAGATACTTTTTACATTGATTTTATTTCCATCTTTTACAACAAAAATATCTGATTTAAATTGATTTGCTTTTTGAACAAATAATGAAGCTGGCCTTGCATGTAACCCTGTAGCATTCTCAACTACTACTGATTTCTGTGTCATAATAAATTTCCTCCTTACATTATTGTGATATTTAATTGATTTAAATTCTCTTTTATCATCTCTTTGATTTCCTCTGGAGTTGATAGATAGAGAGCTTTTTGAGCAATTTGTTTTGCTTGCTCTATACTTACACTTCGTATCATCTTTTTTATTTGGGGGATAGATAAGGCACTCATACTAAATTCATCCAATCCTAAACCTAAAAGAATCAGGGTACTCATAGCATCTCCTGCCATCTCCCCACACATCCCTGTAAAGATTCCTTCTTTGTGAGAGGCATCAATGACATTTTTTATTAAACGAAGAATGGCGGGGTGAAGAGGTTGATAAAGATGAGAGATCTTCTCATTCATTCTATCTACAGCTAAAGTATATTGACATAGATCATTGGTCCCTATGCTAAAGAAATCTACTTCTTTCGCTATGATATCTGCACTCACGGCTGCAGATGGAATCTCTACCATAATTCCTACCTTTATATTTTGATCATAATCTATGTTTTGATCTTCTAATTCTTTTTTTGCCTCTTCTAATACTAATTTTGCTTCTCTTACTTCTTGGACTCCTGAAATCATAGGAAACATAATCAATGTTTGTCCGTAGATACTAGCCCGTAAAATTGCCCTTAATTGGGTTTTAAACATTTCTTTGTTCTCTAAACAGATTCGTATAGCTCTCCAACCTAAAAAGGGATTCATTTCATCCGGGGTATCTAGATAAGGAAGTTTTTTATCTCCTCCTATATCTAGGGTCCGAATAATGACTGGTTTCCCTTCCATTTTTTCTAATACTTCTTTGTAGGCTTGAAATTGTTCTTCCTCTGTAGGCATGGTATCTCGATTCATATATAGAAATTCTGTTCGGTATAATCCTATCCCTTGCCCTCCATTTTTAAGAACTCCTTCTACATCTTTTGGAGTACCAATGTTTCCTGCTATTTCTACTTTATGACCATCTAAAGTTTGGGCTGGTAATTCTTTTAACTTTTCTAATTCCTTTCTATAATTTTCATATTTCTCTTTCTCTGTTTGATATGTTTCAAGTTGTTGTTTTGATGGATTGATAAATACCTTTCCTGTTAATCCATCTAAAATAATCGTATCTCCCTGTTGTACCTGTTGTGTAATTTCTTTTAATCCTACTACTGCAGGAATTTCTAAACTTCTTGCCATAATGGCTGTATGGGAAGTTCTTCCTCCAATATCTGTTGCAAAACCCAGTACTTTATTTTTATTCATTTGTGCTGTATCTGAAGGTGTTAAATCATGGGCGATGATCAAAACATCTTCTTGTATAGATGCTAAATCCTGGGAAGCAATTCCTAAAATATTTTTGATCAGTCTAGTCCCTACGTCCTTAATATCTGCTGCTCTTTCTTTAAAGTAAGTATTTTCCATACTTTCAAAGGCGGCAATAAATTGATTCATAACCCTTTGGGTACCATAGGCAGCATTCATTTTTTCCTTTTCTATAGAAAGTTTTATCTTTCCAATAAACTCAGGGTCTTCCAATACCAAAAGATGTGCTTGAAAAATCTCTGCTTGGGATTGCCCTAATTCCAAAATTGCCTGCTCTTTAATCCTTTGTAATTGTTTCCTGGATTTCTCAACAGCTTCTTCGAATCTTTGTATTTCTTCTAAAACCTTATCCTCCTCAATATTTTCTTGATTGACTTCAATTTCCTGGTGGGTAAGTACATAGGCTTTCCCAATTGCAATCCCAGGGGATGCTCCAATTCCTAGCATTTCATTTCCTCCTCTAGTTTGATTCTTCCTATAGAAATCCATTTCTTTATATCAGTTTATAATCTCTTGTCCTTGTAAATTCCATAACCCAAAAATAATTTTTGGAAAAATTCTATAATATTTTTTCAACTATGACAGTCTATATCTAATTATATGGAAAAAATAAAACAATAATACAGCAATATATTTTTATCTGTAAAGTTCTTATTTATATCATTTTTTTATTCCTTGGCACACCTTCTTTCTTTGTTTTTCCTATTGCATCGTTTACAGAAATAGATCTTTTCAGCATTTAAAGCTTTATCATAAATTTTTTTTACTTTAAACAATGTTAATAAATTATAATAGCAAGTCTCATGCCAAACTCTATTTAGGATTTATTTTGTCCCTCTTTATTAGGGTTTGGTCAATTTCTTAAAATTAGTGTTTAAATAATATTAATAGTGTTTAAATAATTTAAACTTCTTTATTACAAAATTTTAAGTAGTGTTTAAACAATTAAACACTATTAATAGAAAAATGCTGCATTTTGTCGTATAATATAAACAGAGGATTAAATGGGCATTTTAAAAGAAAAGGAGGAAAACTGTGAACAATAAAACCAAAATCTATCATAAATTAGTAGAACTATCAGATCATAAAAATGGAATCAATACCAAAACATTGGCTTCTATTTTAGGGATGAGCAGATCCAATGTAAGCCATGAACTAAATAAATTGTATAAAGAGGGTAAGGTTACAAAATCCTCTGGAAGACCCGTTCTATTTTTTGTAGCAGATAAAATCAAAAGTGAAAAAGAAAGTAAAATAGATCAATTTGTAAAACATAACCCTAGTTTAAAGCAAACAGTAGAACAAGCTAAAGCCGCCATCTTATATCCACCAAGAGGACTGCCTACCTTAATTTTAGGACAAACCGGTGTTGGAAAATCTATGTTTGCCTCATTAATATATCAATATGCTGTAGATATGAAAGTATTAGAAAAAAGTTCTCCCTTTATTTCTTTTAATTGTGCTGACTATAGTAATAATCCCCAACTATTAGTTTCCCAACTCTTCGGAGTAAAAAAAGGAGCTTATACAGGGGCAGAATCTAATAAGCAAGGGCTTATTGAAAAAGCAGATGGAGGAATTTTATTTTTAGACGAAGTTCACAGGCTTCCGCCCGAAGGACAAGAAAGTCTATTTACTTTTTTAGACTCAAAAACTTTTAGACGGATAGGAGATAATACCTTACGAACTTCCAACGCTTTCATTATTGCTGCAACTACAGAAGATCCTAATTCTTCTCTTTTGCAGACTTTTATCCGTAGAATTCCCATGATGATTACAATTCCACCCCTAAAGGAAAGAAGCTTTGATGAAAAGCTCTATCTCATTAAGTACTTTTTTAAACAAGAAAGTATTAAACTAAATAAAGAAATCTATGTATCTTATAATGCCATAAAAGCTTTTTTATCTTATGATTGTCCCAATAATATTGGTCAATTAAAAAGTGATATTCAAATTGCATGTGCTAAGGCTTACTCTAAATTTTTAACTAATCTAGGGGAGGATATTAAAATAGAGATTAAGACCCTTTCCCCTTATATTAGAGAAGGACTTCTCAAAGAAGGAGATCATAAATTATTGTGGAATAAATTAGAAGGAGGAGAAATCGAATTTTTTAAATTTTCTCCTAAAAGAGAGCAAAAGAATTTTGACTCTACTTTTAAATCCGATAACATTTATGATTTTATTGAACAAAAGCTCACTCAATTAAAATATAAGGGTTTTTCAGAAATTGATATCGAATCTATTTTACAAAAAGATATTTTAAAACATTTTCAAAAATATATAAATAGAGCATCTAATACAATAAACAAAAAAGATTTATTAAATTTATTA
>USMD01000083.1 GCA_900555725.1 uncultured Garciella sp. | reverse complement strand
ACTGATAATATAACTTTAATATAGATTATACTACTTTTGGTAATAATATTATAGATATAAATGAATTATTGCAATAGGAATAGAAAGTAGGAAATGAAGGTATGTGTCAGCATTTTAGAGAATAATAGGATAAAAAGTTTTTACAGTTTAAACTTTACGTTTTAATTATAATATATAAACAGATATATCCCTTGAATTTAAGTATAAAATTCGTTACAATAAAAGGTAACAACTTGTCAGAAAAAAAGAGTTTTTAAAAATAGTAAATATCATAAAAATATTGTTAGTAAACGAAATATAGAATGGGGTGAATACATGTTAAAGGTAGAAGTCAAAAATTTAAGCAAAATTTTTGGTAAAAATCCTCAGTTGGTTTTAAAATCTTTAGATCAAGGAAAAGATAAAAATGAAATTTTAAAAGAAACAGGTATGACAGTAGGTGTGAACCGGGCTTCTTTTGAAGTATATTCTGGAGAGATATTTGTAATTATGGGGCTTTCTGGGAGTGGAAAATCTACCTTGATTCGATTAATTAATCGCTTAATTGAGCCAACATCAGGTAATGTGCTTATAGATGGACAAGACTTAGCTAAAATGAATAAACAACAATTACAAGAGACAAGAAGGAAAAAAATTAGTATGGTATTCCAACACTTTGGATTATTTCCTCATCGAACGATTTTAGAAAATGCAGGATATGGATTAGAAATTCAGGGAGTAGAAAAGGAAAAAATTCGAGAAAAATCTCTTAAAGCGTTGGAATTAGTAGGATTAGCAGGTTATGAAGATCAATATCCACAACAATTATCTGGAGGAATGCAGCAAAGGGTAGGACTTGCTAGAGCTTTAGCAAACGATCCAGATATTTTATTAATGGATGAAGCTTTTTCAGCTCTTGATCCATTAATTCGTAAAGAAATGCAAGATGAGCTTTTAGATTTACAATCTACGATGCAAAAGACCATCATTTTTATTACTCATGATCTAGATGAAGCTCTTAAACTAGGGGATCGAATTGCTATTATGAAAGATGGAGTCATTGTTCAGATTGGAACTCCAGAGGAGATTATGACCAATCCTGCCAATGATTATGTTGAAAAATTTGTTGAAGATGTAGACCGATCTAAGGTATTTTCAGCACAGCATGTAATGAAAAGACCAGAAACCATTGAGCTGGAAAAACATGGCCCACGGGTTGCCCTTCAACGTATGAGGCAAGCAGGAATTTCTAGTGTTTATGTGATCAATAAAAATCATGAGTTCTTAGGAGTTGTAACAGCAGAGGCAGCTTCAGAAGCTGTAAAGAAAGGGAACAAAAATATAAAAGAGATTATAGATACCAATGTACCCGTGGTAGATCCAGAGCTATCATTAAATGATTTGTTTGAAGTAGTGTATAATGCCCCTGTACCTGTAGCCGTTGTGGAAGGAAAGATATTGAAAGGAATTATTGTACGAGGAGCGGTGCTTGCAGCACTTGCAGGAAATGAGGTGAATAATGATGACAAACATACCCCAAATACCCCTAGTTAACTGGATTGATGTTCTTGTAGAATGGTTAAGAGACAATGCTCAATGGTTTTTTGATCCTATTAATAATTTTTTAGATAGCTTTGTAAGTCTTTTAAGTAATGTTTTGATTGCTATTTCTCCCATTGTTTTTATTTCTATTTTAGTAGGACTAAGTATCTATTTAACCAAAAAGATATGGGGATTGCCTATATTTGTTTTATTGGGGTTATTATTAATATGGAATTTAGATTATTGGGAACACACAATGCTTACCCTATCTTTAATTTTAACATCTAGTATTATAGCTATTATAATTGGGATCCCCCTTGGAATTTGGATGTCTAGAAATAACACTGTAAGGGAAATAATAACACCAATACTAGACCTTATGCAGACCATGCCTGCCTTTGTATATTTAATACCAGCAGTTTCTTTCTTTGGTATAGGTATGGTACCTGGTATTATTGCATCTGTAATATTTGCAATGCCACCAGTGGTAAGATTGACAAATCTAGGGATTCGACAGGTCCCTACAGAATTAATAGAAGCAGCAGATTCTTTTGGTTCAACTGGAAGTCAAAAATTATTTAAGGTACAACTTCCATTAGCTAAATTAACCATTATGCAAGGAATAAACCAAACCATTATGTTAGCACTTTCTATGGTTGTTATTGCATCTATGATTGGTGCTGAAGGATTAGGAACAGAAGTTTATAGAGCTATTACTAGAAATAATGCAGGGCAAGGATTTGCTGCTGGGTTATCTATTGTAATATTAGCTATTATATTAGATCGTTTAATCCAAGCAGTAAATAAAAGAAATTTTTAGGGATGTGAAGTAATTTGCTATAGAGAAATTATTACATAAAAATTATATGGAAATAAGGAGGGATAAGAGTTTTATGAAAAATAATTGGAAAAAACTTGGAATTGTTGCTATTGCAATTTTAACCTTATTAGTAGTAGGGTGTAGTAGCAATGGAGGAGAAAAAGGAACTGCCGATTCGCAAACAGATGGTAAATCCATTAACCTAGCATATGTTGCTTGGGATACTGAAATTGCTTCTACTAATGTTATGAAAGTTGTACTAGAAGATATGGGTTACGATGTGGAAATTACTCAGGTAGAAAATGGACCAATGTGGAATGCAGTAGCTACTGGTAATACAGATGCAATTGTAAGTGCATGGTTACCTGCAACCCATGCGGATTATTATGAAGATTTTAAAGATGATGTCGATGATTTAGGTCCAAATTTGGAAGAAGCAAAAATCGGATTAGTTGTTCCAACTTATATGAAAGATATAAATTCTATAGAGGATTTAAAGAAAGCAAAGGGGTTAAATCAGACAATCACTGGTATTGATGCTGGTGCTGGTGTTGTACAAGCTGCTGAAAAGGCCATAAAAGACTATGGATTGGATTATACCCTGCAGACAAGTTCTAGTGCTGCAATGACACAAGCATTAGGAGATGCCATTGAAGATAAAGAACCAATTGTAGTAACTGGCTGGTCACCCCATTGGAAGTTCCAAAAATATGATCTAAAATATTTAGAAGATCCAAAGGGATCCTTTGGGGAAGCAGAACATATCAATACTATTACACGTAAGGGATTAAAAGAAGATATGCCTGAAGCTTATCAAATTTTAGACAACTTTTATTGGAAATCAGAGGATATAGAAAAAATCATGGTAAAGATTAATGATGGAGTAGATCCAGAAGAAGCTGCAAGAGAGTGGGTAGATGAGAATCAAGATTTAGTAAGTAAATGGACTGCTGGAGTAGAGAAGATAAAATAATGAAAAAAGATAGGTATTTAAATACCTATCTTTTTTGCTTTATCAGTAATTTTATTCTTCCCCAAAGTAGGCACATTAATAAAATAATCCCCATATAGCCCTCAATAGGATAAAGATATTTTACTAAGTTAGAAAATCCTACATTACTAAATAAAAAGGCTAAAAGCATAATTTTAATAATAAAAAATTTAGATTTTCCTCTTGTAGTATTCATAACACCACGAATAAAACCAAAGGAGCTCCCTACAGCAGTGGTATAAATACTAATAAAGAGGGCAATGATATAAAAGAATTGAATAATAGGGGAGATTTTACCGGCAATGTAGAGCATAGGCATCTCTATTGTACTTACTTCCTTTGAAATTCCCCATAGAGAAAGATCAATCAACAAACAACATATTCCTAGAGCAAGACCTCCTAAAGCAGCTCCCTTTAGAAGAGTATTTTTATTTTTTATTTCCCCCCCCACAGGTCCTAATACAGCAATGGCAATAACCATATTATAAGAGAAGTATAAAATAGCGGACAGGAACCAATTCCCAATAAGACCGCTGGGAGAATGATTGATATCTAAGTTGTTAAGAAAAATGGGGAAAGAGCTGATAAATAGGATACTAATACCGATAATGAAAAACAATAAAAAAGGTACTAATGCGCTCATGGACTGAATCATACCTTTTATTCCTAATAATATTGTGATTGTGGTAGCTATGGTCATCAAAAGACTTCCCCATATGGTTGAAATACCAAATTGTTGTTTCAACAAAGCCCCTCCTCCAGCAAACATAGAAATCATGGAAGTAAATAAAAAAAAGCTAATAATGGTCTCCATAAAAGTACTTAAGTATTTTCCACTGGAAAAACGGAGCATGTCTGTGTAAGAAGAACAATTTATTCTAGAGCCCAAGTCCATAATAATATAGCCAAACAAAATATAGAGAATCGTAGAGAGGATAATGCCTAACAATCCTTTAATACCAAAGACTGTAAAAAATTGAAAGATTTCTTGACCAGACGCAAAGCCTGCTCCAATTACGGCACCAATATAGGTAAAGGCAATATCATAGGAAGATATACGATTAGATTTCATGGTGAAGCTCCTTTCAAATCTTATGATCAATTTGCTTGAACGCTATCATTTATGCGTTTAGATAAGTTTTTCTAAGAATCACTTGATATTATATAGATATAGGCGAAAGGTTCTATATATGACCTTTATTTAATTGAAAAAAGAGCCTACTGGATTTAGTAGACTCTTTTTCAATCATATTATTTTTCAGAATAAAAATACTTTTTTGTTTCTTCCACAAGCTCTGTCATAAGTTCCTTTACCGATTGGATTTTATTAATTCTATAGGCATTTACTCCTGCAAAGGCAAAACCTGATTCCATATTACCTTTTTGAGCATTAATTAAGGCTTGTGCGATACAATAGGGAGCATTGTCAGGATTACAGGTTTTTAAACAATTGGTAAAACATTTGATGGGTTTTTTAGAACCGGATTTTACTTCATCTAAAAAGTGATTTCGAATGGCGCGACCAATCATTCCTACAGGACTTTGGATGATTTCTAGGTCCTCTTCATTCGCATTGATATAAGCTTTTTTAAATTCTTCGGAGGCATCGCATTCATAAGTAGCCACAAATCGAGTTCCCATTTGTATGCCAGATGCACCTATTTTCATTAAATTCGCGATATCTTTTCCATCAAAAACTCCTCCTCCTGCAATCACAGGAATTTTTTTATTGTATTTTGCTTCATAGGGTTTTATAGTATTTAAAACATCAGATAATAAGTTATTTAATTGATTCTCTGGGGTATCTAAGGTGTCTTTGGAAAAGCCTAAATGGCCTCCAGCCTTTGGTCCTTCTACTACAATGGCATCAGGAAGTACACCATAATGTCTATCCCAACTTTTACAGATAACTCTAGCTGTTCTACCGGAGGAAACAATAGGAGCAATCTTGGTATCACTTTCCTTTGTGTATTTAGGAAGCTTTAATGGTAATCCAGCTCCAGCAAATATAATATCTACCTTTGCATTTACTGATTCTCTTACCATTTCGTCAAAATTATTTAAAGCAGTCATAATATTAACCCCTATAATTCCTTCCTTACATTTTTCCTTTGCTTTTTGAATATGATGTTTTAATGCTCTAATATTTGCCTTTCTTTTATTTTTATCATAATCGGGTTCATTAAATCCAATTTCTACTCCTGATATTACTCCAATTCCACCTTGAGCAGCAACAGCTCCTGCTAAAGAAGAAAGGGAAATTCCTACTCCCATTCCTCCTTGTACGATGGGGATTTTGGCAATCAAATTTCCTATTTTTAATTCAGGTAAATTCATAAAAAAACCTCCGTCTATTATTAAGTGTTAGTACCTGGTATTAATACTATATCTTTTAGTATATCTATTTTTTAAGAAAAAATAAAGTATTATTTACTTTTTTATAAATATAAATGGAGAGACAATCTATGATATAATTATTAGTACTTCTCTATTGGTAGGATGCATAAATAAACAAGAGAATACCTTTCATAACCAATTAAAAAATATGTATAAAGCTTCCATAGATCAGGTTATGAACTTTAGAAAGTTAGAAGAATCGGACATGAAAAAAGAAGAAAAGATAAAAAATGATATCTGCATGTCAAGAATTTATTACAGAGATAGAGAAATTTCAGAATATAGAAGTTCCTGAAAATGAAGAAGAAATCTATGAAAAAGTAAATACCTTAGCAGAGGATATATCTAATATCTTAGTGATGTTAAGTTATTATTTAGAGCAAGGGGATACAAAAAATTACAATCAATCTAAAGAGGATCTAGCCTTTCTTTTTCTAAATGCAGGATATTTAGGAGAAGATCTAGGGGATTATTTTGGAGAAGAAAATTTTGTAGAGGACATTATGGGGAAATATTAATAAAGGAATTTTTTGTATATGGTCATAGAGGTTTTATCCGAACGCTCCCATCTTTGATACTCTCCCAGTGTATAAACAGAGTTCTAAGCTTCAGATAGAGTTTTTACTCTATCTGAAGCTTAGAAGATCTTGATTGACTGCTTGGGGATTGATGGATATCCTATCCAATGGATTAAGCTACGATTATTCCATTAACATCTTACCGATTTCTTTTCCATATTCATAGCATTTAGCCTTAGCCTCTTTATCTGGTCTCCAAAGGATTTTTATTCCATCATTCATGATTTCAAAGCCACCTTTTTCTAATCCTTCTGTGATCATTTTTACGGATTCACCACCCCAGCCATAGCTGCCAAAGGCTGCTGCTTTTTTCTTTTTAAACCTAAGTCCCCTCATTTCCTCTAATATACCAGCAACTGAGTGAAGGATACCACCATTTATTGTGGGGGAACCTACTAAGATGGCTTTTGATCGGAAGACATCGGTAATAATATCATTTTTATCTCGCTTAGCTGAATTGTGTATTATAATATTAATATCTGGATTTACATCCTTTATACCTTTACCAATGATTTCTGCCATTCTTCTAGTACTATTCCACATGGTGTCATAAATAATGGTTATTTGATTCTCTTGATAATCCTTTGCCCATTTCATATATTGATTTACAATTTGCAGTGGATTATCTCGCCAAATTACTCCATGGCTTGTACAAATCATATTTACAGGTACATTCATATCTAGAACTTCTTTGATTTTATTTTCCACCATTTTACTATAGGGAGTTAGAATATTTGCATAGTATTTGATTGCTTCCTGATAAAGTTCAGCTTGATCTACCAAATCATTGTACATATATTCAGAGGCATAGTGTTGTCCAAAGGCATCATTACTAAATAAAATATTATCTTTAGTAAGATAGCTAAACATAGTATCCGGCCAATGAAGCATTTTTGCTTCAATAAAGATAAACTCCTTACTACCTATATTCAATTTATCCCCTGTTTTTACTGGTACAAAATTCCAATCTTGATGATAATGACCCTTTAAGGATTTTATTGCATTTTGTGTACAATAAATAGGGGTATCAGGGATTTCTCTCATTAATTCAGGAAGAGATCCGCTATGATCAATTTCTCCATGATTAATGATAATATAATCAATGTTATTTAAATCAATTTCTTTTTTTAGATTTTCTACAAATTCCTCTGCATAGGGTGCCCAAACAGTATCTATTAAAACGGTCTTTTCATCTCGTATAAGGTACGAGTTATAAGAGGTTCCCTTATGTATCGAATACTCTTCACCATGAAACTTTGTTAATTCCCAATCTATTTTTCCTACCCATGTTACAGTTTCATTTACTTTAAAACTCATATTTTTTCCTCCTTGTGCATTAATAAGTATTATAGTATATCTGTTTCCTTTTTACCCTAAATTATACACTTCAATCAAAAAATAAAATAAGCGTTAAAGAAAGGTTTTCAGAAAGATAGAAAAATTCAGATTAATTATTGACTTCATTCAAGGATAGCTTTATAACTGTCTCTTATACACATCTGACGCTGCCGACGATCTTACGCGT
>USMD01000082.1 GCA_900555725.1 uncultured Garciella sp. | reverse complement strand
GCGTAAGATCGTCGGCAGCGTCAGATGTGTATAAGAGACAGTTGATGTACTCTACAAGATCTTAAAACAGTCAGATGTATTTATTACCAATATAAGAAGCGTATCATTGAAAAAAAGAGGGTTGGGCTATGAAACCCTTCAAGAAAAGTTTCCAGGGCTTATTTTTGCCCAGATATTGGGATATGGTGAAAAAGGTCCTGACAGATCTAAGGCGGGATTTGATTATACGGCTTATTTTGCAAGAGGTGGAGTAATGGGACCTATGATGGAAAGAGGTACTTCACCAATCAATCCGGTTGTAGGATTTGGTGACAATCAGGCGGGAATGTTCCTAGGTGCAGGAATATGTGCTGCGCTTTATAGAAAAAACAAGACTGGAAAAGGTGCAAAAGTTACAGTAGGGCTGTACAACACAGCTATATATGATATGGATGTAATGATTGCAGCTACTCAATATTGCAAGAATGAAAAAGATAGATGGCCTATAACTAGAAAAGAGCCACCAAGTCCACTTATAAATTCATATAAGTGTAAAGATGGAAAATGGATAGAAATATGTGTACAGGAATATGCAAGATATATAAATGCTTTTTGCAAGGCAATTGGACGCGAAGATCTGGCTACAGATAAAAGGTTTAGTACAGTTGAAAATGCTGTGAAAAATTCTAAAGAGATGTCTCAGATAATACAAGAAGAAATTCAAAAAAGAGATTTGTCTGAATGGGCGGAAAAATTCACAAAAGCAGATTTAGCATTTGAAAAAATCCAATCATGGGAAGATATTGTAAACGATCCTCAAGCTTGGGATAACAATTACTTACGCAAAATAAAATATGAAAATGGGAATACAGGTGTCCTTGTAAATTCACCAGTTAAATTTAATACAATAGAACAAGAAACTCCAAGTCCTGCTCCAAAACTTGGAGAAAATACTAATGAAATAATGACAACATTGGGATATTCACCAGAAGAAATTAAAAAATTTAAAGATAATCAGGCAATAGCATGATTACAAAACTACAGAAAGTAGGTGCTGTTATATGTACACTATGGGTGTAGATATAGGCTCTACCGCATCTAAGGGCGTTATTTTAAAAGGTGGCAAGGATATAGTATCCAGTAGTATTGTTCCGGTTGGAACAGGTACAAGCGGGCCTTCCCGTGTGCTTCAAGAATTATTTAAATCTTCACAACTAACTAGAAAAGATATAAGCAGAATTATTGCAACTGGTTATGGAAGAATGAATTTTGATTATGCTGATAAGCAAATAAGTGAACTGAGCTGTCATGCGAAAGGAACATATAATATATTTCCTAATGTCAGAACAATAATAGACATTGGAGGTCAGGATGCTAAAGTATTGAAACTGAATTCAAAAGGAAGGCTTATGAATTTTGTAATGAATGACAAATGTGCCGCAGGGACAGGTCGTTTCTTAGATGTAATGGCCAATGTTCTTGAAGTTAAAACTTGTGACTTGTCAAAGCTTGCTGACAAATCAAAAAATGAAGTTGATATAAGTAGTACATGTACAGTTTTTGCTGAATCAGAAGTTATTTCCCATTTATCTGAAGGAGAAAAGCCCGAAGATATTGTTGCAGGGATTCATAGATCTATTGTAAGGAGGGTATCCAGCCTTGCAAAGAGGATTGAAATAGAAAAAGATGTAGCTATGACTGGTGGAGTTGCCAAAAATGGCAGTGTGGTTAGATTTATGGAAAAAGAAATAGGATTACCTATAAGTGTATCTAAATATGCACAGATAATTGGGGCATTAGGGGCTGCTATATATGCCTGGGAAGAAATGAATGAATAAAATCGAGAAAGGAATGTTTACAATGGGAAAATCTAAAGCAATGGAAATGTGTAAAAAAATAATCAGTGATGGATATGAACAAGCTTCAAAAGCTAAAAAGAATGGGGAACTTGTAGGATGGGCTACATCAATATTTCCACAGGAGATTCCAGAAGCTTTTGGCCTTAATGTTGTTTATCCTGAAAATCATGCAGCTGCAGTATCTGCAAAACATGGTTCACTTGATCTCTGTGAAACTGCAGAAAGCAAGGGATATTCAAATGATATATGTTCTTATGCAAGAGTAAACCTAGGATATATGTATGAGAAGCAATGTGAGGCTTTGAATATACCCGAACCTGATTTTATTTTGTGCTGTACCAATTTGTGCAATACTGTAGAAAAGTGGTACGAAAATCTTGCAAAACACTATAATATACCTCTAATTATGATTGATACTCCATATAATGTGGATTATGAAGTAACCCAGGAAAAAGTTGATTATATAAAAGGGCAATTTGAAGAGGCAATAAGGCAATTGGAAAAAATAACAGGCAAAAAATTTGATGAAAATAAATTTAAAAAAGTCATGGATATTTCATCAAAGGCAGGCAGTCTGTGGAAGGAAGCAATGAGTCTGGCCAAAAACGTTCCTTCACCAATGGGGGGATTTGACTTATTCAACTATATGGCTATTATAGTTTGCGCTCGCGGCAAACAGGAAACTGTAGATACCTTTGCACAACTTATAAAAGAACTCAAGGAAAATATCGTCAATGGAGAAACCACCTTTAGAGGAGAAGAGAAATACAGAATCATGTATGATGGGATACCATGTTGGAATTATTTAAGTTATAAATTGAAGCTCTTAACTAAATATGGAATAAATATGGTTGGAAGTGCTTATCTTGATACATGGGCTATTCAGTATGAATCGGGAGATCTGGATGGAATGGCAAAAGCCTATAGTGCACTTCTTAATAATATCAATATCGATAGATTGATAGATAGTAGAACAAATGTAATAAAGGAGTTTAAATGTGATGGTGCAATATACCACATGAATAGAAGTTGTAAAATAATGGACTTTCTTCAATATGAGCTTGCAAGAAAAGTAGAAGAGAATACGGGAGTACCATACACCAGATTTGATGGAGATCAATCCGATCCAAGAAATTTCACCAAGGCACAATTTGAGACTAGAATACAAGGACTGGCAGAAATAATGGAAGGGAATAAAAAACAGGGGGGCAATGAAAATGAGTAAAGTAGAAGATATTTTATCACAGATGGATAAGGTCGTTAAGGATCCCAAGAAAGCTGTAAAAGATTATAAAAATGAAACCGGTCATAAAGCAATAGGATGTTTTCCAGAATATTGTCCTGAGGAAATAGTATATGCTGCGAATATGCTTCCCGTTGGACTTTGGGGCGGACAAGTTGAAATTGATAGGGCAAAATCATATCTTCCTGCATTTGCCTGCTCACTAATACAAGCTTCCTTGGAATTTGGAATTAAGGGAGAATATGATGACATTTCAGGAGTTATTATTCCTTCACTTTGTGATACTTTAAAATGTATAGGCCAAGATTGGAAGGTTTCAGTAACGGATATTCCATTAATACAAATTGTATATCCTCATAATAGAAAACTAGAAGCTGGTATAAGGCTTCTTGAAAGTGAATATACAAAGGTAAAAAGGAAACTTGAAGAGATAGGCGGGCATAAAATTAGTGATGAAGATATTTCAAAGAGTATAGAAGTTTATAACAAGCACAGAAAGATTATGAGAAAATTTACTGAAGTAGCAAATGATCATCTTGATATAATTACACCACTAAACAGGCATAAAGTTATAAAGAGTTCCTATTTTATGGATAAAGCCAAACATACCAAGTTGGTTGAAAAATTAATAACAGAACTTGATAAGATGGATAAATTCAAATGTAATGGGAAAAAAGTTGTTCTAACTGGTATAATGGCTGAACCAGATGAACTTCTAAAAATAATGGAGGATAACAACTTATATGTAGTTGGAGATAATCTAGCTCAGGAAACATTACAATTTAGTACTGATGTACCTGGAGGAGGAGATCCTATAAATAGACTTGCAAAGGCTTGGGCAAATATTGAGGGCTTTTCATTGGCCTATGATCCACAAAAAAAGAGAGGGGATATTTTAGTGGATCTTGTAAAGAAAAACAATGCAGATGGTGTTGTAGTATCTATGTTAAAATTCTGTGATCCTGAAGAATTTGATTATCCTGTATATAAAACTCAACTTGAAGATGAGGATATTCCTATACTTTATCTTGAAATAGATCAGCAGCAATTAAACAGTGAACAGGTTCGTACTCGTATTCAGGCATTTCAAGAAATGCTTGCTTGATTGAATATATTTATCCAAAAAATCCATTGCAATATGCAATAACCTATTGCAACATGCAATAACTTATAAAGTACAGTTTTAGATTGTGATTGGTAAGCCCTATATAGAGAGATATTAAAGCACATTACAAATTTTAAAATATATGGCATGATTATTGCTATTAAGAATGAATGAGAATCAAAAATAAAATTTACATTATAAATAAAATAGGGAGGAAAAAATTATGAATTTTGAATTGTCAAAAGAACAGGAACTTGTACAAAAAACAGCAAGGGACTTTGCAGAAAAGGAGTTAAAACCTATAGCGATTGAAAATGATGAAAAAAGTGAATTCCCTATAGATAAATATAAGAAAATGGGAGAAATGGGACTCATAGGATTGCCATATCCTAAGGAATATGGTGGATCCGGAGCCGATTATCTCTCTTATGTATTAGCTGTAGAGGAAGTTTCAAAGGTACATGCATCTGTAGGAATATCATATTCTGTAACTACATCCCTGTGTGCAGGTGGCATATTCAATAATGCATCAGAAGAACAGAAGAAAAAATATCTTCCAGATATATTGTCCGGAAAGAAATTTGGATCTTTTGGAATGACGGAACCAAATGCGGGTTCAGATGCATCAGCAGCAACAACTACAGCAGAAAAAAAGGGAGATTATTATATATTAAATGGTACCAAGTGCTTTATTACAAATGGACCTCTTTCAGAAACATTTTTAGTATTTGGAATAACAGACAAGAGCAAGGGACCTAAAGGATTATCCGCATTTATAGTTGAAAAAGACTATCCTGGATTTTCAATAGGGAAAATAGAGGATAAGTGTGGTATAAAGGCAGCTCAAGTATCAGAACTTGTATTTGAAAACTGTAAGGTTCCTGCAGAAAATTTAGTTTCTGAAGAAGGAAAAGGGTTAAAGATAGCATTAAGCACATTGGATGGAGGAAGAATAGGAGTTGCAGCCCAGGGCCTTGGAATAGCTGAAGGAGCATTTGAACGTGCAAAACAGTATATGAAAGAAAGAATACAATTTGGAAAACCATTGTTCAAACAGCAGTATTTGGCATTCAAAATGGCTGAATTGGATCTTGAAATAGAAGAAGCTAAATATATATTGTATAAGGCAGCCATAGACAAACAAGAGGGAAGACCATATGGATTGTCAGCTGCCAAAGCTAAAATAGCATGCACGGATGCAGCTATGCATGTAACTACAGAAGCAGTTCAGATGCTTGGTGGAAATGGATACATGAAAGAGTTTGAAGTTGAGAGAATGATGAGGGATGCCAAGATAACTCAGATATATGAAGGAACAAATGAAATACAAAAATTAATAATAAGTGGCAAACTTTTTAGATAATTCTACAACCAGCATAAAAAACCGTGGATATTTTTATTCCACGGTTTTTTATTAAAAGTAGAAAAAGGGGTCAGGCTTGAATTATTTACTTATTGATGATAAGATGATTTCGGTGATAAATATGGCAAGAAAACCACGAATCCATTATCCAGGAGCACTATACCATGTAATGGTTAGGGGAAATAATGGAGAAAATGTGTTAGGCGAAGGAATACATAAAAACAAATATTTAGATATAATAGCCTCATATAAAGAAAAAATAGGCTTTATACTATACGCCTATTGCATTATGGATAATCACGTTCATCTTCTAATCGAGGTAACAGATGTTCCACTCTCTCAGATTATGCAAAGAATTCAGCAGGTTTATACCCAATGGTTTAATCATAAATATAATAGAACGGGTCATGTATTTCAGCAGAGATATAAAGCTTTATTATGTAACAAAAAAAATAAGGAACCAAAAGATATTAGATATTCGTGAAGCCATTGTTCTTCTGAGTGAGAGTTATTGTAATGTAAGTAATAAATTGCTATCTCAAAAGCTTAATTTATCATCATCAATGATATCAAAAATAAGATCAGGAGAGAGCAAAGGTACAGCCTATGTTGAAGAAGTGATGAGAAGATGGGAAGAAATAAGTAAATAATTCAAGCCTGACCCCATTTGTTCCAAATAATTCAAGCCTGACCCCATTTGTTCTTCGTTCCATTCGTTCTGACCCCATTCGTTCCTTAATGGAAAAGGATCCACAGAGTTTGGAATAGGAACAGCCATTGCGGAAGTTACAAGGGCAATTTTTGCAGATGAAAAAAGAGTCCTTCCAATATCTGTTCTACTACAAGGGGAATATGGACAGCAGGATGTATATGCCTCTGTACCAGCAGTTCTAGGAATCAATGGAGTAGAAGAGATTATTGAACTCCATATGACTAGGGAAGAAAAAGAAGAGTTTGATTCTTCCTGTCAAGTCATGAAGGAAAATTATGAAATAGCATTAACCTTATAAGCAATATCAAAGTTATAGCATTACGAATGAAATGTAGGATATAATGATTGAGAAATGGCAAAAGGGAGAATTAATATAGAGTGAATTATTTACAATAAAGTTGCAAATTTAATCCCTTGTCAGTATTTTCATCATTTCTTCATTTTTCATTATATCCTCTAGCTTGGATATATTAAAGTCTTCAAATATTTTCATAATATTTTTATTATCAAAGGGAGTTAGTATATATGAATCTTCTCCAAAGTTATTAACATTCTTTGTGGCGGTATCTACATCAATATTTACCCTTGGACCACCAACACAACCACCAACACAGCCCATACCTTCTATAAAGTTAGCGTCTACATCCTTACCATTATGAAGATCATCCAATATTTTTTTACATTCCCTTACTCCATCCACCTTTTTAGCCTTTAATTTTATGACCCTTGTAGGTTCAAGTCGACTCACTGCAGTTTTAACTGAAAAACTTACACCACCAGTTCTGGCATAAAGTCTCCCACCTAAGGAGGCTTGATCAATATCATCTGGTTCTAAACCTTCTAAATTTATTTGTAAAGCCTCAAATATTTCCTTTAATTCTCTAAAATTTAACACATAATCTATGGCTCCCGCTAAACTTGGTTCTTTTGTTTCAGCCTTTTTAGCGATACAAGGGCCAATAAATACAACTTTAGCATTCTTGTATAGACTTTTTAAGATTCTTCCAGAGGCTATCATAGGAGATACCGACGGAGACATTTTTTTATTCAACTCTGGATAACTTTTTTTAACCATGTTGA
Organism: uncultured Garciella sp.; assembly: GCA_900555725.1. Classification (GTDB taxonomy): domain Bacteria; phylum Bacillota; class Clostridia; order Eubacteriales; family Garciellaceae; genus Garciella. The sequence continues at coordinate 867 of USMD01000082.1, read as the reverse complement.
ACCAAACGGGACAGCAACAACTAGTTAAGAAGAAGTCTTCTTTACTCTTTACTAGTTTATTGAATTCAAGGGCTTCCCTTATCGTTAATATATCTGCAAATAAAGCTACCTCTATCATATCCTTAAAGCCTAGTAACTTTAAGGCTGTTCTTAGCTGTCCCATACTAACTTCACCACCAAATTGACCTACTATTGCCGGGGCAACAGTGGCATAAACAGGTGTGTGTTTATCCTTTAATAAATCTATTAGAGGTATAAATTCAATTTTGTCAGCTATAGCACCAAAATCACATTCCGAGACACAATGACCGCAGCTTAAGCATTTGTTGTCTACGATTATAGGTTCCCTATTTCTTCTATAAATAGGATCTTCATACCTACATTCTACAGTGCAATTACTATTATAATCACTACAAGTATCACAAGGACCTTTAATATTTGTAACAACTGGTTGAGTAATTTTATTTGACCTTATATCTGCTAATTCGTTACTAAATTCCGCATCGCCTTTGGGATCCAGGCCCATGGCAACCCTCATATGATCTCTTATAAAGGGCATGTCTTTATGATCAAAACCATATTTATGCTCTATATTATGAGCTAGGTCTTCTAGGTCTGAAGAATCTTTGATACTTTCATTCCAGAAGCCCTTAACCAATTCCCTAAATAGATCCATACGCTTTTCTTGAAAATTCTTATAATTTTTTAACAATTGGAGCACCTCAATTACATATTATATGATTATTTAGTTTTATCTTTAATAAGAAAAATATGCATTCATCAACTAAATTTCATATATAATTTTTATATTATAAAAACACTCCTCTCTAGCATTACCTATATTTCTGTCTCTTATACACATCTGAC
>USMD01000081.1 GCA_900555725.1 uncultured Garciella sp. | reverse complement strand
ATCTTTGGACGAAATACCAAAAAGGCAGTATTAAATTTCCAAAAGGATCATAGCCTTTCGGCAGATGGTATTGTCGGTCCTAATACCTTCGCTTCCCTCGAGAAAAAACTAGGAAATAAAGGTTCCAATCCTTCTAGTAGTTTTGATCGACTTTTAAAATATGGCACACGAGGTTCCGATGTAAAAAAACTTCAAAGCACTTTGAATTCCCTTGGATATCATGCAGGATCTGCTGATGGTATCTTTGGACGAAATACCAAAAAGGCAGTATTAAATTTCCAAAAGGATCATAGCCTTTCGGCAGATGGTATTGTCGGTCCTAATACCTTCGCTTCCCTCGAGAAAAAACTAGGAAATAAAGGTTCCAATCCTTCTAGTAGTTTTGATCGACTTTTAAAATATGGCACACGAGGTTCCGATGTAAAAAAACTTCAAAGCACTTTGAATTCCCTTGGATATCATGCAGGATCTGCTGATGGAATCTTTGGACGAAATACCAAAAATGCAGTCATGAATTTCCAAAGAGATCATGGTTTATCTATAGATGGTATAGTTGGCCCAGCTACCTTGACTACCATAAATAGTCAGTTAAATAATACAAGCAGTCGTGGTTCACTACCTTCTAGATCCATCATAGAGAAGGTCATTACAACTGCAAAATCCCATTTAGGGACTCCTTACGTTTGGGGTGGTACAAGCCCAAGTGGATTTGACTGTTCTGGTTTTACCTATTATGTCCTAAAACAACATGGTATGAGCATATCTAGAACAGCTGCATCTCAGTATAATGAAGGAACTTCAGTAAGTAAGAGTCATCTTCAAAAAGGAGACTTTGTATTCTTTTCTACTTATAAATCCGGAGCCTCTCACGTAGGTATCTATGTAGGAAATAACCAATTTATTTCTTCAACTACCAGCAAAGGTGTTGTTATAAGTAGTTTAAGTAATTCCTATTGGAGTTCACATTATATAGGCGCTAGAAAAATTATACATTAATCAAAACGGATGTAAATCCTTTATATAGATTAGCACATTTTATATAGATTAAAAACTTCGAAGAGCAATCTCTTCGAAGTTTTTTTAGAATCAAATCCTATTTTTAGAAGAACTTCACATCTTCTCCCTTTAGGGTCTTATTAACGGTTCTCATGGCACACATTTTTCCACACATGGAACAGCTGTCTTTCTCAGCAGGAGGAGCACTTTCAAAATACTCTCGAGCTTTCTTTCCATCTATTGCAAAGGAAAACATCTCTTCCCAATCCAATCGACGTCTAGCATCTCCCATTTTATTATCCATATCTCGGGCATTAGAAATTCCTTTGGCAATATCTGCTGCATGAGCTGCAATTTTTGAGGCAACAATTCCTTCCCTTACATCTTCTACATCGGGTAAACGCAAATGTTCTGCAGGGGTTACATAACATAAAAAATCTGCCCCATGGGATGCGGCAATAGCTCCTCCAATGGCTGAGGTAATATGGTCATAACCCGGTGCGATATCTGTAACAATAGGTCCTAATACATAGAAGGGAGCCCCATGGCACAATCTTTTCTCTAAGATAACATTGGCAGCAATCTCATTGATGGCCATATGTCCTGGCCCCTCCACCATGACTTGCACATCCTTTTCCCAAGCCCGTTTAGTAAGTTTGCCTATTTCAATTAACTCCGCAATCTGGGCAACATCGGTGCTATCATTAGTACTACCAGGTCTTAGGGCATCACCAATACTAATGGTAACATCATATTCCCGTAAAATCCCTAAAACCTCATCATAGTATTCATAAAAGGGATTTTCATTTCCCGTCATTTCCATCCAGGCAAAAATAAGAGAGCCTCCTCGGGAAACAATATTGGTCAATCGATTAGAAGCTTTAAAACTCTCAATGGCCCTTCGATTGATTCCCGCATGGATGGTCATAAAATCCACCCCTTCCTCTGCATGGGCCTCAATAACCTTTAAGAAATCCTGGGCAGTAATATCCTTTAGTTCCTTTTCTAAGTATCCAATAGCATCATACATAGGCACAGTTCCAATCATAGCTGGAGAAAAATCTATTAATTTTTCACGGAATTCATGGGTTTTTCCATAGTTACTTAAGTCCATAATGGATTCTACCCCATAGTCAATGGCTATTTTTACCTTTTCCATTTCTTTGTCATACTTTGGACAGTCCCCAGAGATTCCAAGGTTTACATTAATCTTAGTTTTTAATCCTTCTCCAATTCCCTCTGGGCTAATGGACTTATGATTGATATTAGCAGGAATGACAGTCCTTCCAGAAGCTACAAGTTCCCTTAGCTTTTCCTCTTCTATATTTTCTTTTTTGGCCACCACAGACATCTCTTTTGTGATGACTCCTTTTTTGGCAGCTTCCATTTGTGTATTGTACCGCATAATAATCCCCCATTCTTTTTGATATTTATAGGGGGAACCTATTGAAAGATAAAAAAGAGCTCCCAAAGGGTAAGCTCTTCTATCATCTTATTCATAATCCTTTTTATAAGAAATGATCTTTCTATGCTTCCCTACAACGGTGTTAACCGACAGGTTCAAAGGGTCAGGTTTTAACCTTCTCAACTAAATAAGTCCCCCTATATATTATTTTATTATAGATATTCTTCCTATACTGCTCTAGAAATATCTTCTATTTATTCTTATCTTATCCCTTTTACAATAAAATGTCAAAGGATTCTTTTTTAATCTCCTACTCCAAAATCGGTATTTTGCCAAAGGACTTCAAACTGAGGATCCTTCTCTAAATATTTAAAGTTTTCTTGAAACCATTTTACTAAATCCTCATTTCTCCTAATACAAGTGGTATTGTTGGTATAGACATTAATAGTAGCATGATCAAAATATTTTCTTGCAATCTCTATATCTTTCTTTATCATTTCCTTGGTTTGCCCTTGAATTCCTACTATAATACAGGGAGAATCAAAATATTTAGCTACTTCCTCTGGGGTCTTAAATTTAGCATTTTTATTTAAAATTCTTTCCCGAAAATCATTATCAAAGGTCTCTACTCCTATTTTAAAAAGAATAGGAATTCCAAAAAAATCCTTCATTTCCTGCAGCCTATGACGGTAAATCCAATGACTTTCTAAAAATAATTTTTTTATATTTTTTTTCTGTACGACCCTTTTCACTAAATCCAAAGTAGACTTTGGCAGTTCAAAACAACTGGCAGAATCAATCACCTCTAATACCCCAAATTCTCCTGTAACATGGGATAATACTTCCTGATTGATCCGAAAGATCTCCTCTTCATCCACTGAATTATCTTCTATATAATCACAAAAACTGCATCTTCCCCATTTACAAGGATGTGCTTTCAACAATACAATTTCCCTGGGAAATTTTTTCGTAATTTTACTATACCGATCCATTTCTAACTCTCCTTTAACTTCAATAAAATATCCTTAGGTATTCTCCTTACCATATAAGTACCTAAAAATAGAATAACTATTCGATCTATATAATCTGTCACAACTTGTACTAAAAAAGAACTGGTGATGAGATCAAGTCCCATTTTATTTAAAATCTGTATGACATAGGTAGAACCTGAGGAAGTAATTCCTCCAAATAAATAAGCAGTGACCATAGAAGCCGCAATCGTAGAAGGAATGGTGATGATGAATGCCTTTAAAAAAATACTTTTTTCTCTCAATTTCTTAGAATGAAGCACATAGGATGCCATAAGGGCAATCAAAATACCAGAAGGCATATAATAAATGGCAAAGATATCGAAAAGTACCCCATTGATCACACTTCCCAGTACAATACAGGCTACGGAATAAGAATATCCCAAAAGTGCCGCTACTACTATGGTCCCTATATTATCTAAATAAATAGGCAATCTCAATTGCATGGCTAAAAAAGATCCTATCATATTGATGACAATTCCAACTGCTACAATCGTTATAGTAAGGGTTCTATTTCTTTTCATCTTAGATCATACCTTCCAGCAAATTCAAAAATTCTTCGTCAAAATTCAAAACCCTAACAAAAAACTCACGAAAAAATCTCTTTTTATCCACTTGGGTTAGCACATGGGCATTAGGTCGTTTCTTCCAAAAATGCATTTCATCTACAATACTTTGTCCCTTACACATCCCATGGATTTCAATGGTGGTATAGGCATCAATCCCTGTGCAAATACTTTTATCTATAAAATAAAGCAGCGCTAGGGGATCATTGATAACACAGCCGATAATTTTTTCATGTTCCCAATGAAAATTCATATAAAATTTAGTAATTTCTTTTATGAACTTTCCTTTCTCAGATAGGCAGTGATCCATAAGGGCGATCATATTAGGAGTGAGAACAATGTCTCGGGTTACATCTAGTCCTACCATATGAATCTTGGTATTTAGATTTTCATAGACATACTTTGCCCCTTCTGGATCCACCCAATAGTTGTACTCGGCCACAGGAGAACAATTTCCATAGCTCTTAAAACATCCCCCCATAGACACAAACTCCTCTAAATGGGAAAAAGCTTCAGGATTACTAATAAGGGCCACTGCAATATTGGTAAGAGGTCCTAGTGCAATAATAGATACCTCCTGGATGGTTTGCAAGGTATTTAAAATAAAGTCCACAGCAGATTCTTTCCGATCATCTATCTTTACAGGGGCATAATGGTTCTCCCCTAACCCATCTTCCCCATGAGTCTCATAGGCTGGTTCTAATTCTCTACTTAAAGGCTTGTCCTCTCCCTTATACACCGGGACATCCAATCGATTCAACACCTTTAAAGTCTTTAGAGCATTTTGATACCCTTTTTCCACCTCTACATTTCCAGAAACAATGGTAATCCCCAGTATCTCCAATTCCGAAGAGCTCAATGCCAGCATCAAGGCTAGACTATCATCAATCCCCGGATCGCAATCTATAATCACTTTTTTCTTTTTCATCCTTTCACCTACTTTTTGCTATTATTTTTAAAAAGGAAAACAAAAAAAGCTGTACCCTAAGGATACAGCAAAAATATATAGCTATATATTTTATTTCCTTAGTTTTTTATACTGGGATGGTTACGAACCAGTCCAAGGGAACCCCTTGAATTTTAAAGAAATTTATTTTATCAATTATTATAACATATTCCCTTTATAATGCAAGTCCAATTTAACTCATTGTGCTAGTTAAAAGATTGCATCTATGGATGGATATCCTCCCTATTGTACATTTACCACTGTTTCTGGTCTTACAATTTGAATAAAAGTCTTGCCCGGTCTTAGAGGAAGTTCCCTTCCATTTTCATCATAATAAATGGTAGGAGAATCCATATCCTTCCTCTTCCAAGTACCTGTACGCATAATCCCTTCGGTAAAATATTCGGCCTTTCCACTGCCTACTAAATCAATATTAGTATATACCGTATTGGGGACCTTATAGTGATTGGCATGTTGAATGATAACATTTTTCATTGACACTTGTTTTTGATTTTCCTGATCCATCATTGGCTTTTCATTGATAAAACGCTCATATTCCCTGGTTCTTTCATTGTAGATATAGGATATTTGATTATCTTCACTATAAGAAAAGTTGATTTCATTGGCTCCAGTACCATCTAATACAGCCTTTTGATCAAAATAAATAGAACGCTCTTTCGGTTGATATTCATAAAGATTCTCTAGGACATAAGAAAGATCAGTATAGACATTGTGGGGAGACTCTTTATCTTTAGATCGAGAAAAGGAGTCCTGGGTTTCCATTCCATCTATCCTAGGGGCTTGTATATTCAACTGCCCTATGATTTCATAGATATTTTGCCCAACAGGTTGAGATCCCCCATAAAAAATATAAGGATAATCCCATTCCTTCCAAAGGTGCATATGCTGCTTTCTCGTACTTCTGATCGGTCCTGCTTTCTCTGGATACTCCCCTAGGAAAAACGCTGTCAGCCTGGTAATATCACTCTCCACCTCCATCTCATAAATGAGGTCTGCTCGGCTAATACCGCTTTGGGGCCTAGCCTCAAAGGTATTTTCTATCTGGACCATAATAGCTCTTCCATCCCCATCATAGGGAAGCCCTGTAAGGGGAGATACTCCCTTTGGAACACTATCATAGCGTGCTACAGAGATAGAAGGAGATTGGGAAGTAAATTTAGACCCTAGCTCTAGGTCTGACTCCTCTGAAGCTCTAGAGCAAGATGTAAATAGCATTCCTATAAAAAAAAGCCAAATAAGAAAAGCATACTTTTTCATATACAACTCCTCCTCTTATTGTATATTCTAAAATCTATCCATTTATTTATAGTATGCCAATAGAATCTATTTTCTTACACTTTTTTCTCCTTCTTTCTTCTTCTTTTATTTTTAACCCCTAAAATAAAAACAACACAGGGGAAATGCCCCATGGAGTATCTCCTAAAACTTTCATTTTTCATGGAATCGGTATCAAAAATAGAAAATTCAGAAAATTCAGTTGCACCCTCTTTAAATTTATGTTACAATACCTTTAACTTTTATGAACCATAGTAATAGCTATAGATGTATTCACTGCTAGGCAAATTTCCTCTTCTTTTAATAATAAAATACTTTATTGGAGGTGATTCAAAATGGAATCCGTCAATATAAAATACGGGGAAACCTCTGTAGATATGACAATCCATGGGGCAAAGTCCATTAAATATCTTCAAGGCAGCCCAATGAAAGAAATTGAAAACCTAAGGGAAGCCTTTCTCTATGAAATTACCCAAAATTGTGTAGATTCCCCTGCCCTTTCAAAACTAATTTCCAAAGATGATTTGGTTACCATCGTAGTAAGTGATATTACCCGCTTTTGGATGAGACAGGACAAGATTTGCAAACTCCTTGTGGAGTACCTCGCAGAAGAGTTAAAAGTTCCTTATAAAAATATTGTTATTCTAATAGCACTGGGAAATCATAGAAAAATGACCGAAGAAGAAATGAAAAAGGTAGTATCCCCTGAAATCTATGAGAAGGTAAAAGTCTATAACCATAATTCTTCTGCCCCAGATCTAAAATATGTAGGGACTACCCCTAGAGGTACTGAAGTATATGTTCACCCTCTAGCAGTAGATCGAAAGCTCATCTTAATCGGCGCTACAGTATACCATATTATAGCTGGGTTTGGAGGAGGAAGGAAAAGTATCCTACCAGGAATTAGCAGTAAGAAAACCATCAATCAAAATCATATGAATAGCTTAGATCCTAATGAAGCTATGTCTAATCCCTTAGTCGGATTAGGAAAATTAAAGAACAATCCAGTAAATGAAGATATGATAGATGCCGCATCCTTGATAAACCCTACCTTTGGAATCAATCTTATTGTAGACTCTCATTCTAAACATTGTAACTTGCTATGTGGTCATTGGCTAAAAGCTTGGGAAAAAAGTTGCGAATTGGTCAATGAATACTTTGGGGTACCTATTGAAAAAAAAGCAGACATTGTTATTGCAAGTGCCGGTGGATATCCTAAGGACATTAGCTTGTATCAAAGTGTGAAAACCCTTTCTAATGCAGCTCAAGCTCTAAAGAAAGGGGGTACTATGATTTTATTAACAGAGTGTCGAGAAGGTGGCGGAGCACCCGATTATTTTGACTGGATTAAATCTTTGAAAAAGGGTACTTTAGACACAGATTTGCGAGCTAGTTTTACCATTCCCGGATATGTCTTTTATGCAACCTGTGAGTATATTAACCGTTTTAGGGACGTTTTTATGCTTACCCAGATTCCCCAAGAAATGGTAAAAGATATGAATTTAAAAACTTATACAGGTATCAATGATCTTCTTGCACAAGTGGATTTCACCGGTAAGGATGTATATGTGATTCCCTACGGTGGAAATACTGTTCCTATTTTTCGGGAAAATTCTGAAAATTAGCACCTTGTAATCTTTCTCAGAGGAAATCATCGCCAAACATACAAAGGAATTTACAAAATGAAAAACCTATAATTATTCTTTTGTACTGAACATTCTATCTTAAATAGGGAGATGTTTCATGGAACAACGTCTTAGTACTCCCTGTTCACATTGATTTTATAAATGAAACAATCTCCCTATTATACCTATAACAAGTTTAGTAGTTAATAATTCTTCTTTCAAAATGAGCTTTTGGATGGTTACAAACGGGGCATACTTCTGGAGCATTTGGTCCTACATGGATATGACCGCAGTTTCTGCATTTCCAAACGGTTACTTCATCCCCTATAAATACAGTATCGGTTTCTAATCTTTTTAAAAGTTTTCTGTATCTATCTTCATGTTCCTTTTCGATTTTTGCAACTCCTTCAAATTTATCAGCAATTTCGTCAAACCCTTCTTCTCTGGCAGTTTGTGCAAATTTTTTATACATATCTGTCCATTCATAATTTTCTCCACTGGCTGCATCCTCTAGATTTTTAGCAGTATTTCCGATTCCATTTAAGTATTTAAACCATAGTTTGGCATGTTCCCTTTCGTTATGTTGAGTTTCAGCAAAAATTCCACTAATTTGTTCATAACCTTCTTTTTTCGCTACGCTTGCATAATAACCATATTTGTTCGTTGCTTGAGACTCCCCTGCAAAAGCTTCCTTTAAATTTTGTTCTGTTTTTGTTCCTTTCAAATCTTTCATGATAAATCCTCCTTTAATATTGTTAAGTATAATTACTGTCTCTTATACACATCTGACGCTGC
>USMD01000080.1 GCA_900555725.1 uncultured Garciella sp. | reverse complement strand
AAGAGGTCTTGTGCTTGCAACCATTCCCCCTAATTTATCGGCTAATTCTTGTATCATAGATAAATCTTCTTCTTTTTGTACTCCTCTACCAGCTACTACTAGTACTTCAGCATCTTCTATATATTTTGCCTTTTCCTTTTCTTTAGTGCCCAGAACCTTAATGCCTGATTTTAAGAATTCTTTATCAATATCACATTGAATAACTTCTCCACTTGCCTCATCCATTCTATCTAGAGCTGAAAATATCTTATAACGTACAGTGGCAAATTGGGGTCTGCTATTGAGAGTTTTAATATGGGCCATAATATTTCCCCCAAAAGCAGGCCTAATTTGAGATAAATCAGTATTTTCATCAATTTCTAGTCTAGTACAATCAGCAGTCAATCCTGTTTTAAATCTAGCAGCCACCCTAGGAGCTAAACTTCTACCAATGGTAGTACCACCTACCAATACCACTGATGGCTTTTGCTTATTAATAAAATCTTCAAATACGGCTGCATAGGGCTCTATGCGAAAATCTTTTAATTTTTCCTCATCATAAACAAATACTTTATCTGCCCCATAATGTAGTAATTCGTCTGCCTTTTCTTCTATCTGATATCCTGCAAATAATGCCAATACTTCATGCCCGATCTTATCTGCCAGTTCTCTGGCTTTCCCTAATAATTCAAAGGTAACAGGATGAATGTCTCCGTAGGTATGTTCTACATATACTACGACTCCCTTCCAAAGGGATTTATCGATTTCTTTTTTCACTGTATTGTCCACAAATTTAAAATATTGTGGTTTTTGTTTGGTGCAGATTTTACACATTTTACATCCAGAATTAATATCTAATTTTCCGTCTTTGAATTCGATTGCTCCAAAGGGACAAATCTTTGTAATCTCTTGTCCTTCTTGGGCTTCTATTTTCTCATTTTGAACAATATCTATTTTTGCCATAGTAAACCTCCTATACTATTTTTAATTCTAGAATTTTTTGGGTTATCTTTTCTGCAAGTTCATCACAGTCCCCCTCCCAAGTTTCTGTTTCTTCATTGGATTCTGGTGGAAATATTCTAACTACCTGGGTGGCAGAACCGTTCATTCCATAGTGGGATTCATCAGGATCTTCAAAATCAGCTACTCCAAATGATGTAATCTTCTTGTCCTTTGTAACCTTTTTCAATTTATAGGAAGGTAATCTTGGTTGATTCACATCTTTATCTACAGATATGAGACAAGGTAATTGTATTTCAATGGTTTGAACCATGGTTGGTAGATCAATATCTACTACAATAGAGTCTTCTTTGATTTCTTTGATTTTAAGTACATTGTTTGCATGGGGGATTCCTAATAATTCAGCAATTTCTGCTCCTACTTGGGCAGTATCTCCATCGGTGGTTTGTTTTCCACAAATAATTAAGTCAAAATCTCCTGTTCTTTTGATTCCCTCTGAGATTGCCTTTGCTGTAGCTAATACATCTGCTCCGGCACATTTTCTATCGGTGATCAAATATCCGTTATCTGCTCCTAGGCAATAAGCCTCATGTAAGATTTCTTCTGCTTGATTAGGTCCCATTGTAATCGCATTTACAATTGCATTGTTTTTTTCCTTTAATCTGATCGCCTCTTCTAACGCAAATAAGTCATAGGGATTGATTTTAGAATCCACACCATCCCGCTTTAGATTACCTGTCTTTTCATCAATTTCAACTTCTGAAGTACTGGGAACTTGCTTAATACATACTGTAATATTCATATTTAACCTCCTTAGCACATCATAAATTATGAAAACGTTTTTAAAACTTCCATACTAAATTAGGATTAAGCAATTTTTAACCGGTTAATCATTGCTTTTAAAAAGATTTTTTAATCTTTTTATATCTTCTACTTAAAATTATATAGAACAAAAAAAGAAAGATAAATGGTCTAGAGAACATTTATCTTTCTAAAATAGGTAAATTTCATGTTCTGTGTAATATGTAATCGTTGCTCATTTTATAAAATTTTCTTAAAATAAAAGCCGTCCGAAGGACTGTAAAATCATGGATTTTTCGCATATCATACCCTGTTATTTTGGAAAGTTTGTTAATTTTATATTGAAGTGTATTTTTATGAATATATAGTTCCTCTGAAATCTTTTTGATGGATCCATTATGTTTTTCATAAAGATCTACAATCTTGGCATATTCACTATATTGTGATGCATTCAAATTCCCTAAAATTTTATGAATATATTCATGAATATATTTTACAGGAATATTATTGAGAAGGATTTCAATATCCATATCATCATAATAGGTAACCTCTTTCTTGGTCACTAAAAGCGACCACTTTAATGCATCACTGGCTTTGCTATAGGATTTTTTTATATTGAATAACTCTGTTTGTACATCCCCTACCCCAAATTTTAGATGAAGATTTGTTTTCTGTTTTGTTTCCATTTTGGCATAGTGAATCATTTGATCAATTTGATCTTTACTTACACTTTCCACCATCATGATAATATTATTTCCCAATAGAGAAATAACAGTTTGGTCATTTTTTAGTAATAATCGAAATAACCGATAAACCTTATCTTTATTTAAAATTCTTTTATTTTCATGTCCTGCAATAGTGGCTATAATAATTCTTCGGGGAATATGATCTCTGATATTAAATAAATTTTCATATTTGATTACATGATTTTCATCCAACTCAGTATCATTGAATAATAAAGAGTCCATAATCATTCTGTCTTTTTCAATTTCATTATTCTCTAAATCCTTGATATAGCCTTCCCTTACTAGTATCTCTGTTAAACGTTTAATAATTCTTACATATTGAGCCACTTCCTTATTATCCCCAGTAATTCCAATAACCCCAATGATAGTATTATTTAATCTTACAGGCATATTGATTCCTTTTTTGGCTCCCCTATACTCTGTATCACTGTGGATCACTAAATCCTGTCCAGATTTAGCAACCTTTTTTCCCCCATGATGGATTGTGCCTATACGCCTGGGAACAGTAGAAGCAATGATTTCCCCCTTGGGATTCATAAAAATTAAATCCTGCTCCACAATTTCTTTCATTTCATATAGAATATTTTGCAGATACTTTTCTGAAATATAGATATTATTTTGCATAATGACTCCTCCATAAAAAAATAAAATAACAACTGATGACGATAAAAGCAAATATCATTCTCCATTTTTAGGCACTGGGCTTTTTATGTAATTTTATCAGTTCTGTTGTCCTTTGCTCTAAATGATCCTGATATCATGTCTAAGTTTTTTCTGCCTAAATTAGTATAACTGATCCAGGAATTATTTTTTGTAAGCTATATCAATTTAATTATACAACAAAAGCCGAGAAAATCCCTCGGCTTTTTGGTTTGAACGAAAACAAATATTAGATCAATGTAATAAACAAATAGAGTTATTTGCCATTGATAAGACATTTAAAAATCACTTCACCCAATTGAACTTCTCCGCCCTTCAGAAGTTCAATCTGTCCCACTTTCTCGTCCATATTTGTAATAATAATTGGTGTAATACTTTTCTTATTATTTTGATTCAATATCTCCAAATCCACCTTTAATAACCGTTCACCAGGTACCACTTTTTGACCGGCACTTACAAATACTTCAAATCCATTTCCATTTAATTCCACAGTCTCTAACCCGATATGAATTAATACTTCTAATCCATGTTCTGAACGGATGCCTATTGCATGCTTCGTAGGGAATACTTGAATAACTTCTCCTTTTACTGGAGAAACAACAGTTCCTTCTTTCGGGATAATAGCTACACCATCCCCCACCATTTTTTGTGCAAATACAGGATCAGGTACTTCTGATAAATGTATTACTTCACCATGCATCGGTGATACAATGAATTCCTCGATTCCTTTTGGTTTTTTCATAAATCTATTAAACATTTCCACATCTACTTTCCTAAGGATATTTTTAGTGAACTTACCCCTATCCCCTTTTCCTTCAATCATAATCAAAGATATCGCCAGCATCCTTAATTTCTGGATTGTCAACACTTTTTTAACGACTTTGAACCGTCCCCTTGCTTTCTATTCCTTCCGGAAAAAAGTTTGAATGTTTATTTTTGAGTCTTTTAACATGTTCAAGATTTTCTTTGAGTTCTTATTTACGTAGGCATAGTACAAAACGTCAATTGTAAATAATTGCGAAACTAATGATGTCGTGGCTGCACTTCTTAACATAACGGCCTCGCCACCGTGGTGAATAACAGGATCGTCCACTAGTTTTGCTAATGTACTATTTTCCTTTTGAGAAATGCCAATAGTGTGGAACCCTTTTTGTTTAGCAATTTGTGTTAACTTAATAACTTCGTTGGTTTCTCCTGAATTCGATATTGCTACAAACAGACAATTCTCACCAGCATTAATTAAGGAAGAGCCCAATAAATGATGATCAAGCATATTCACTACCGGCTTACCGATTCTGGAAAACTTTTGTGTGAAATCTTCCGCGACGATATATGAAGCACCTAAACCGTAGACATAGATTAATTTACAAGAATCAATCAATTTAGAAATCTCCTCAATACTGGCTGTATCTAAATGATTCGCTGTTTGTGAAATCGACTGATTAAATCGCAGTGCTAATTTTTCAACAATCAGCGCCACATCCTCATTGGGTGTGATGTCTGTATACAAATCCCCATCCACACCTGAGGAATCGGCATATAGGCGAATCTTTAATTGGGAAAAACCAGATAATCCAATCGAACGGCAGAAACGAACAATAGTTGCTGAACTAACGCCAGCCTTTTGTGCTAATTCATTTGTATTATAATTTACTGTTTCTACTGAATGATGAAGAATATATTCCCCTATTTTTTTTTCTGCCTTTGAAAGTTCATTTAATTTTGACTTTATTTGTAGTATGATATTTTCTTCCAAAACCGTTCCCAACCTAGTCTAGTTTAGTTTCTTTCTGAATATCTTTAGGCACACCGAAGAGATACGTCACAACGAATCCTCCAATATAACCTGCTAGTAAACCTATAATATATCCCATCCAATGTCCATTCGCAATAAGAGGAATAAGCGGAATACCACTTGGACCGATGGCAGTCGCTCCTATATTACCGATTCCGGCAATCACAGCCCCACCAATACCTCCACCAACACAAGCAGTGATAAATGGACGACCTAAAGGCAATGTAACACCGTAGATTAAAGGTTCCCCAATTCCTAGTATTCCAACTGGCAATGCCCCCTTAATTAACTGAGTTAATTTCTTATTTTTTCTACACTTAACCCACAAAGCGAGGGCCGCTCCAACCTGTCCGGCACCCGCCATCGCTAAGATTGGTAAAAGAAGGGTATAACCCGATGTATTAATCATCTCAATGTGAATAGGTGTTAAAATCTGGTGTAATCCAAACATAACCATAGGTAAGAAGAAAAGTCCTAAGATAAAACCTGAGAAAGCACCCCCTATATTTAGTACCCATGTAATCGATCCTACAAGAGCACTTGATACTACACCAGCAACGGGCATGACAATGAATATAGTGAACAGACCAACAACCAATAATGCAATCGTTGGTGTAACGATGATATCAACGGAATTTGGAATAACCTTATGCAATCTTTTTTCGATCAATGCTAAAACCCATACGGCAAAAATAACACCGATAATACCGCCCTGTCCAGCTACTAAAGGCTGACCGTTAAAAATATTGGTAAGTGGAGCTTCAGGGTCCATTCCGTTTAACAAAGTAGCGGCACCTATGATCCCGCCTAAACCTGGCGTAGCACCGAATTCATTGGCGCTATTAACTCCGACATATACGACTAAATAAGCAAATAGCCCATTTTTAAGGATATTTAAGATTGTAATAATCGATGTCCAATCCTGGCTAATGCTCTTAGCCGTCATAAGGTTGGAAAAAATCGCTGCAATTCCCCCGATAATACCGGCACCAACGAAAGCCGGTATTAATGGTACAAATATATTTGCGATTGACTTTAATACCCGCTTAAATGCCGAGTTATGATTATGTTTTGCCCTTTCCCTTGCCTTAACTTCAGCAGCTTTTGCTTCTACTCTTTCACGATCTGTTAATGCTGGCTCATTTTGATTGGAAAGGTGATCTGGAAAAGATTCCCCAAGCTTAACGCCAGCCTCTGCAACCATGATATTCGCAACCTTGTTGACAATCCCTGGTCCGACAATCACTTGTAATGTGTCATCCTGGACAACCCCCATCACACCATCGACCGCTTTAAGACCATCCATATCTACTTTGCTATCATCTCTAATGGTCATACGCACTCTGGTCATACAATAGATTAATTTGGCTACATTTCCCATACCACCTACTTTCTCATAAATCTCTCTGGCCAATCTTTGTTCCTTTGTTTCGGTCATCTTTATCATTCCCCCTTAAAATTTAAAAATTGCACTAAAATCAGAGAGTCTATTCCAAGATCTTTCTTATAAAGCCATTCGCATCATCTAATTTCTGTTTTGCCTCTTCTTTGGAGAGATTTGTTAGAATCATGACAATTGCTAATTTAACATTTTTGTCAGCTACATGAAATGCTTTATCAGCCTCTTGATAACTACATTCTGTTGCTTGCATAATAATCGACTTTGAACGTTCTATTAATTTGTCGTTCGTCGGCTTGACATCCACCATTAAGTTTTTATAAACCTTCCCGATGCCAATCATAGAGGCTGTGGAAATCATATTTAACACTAATTTTTGAGCTGTTCCTGATTTTAACCTCGTGGATCCCGTTAATATTTCAGGACCGACTTGAACTTCAATATTTATCTCAGCATGCTTGCTTATTTCAGCATCTTTATTACAAGCAAGACTGGCTGTAGTCGCACCGACTTTTTTGGCATATTCTAAAGCGCCAATCACATAGGGGGTTCTGCCGCTTGCAGCAATACCAAGGACAGTATCCTTATCTGTCAAATGAATATTTTTTAAATCCTCTTCTCCTAAAGAGCGGGAATCCTCTGCTCCTTCAACTGCAACCGTCATGGCGGAAATGCCACCAGCGATTAATCCCTGTACCATGGATGGATCCGCACTAAATGTTGGAACACATTCAGCTGCATCAAGTATTCCCAAGCGACCGCTCGTACCGGCACCGACATATATTAAATGACCACCGCGGCAAAAGGATTGTTTAACCGATTCCACCACTTTTTCAATTTGCGACAATTCCTTTCTTACACTTGCAGGAACACTTTGATCCTCCTCATTCATTAATCGTAAAATCTCAATGGTCGATAATGTGTCCAAATCCATTGTGTTTTTATTCCGTTGTTCTGTTGTGAGTTTATCTAAATTCATCATAAGCCTCCTTGATATCGACTAGTTTAAACTTCGTACCCTCTTGGATGAAATCAAGTAATGGCAGATCTTTATCGATAATTTGTCCTATTACATTCACTTTTGCATCTGGTGGAAGTTTCCGTTTTACCACTTGTAGTTCTCCTTTATATCGCATATAAAGATTATTATCAATTGTGATACTTCCCTTCCTTCTAGACACAGTGTTTTCTTGCTGAATATCATCATTTTTATTTACAATCCTCGATTGTTCACTGCGGACAACATCCCTAGCTACATCCAATCGATTTTGATGATATTTATAAATGTATGAATCCCATTTCCTATTGAAAGAAATTGCGTGCAAAAGCAAAGCCTTTTGGCGAAGGTATTCCATAAATTGATTACAGACTTCATTTGATGTACCAGGGTCACCAATATACACATCATCAACCATATAATCACGTATTAACGATAATGAGGCAGAAAATGGACTTTGATATCGATGAATCTCCAGAGTAGGAAGTGTTTCATATAACGGCAAACGTAAACTTCCATCCCCTGGTGCAAAGGCACTTACCTTAAAGTGCTTACTTTTTAACCAGCTATTTTTTTCGTAAAACCACTTTTCATCCAGCCCTGTATTTGGCCTCGGATAATAGTTATGCCAAACTTCTATATTGGTAAAATTGGCTTGATAGTGAACAAGCTGCATGTAATCGCTTTCTGTTAATGTACTAGCGTTTAAACCGACTGTAAGATAATTGGACAGATTGGCCATGGTTTTAACATCTATTCCACCATCCATTCGCAATCCTGTAATCCCGCTTTCAAAAATGGCTTTAGGATGGTCTAATGAGAGTCCAATATTCCTTAATGCATTCCCGGAAATATCGATCATTAG
This sequence comes from uncultured Garciella sp., assembly GCA_900555725.1. GTDB lineage: Bacteria > Bacillota > Clostridia > Eubacteriales > Garciellaceae > Garciella. The sequence goes on along the minus strand of USMD01000080.1, from coordinate 524 downwards.
TTTTAACTTTCGTGCCCTCACTATTTCTAACAAAGACTTCAGACGTTCATTGTACTTTGAAACATTCTCTTCCGGAATGTGTAGTGAGGTAAAAACACCTTTAAATCCGATATCAGCCATTTTGTTTACATAGTTTTCTTTTTCCTGTGACCAAGCTTCATTAAGATAAATTGAGAATCCAAGCAATAGATCATCACTCTCTCATTTTAATAGTCATTCAACACCTATAGGTTTTTCTTCCAAGTCACCTTTACTATCTTTTACAATTTTATTCTATTACAAATGAAATAAATTTTCAATACAAAATAAAAAATATAATAAAATAGAAATTATATTTCATCTTGTACCATATTAAACTAGAAAAAGGATTAAACTGATGATCTTTTTCATCATGATGTAAATTGCGTCTATGGGGTAGAATTTTCGTTATTTTCTCAATTATTTATTGACGAAGAATTATCAATATGGTAACTTATAGCTGTCTCTTATACACATCTGACGCTGCCGACGATCTTACGCGTGTA
>USMD01000079.1 GCA_900555725.1 uncultured Garciella sp. | reverse complement strand
AGATCGTCGGCAGCGTCAGATGTGTATAAGAGACAGGGCATTTAGATATCCTGCTAATAATAGACTGGCTGGGGCAGCTAAAATGACAAGAGTAGGTAGAGCTGCCTTAGGCATTTTTTTAACTTTTAGTATTCTATATAATATTGGACATAGAAGCATGAAATAGGTAATGAATCCAAACCAAAAAGCAATTTTTCCAAGGAGTTCCATTCCATATGCACTGGATGTGACACTTGCTGCTACAATTCCCACATAAACGATAAACCAAGAGGGAAACACTTGCTTTATATTCAGTTTTGGAATAAATCTTATAGTAAACCAAAAAATCAAATATCCATGTAAGATAAATCCTATCATCCATAGAGTAAAAGCAAAGGTTGGAAAATAGGGATTTAAATAGGTGGACAATAACATAGTAGCCATAGAAAAAGTAGGGAATACACTAGCTATTACTGGATTATTTAAGTCATTTTTTACTTGTTGAGGATAGAGCATAAGCTTTGTTAAAAATAAAATAAACAATATTCCGGCTATAATACCTAAGATGTTTCTAAAAGGATTTCCATAGGATTGTACTAGATTCCCTAAAGCTGCTAATCCTAAAATTAATCCTGTAATCGGTAGAGGACATTTTTCAAGGAATTTTTTCATTTTTCAACCTCCATATTTTAGTTACTTATTTAAAAGATATAAATAAACTTAACAAAAATCTAACAAATTTTCCAATAGAATTTTTTTATAACTATTTCGGGAGTATAACTTTTTCTTATTGGAAAATCCAGAATAGATTCTATATAATTTTATTAAAAGATATTTACATGCTAGGAGGATAAAAAATGGAATTAACCGATATGAAAGGATTCACAAAGGAAGAACTTTTAGATAAGGTACAAGAAAATGCGGAAGAGTTATATAGAAGTGGAACCTATTATTGTAGTGAAGCAGTAGTACACACCATTAATGAAATTTTAAACAAACCATATTCAGAAGAGGTTGTAAAGTTGGCAAGTGGATTTCCAATCGGTATGGGAAAGGCTGGATGTCTTTGTGGTGCAGTTTCCGGAGGACAAATGGCATTAGGTATGGTATATGGTAGAGTAGAAGGAGAGCCTATGAAGGATATTATGTTTGAAAAGTCAAAGGCCCTTCATGATTATATTAAAGAGGAGTATCATTCTACCTGCTGTCGAGTGATCACCCGTCAATGGCAAGGGGATGATTTTAAAAGTGAAGGAAGAAAAAAGCATTGTATTACCATTACAGGAAAGGTAGCAAGGTGGGTTGCTAATGAATTAATAGAAGACGGGAAAGTAAAAGTCGAGAAAACAGCATAATTTGTGTATTTTTTACGAAAAGTAGTGTATAATATTGACAAAGGAACCCAAGAGTTGTAAAATCTTAAAATGTAAATATTCATAAAAGGCCATGAAAAGAAGAGTAGGTATAAGAAGTAGTTTAAGCGAGTTGGTGGAGGTGGAAGACCAATACGAAGCTTATATTGAAGAACCTCTTGGAGTCTCTAACCGAAATCCTTAGGAGAGTAGACTTAGACGGGTACAATCCGTTATCTATTGTACAACATCGAAGTTTTAAAAATCCATTCTGTGTTGGTAGAGTGAGCGATTTAATCGTTAATTAGGGTGGTACCGCGAATAGACCTTTCGTCCCGTTAAGGGGAGTGAAGGGTTTTTTTTCTGTAATTTTTTGATAGTCACTTTCATGGACTAGGCGAGAGTATTAGTGACAGTGAATTATCGGATAAAAAACAAAAGGGAAGGAGTAAAGAATTTGAAACGAACATTAGTAGATGGATTATCATCAAAAGTAGGGCAAGAAGTTTTGCTAAAAGGTTGGATTCACCAAATTAAAAAATTTGGAAAATTTGCCTTTGTAACCCTGAGGGACAAAAGTGGAGTTGTACAATTAATTCTTGAAGATTTAGAAATATTAAAAGAACTAAAATTAGAGACTTCCGTAGAAGTTAAAGGAGTTGTAAAGGCAAACCAAAAAGCTCCTGGAGGATTAGAAGTTCGAGTACAGGATATAAACATTGTGGGAAAGACCTATTATGATCTTTTACCCTTTAGTATCAATCAAAGAGATGTAACAGCATCCTTGGAGACCCAATTAGACCATCGAACCATTAGTTTAAGACGATCAAGTAAAAGAGCAGTTTTTAAAGTCCAGGCAGAAATTGAAGAAGCCTTTAGAAGTTATCTAAGGGCAAAAGGATTTACCGAAATACACACCCCTAAAATTATATCCTCAGGAACAGAGGGAGGTTCTGAGTTATTTACAGTAAACTATTTTGATCATAGAGCTTTTTTAGCCCAGAGCCCTCAATTTTATAAACAAATGATGGTAGGGGCAGGATTTGAGTCAGTATATGAAGTAGGTCATGCTTATCGAGCAGAACTTCACAATACGTGGAGACATCTTAACGAATATGTAAGTTTAGATGCAGAGATGGGCTTTATAAAGGATGAAAATGATCTTATGGACCTAGAAGAAGGATTTATTAAATCTTTATTTGAACATTTAGAAAAGTCCTGTCAAAAAGAACTTTCTATTCTTGGAGTAAAATTACAAAAGATCAATGAAATACCAAGAATACCTTTGACTGAAGTACAAAATATTTTATTAGAAAAATATAATAAAAAATCTCCCATTGGGAATATTGATGCCGAAGGAGAAATCTTACTTTCCCAATATATAAAAGAAGAATACAATAATGATTTTGTATTTATTACAAAGTATCCAGCATCTAAAAGGCCCATGTATACTATGCCCGATGATCAAATGGAAGGCATGACAAAAAGTTTTGACCTTATCTATAAGGGATTGGAAATTACCACCGGGGGTCAAAGAATTCACGATTATGAAATGTTAAAGGAAAACATGATTAAATTTGGTGCAAAGCCAGAAGATTTTGAATTTTATTTAAATACGTTTGAGTATGGGATGCCTCCCCATGGTGGCTTTGCGATAGGATTAGAAAGACTTACTATGAAAGTTTTAGATTTAAGCAATATTAGAGAAGCTACCCTATTTCCACGGGATTTAAATAGAATCGAACCTTAGGAGGGAGATTATGAAAGTAGATATCGAAACCATTTATTATATTGCTAAGTTGGCAAAGTTAAACTTTACCCAGGAAGAAGCAGAAGCCTTTGCTAATGAATTTGAAGGAATTTTAAATCACTTTGCAAATATTGATAAAGAAGATTTAACAGGAATCCAGATCAATGACTATGATAAGAAAAAATCTGCATTGAGAAAAGACCAAACTAGAATCTATAAGGATAAGAAAAAATTATTCCAAAATGTAAAAGAAATGCAGAATAATGCAATTGTAATACCAAAGGTAATGGAATAAGAGGTGAAAAGATGAAAGTAGGAAAGCTTACTATAGAAGAAATTCAAAAAGGATATCAAGAAAAAAAATTTACAGTAACAGAAATTGTACAGGGTTATATTGATAAAATCAAAGAAGAGGACCAAAACGTCAATGCATTTATCACATTATGTGAAGACGAAGCATTAAAACAAGCGAAAAAATTAGATGAAAAATTGACAAAAGGGGAAGAATTAGGAATATTGGGAGGGATTCCTGTAGCAATAAAGGACAATATCTGTACCAAAGATATTAAAACAACTTGTGCTTCTAAAATGTTAGAAGATTTTATTCCACCCTATGATGCCACTTTAGTAAAAAAACTGAAGGAAGCGGGGGCTATTATCATTGGGAAAACCAATATGGATGAATTTGCCATGGGTTCTTCCACTGAAAATTCTGCAATGAAGGCAACCAAAAACCCATGGAATTTAAATAAGGTGCCTGGCGGCTCTTCAGGGGGTTCCGCAGCAGCTTTGGCGGCAGGCTTTTCTCCCCTTACCATTGGTTCCGATACCGGTGGTTCCATTAGGCAACCAGCGTCTTTTTGTGGAATAGTTGGGTTAAAGCCTACCTATGGTATGGTTTCAAGATTTGGACTCATTGCCTTTGCCTCCTCTCTAGATCAAATTGGACCTTTTACTAAAACAGTAAGGGATTGTGCTATTAGTTTTCAAGCGATACAAGGAAATGATCCTTTAGATGGTACCAGTATACAGCATGAAGTAGAAAGGGACTATCTTCAGTATCTAGAAAGGGGAGTAGAGGGACTTAAGGTAGGGATTCCTAAGGAGTTTTTTGCCCAGGGACTAGATCCTCAAATCAATGAGAAAATAAAAAAATCTATTGAATATTTAAAAGAACAAGGAGCTATTGTAGAGGAATTTTCCTTTCCTATCTCAGAAATAGGCCTTTCTGCATACTATATTATTTCTTCTGCGGAAGCTAGCTCCAATCTTGCAAGATACGATGGAGTGCGCTACGGTTATCGAACAGAGAATTATGAAACTATAGATGACTTAATGATAAATACTAGGACAGAGGCCTTTGGAAAGGAAGTAAAAAGAAGAATTATGCTAGGGACCTATGTCCTTTCTTCAGGGTATTATGACGCTTATTATAAGAAGGCTTTACTTTTTAGAAGGAAGATCAGTCAAGAATTTAAAAATGCCTTTGAAACTTATGATGTGATTCTTACTCCTACATCCCCTATATTACCCTTTAATATTGGAGAAAAGATAGATGATCCAGTATCTATGTATTTGTCAGACATCTATACAGTGAATGTGAATATTGCAGGACTTCCTGCTATCTCTATTCCCTGTGGTTTAAGTGAAGAAAAGCTTCCCATTGGACTACAATTGATAGGGGATCATTATACAGAAGGGAAGTTATTCCAAGTGGCTTATAGCTTAGAGCAATCTGTTGACTTTCCAAGTATCGCTAAGCAAAAGGAGGGGAAATAATCATGTTGTTTGAAACTGTCATAGGATTGGAAATTCACGTAGAGTTAAAAACAAAATCTAAAATATTTTGTTCCTGTTCTACAGAATTTGGAGCAAGTCCTAATGAGAATACCTGCCCCATTTGTACAGGACTACCAGGAACATTGCCGGTATTAAATGAAGAGGTAGTTCGTTTAGCTGCCAGAGCGGGTACAGCCTTAAATTGTGAAATTAACAGGATGAATAAATTTGATAGAAAAAACTACTTCTATCCGGATTTACCTAAGGCTTATCAGATCTCCCAATTTGACCTTCCTATTTGTGAACATGGCTATGTAGATATTACTGCAGACGGAAAGGAAAAACGCATTGGTATTACAAGAATCCATATGGAAGAAGATGCGGGAAAATTAGTTCATTTAGAAGATCAGACTGTTACCTTAGTAGATTATAATAGAACCGGCGTACCTTTGATTGAAATTGTTACAGAACCAGATATGAGATCTCCAGAGGAAGCCGTAGAATTTCTAAAAACCTTAAAATCTATCTTAGAGTATGTAGAAGTGTCCGATTGTAGAATGGAGCAAGGTTCCCTACGATGTGATGCCAATATTTCCATTCGGGAAGCAGGACAAGAGCAGTTAAATACCAAAGTAGAAATTAAGAATATGAACTCCTTTAAGGAAATTTTAAAAGCATTACAAAAAGAAGAAAAAAGGCAACAGGAATTGTATCAATTTGGGGAAGCAGACAAAATAAAGCAAGAAACCAGAAAATGGGATAGTGCAAAGGGGAAGACTGTTCCTATGAGATCTAAGGAAGATGCTCATGATTATCGTTATTTCCCAGAACCAGATTTACCCCCTGTCTTTATCCAAGAAAAGGAAATTCAAAAAATCAGGAAACAATTACCAGAATTACCTGCCCAAAAGCGAGAAAGATTTTTAAAGAAATATGGTTTAAACGAGACAGATACAGATATACTAATTGGAAACAAAGTTTTAGCAAATTATTTTGAAGAAGTAGTAGGCTTTGGGGTATCTGCAAAGGAAGCTTCTAACTGGATTCTAGTAGAACTTTTGAGGGTATTAAAGGATGAGGAGGAAGAAATTATCCCTGTGAAAAGCGAATATCTTGCAAACCTAATCAAAATCATAGGAGAAGGTAAGATTAGTCGAACTGCTGGAAAAGAGGTATTTGAAGAGCTAATTGCCACAGATAAAAGTCCAGAGACCATTATCAAAGAAAAGGGATTAACTCAAATTAGCGATAGCAGTGAATTAGAAAAAATGGTGTCAGAAATCTTAGATCAAAATCCCCAAGCAATTGAGGACTATAAGAATGGGAAAAATCAAGCAGTAGGATTTTTAGTAGGACAAGTGATGAAAGCATCCAAGGGAAAAGCCAATCCCCAAACTACCAAAGATATTATTGAAAAGAAATTAAACGCTTGAAAACAGAAGGATTACCGTTACTCAATTAAAGGTTCATAGATGTTTCATGAAAGGGGACTTAAGTGCCCCTTTCTTAATCCCTTGACATCAAATATCTTAAAAATTATGATAGAATTAATAAATGTTATATGTCAATAATAAAAATATATTTCCATGGAAAAATTAGAATGATCAGTTTACAAATAATAAACAAAGGAGATAGAAAAATGAGTGAACCAAAAGGCAAAAAAAAAGTAGATTTTTCTGTAAAGCCTCATGAATCTACCCATATTAAAAAAATAATAGGGATTATCAGTGGAAAAGGTGGAGTGGGAAAATCCCTTGTTACCTCTATGATGGCAGTAACCATGAATGGAAGAGGTCATAAAGCAGCCATTCTAGATGCGGATATTACTGGCCCTTCCATACCAAAGGCATTTGGAATTAGAGAAAAAGCCGTAGGAACTAAGGAAGGAATTCTCCCTATTAAAAGCAAAACAGGAATTGACATTATGTCCATTAATTTATTATTGGAAAAGGATACAGATCCAGTAGTTTGGAGAGGACCCATTATTGCCAATACAGTAAAACAATTTTGGTCGGAGGTATTGTGGGGAGATATAGATTATATGTTTATTGATATGCCTCCAGGCACCGGAGATGTCCCCCTTACTGTATTTCAATCTATTCCAGTGGATGGAATCATTATTGTCACTTCTCCCCAAGAATTGGTTTCTATGATTGTATCTAAGGCAGTAAAAATGGCAGAAATGATGAACATCCCTATTTTAGGTTTAGTAGAAAATATGTCCTATTTCCAATGCCCCGATTGTGGAGGAAAACATAAACTATTTGGAAATAGTCATATAGAGGAAATTGCTAAAGAACATAACTTAGAAGTCTTGGGAAAACTCCCAATTGATCCCAAAATTGCAGAAGCAGTTGATCTTGGAAATATTGAGAACTTTCAAGGGGATTGGCTTAATAAGGTGGCTGATCATTTGGAAATAATATAAATAAAGGCAGGAATATATTCTGCCTTTAGTAGAATTTTCAAAAAAAAGCCTAGGGCTTTAAAATGACTTTAATGCAATTGTCTTCTTTTTTATCAAAGATTTCATAACCATGTTCTCCTTGGTCTAAAGATAACTTATGGGTAATGATATCTGTTGGGTCAAATTTTCCTTGCTTAATAAGATTTAATATTTTATCTATATAGCTATGGGCTGGACATTGTCCCATCTTTAGGGTAATATTTCTTGAAAAGAAGTCCCCTAAGGGAAACATATTATACCTTAGACCGTAGACGCCTATTAACATGACTGTTCCTCCCTTTCGGACGGCCTGGGTTGCAATTTCAATGGCAGATTTAGAGCCACCTTGAAGCTTCAATAGAGTTTCTACCTTTTCAATAGTTGACATCTTACCATCTAATCCAACACAATCAATGACTACATCTGCTCCTCCATGGGTGATTTCTTTAAGATATTCTCCTGTATTATCATGTTCTTCAAAATTAACCACTTCTATTCCATAATGTTTCTTAGCATGCTCTAATCTATACTCTATATTATCCACAGCAATAATTCGTTTTGCCCCAAAAAAGGTTGCCCATTTTATAGTAGTAAGACCAATAGGACCACAGCCTAACACTATAACGATATCATCCTTTTTCACTCCACCATTCTCAACACCCCAATAGGAGGTGGGTAAGACGTCTGTAAGAAACAGTACCTGCTCATCAGTCAATTCTTCAGGAATCACCCTTGGACCAACATTAGCATAGGGTACCCTAAGATATTCTGCTTGTCCTCCATCATAGCCACCAAGGGTTTCACTATAGCCAAAATATCCTCCAGTCTCTCCATTAGGATTGGAATTGTCACATTGACTCCAAAGATCATGCTCACAATACCAGCAGTGCCCACAGGATACAGGAAAGGGAACAATGACTCGATCCCCTTTTTTTAGGGCTTGAACATCTTTACCTACTTCTTCTACAATACCCATGGTTTCGTGTCCTAGTACAAATCCTTTAGGCATATTCGGAATCATTCCATGGATTAAATGTAAATCGGAACCACAAATAGCTGTAGAGGTTACTTTTATAATAATATCGTCTGATTTTTCAATTCTTGGGTCTTCTACATTTTTTATCTTCACATCTTTGATGCCTTCATATACAAGTGCTTTCAAAATATCCCTCCTTTAAATAATTTTAGTTTTTCCAATAAAAATAGAAATATAAGCCTTTTATTTTTATTATCTAAATATTTAATTGATAGATTATATATGATGGATATTTTCACAAAAAAACCAAATGATAAATGGAGTTTTCTTACAAGAAAATAATAAAAGTTCTTTTATTCCATGTATTTATTGATTTTTAATTTAAATAGGCTGATTTTCTATATGAGATTTCTCTTTCTAAATATTGCTTAAAATTTATCTAAATTTATCCGGAAATTAGAAATTGAACTTTAAAAAATAAGGAGTATAATCTGTCTCTTATACACATCTGACGCTGCCG
>USMD01000078.1 GCA_900555725.1 uncultured Garciella sp. | reverse complement strand
TTTTCAAATAGCTATAATTTTTTTCTAGTATCGTATACATTATTTATTTTATCATCTCTAAAAAAAGATTAACATTATTCTCTTTAATTAATTTTTCTAGAACCTCTTTATTATTACTCAAGTTATTTAAACATTTGAAAAAGTCTCTCATCGTATTGTCCTTTGAATAATCTTCCTTTTTTACAGCCAAAAGAAATATAATCTGGACCTGATCCCTATCCCATACAATTGGTTTTTTTAGTGTAAGGATACTTATGGTTGAAGATATTATGTGGTCTGTATCCCCATGGGGTATGGCTAAAAGATTGCCTATCTCTGTAGAATCTATATGTTCTCTTTTTAGTACTGAATCAAAAAATTTAGAATCTATCCGCCCTGAATTTTGTAATTTATCTGTAATAAATTTTATAACTTCAATCTTATTTTTTAAATTTTTATTTAAAAATATAAATTCTTTGTCTATAAATTTAAGGACTTTATTGCCCTTTTTCAAATCCATATTGATTAAATTGTTATTTATTGCTTCTTCAATCTTTGTCTCCTCTGCTTTATCTATAATAGAACCTATCTTTATATAGTTAATACCAAATTCATCAATATCTACTGTTGAAAATATAAAATTTACTGGATTGTTTTTTATATATTCTCCAATTTCTTTAATAGAAATACTACCCTTGAAATCAATCCACGAAAACGTTTTTTCTAACTTTATTTGTAAATAATTTGAGACACCTACTCCAAGATGGCATAGAATAACTGCTGAATATTTTTTTTCTGCATCCTTCTTATTCCTTTCGATAGAGGCTTGAAAATGAATGGTTATATATGCGACCTCTTCCCTTGGAATTTGCATATTGTATTCGGTATTAAATCTATCTACAATATCTAAAACCTCATAGTACAAATATGGACTCATTCGCTTTATCTTATCCAATATTGGATTTTTTAATGATAGTCCATAATTAATCCTATTTAGAGAAGTATATAAATGTAACCTTAAAGCCTGTATTAATATTTCATCAGACTTAAAAGATGTTTCTCCAATTTTTTCCAAATTATCTAACAATCTCTTTATTAAAACATCTATAATCTTTGCCTCTGATCCATAGGTAAAACTACTTATTTCAATGTTGTTGCCGCTATTATATTTTACTCCTAATAGATGTATTGCTAAATAAATGATCTCATCCTCTGGAAATCTTATAGAAAATACATTTTCCAGATTTCTAACTAATTTCATCGCCCATGAGTATTGAATTTTTGATGCTACTAGATCTTTTTCACTCCTAGACAGTCTTATAGACTGATTTAGCTTTATTCTTTTTATCATAAAAAGAATGTGTATAGTGAGTGCATCATTAGATTCATCAATAAAAGATATATTAATGTGATTTTGCAAATCTATGATAGCCTTGTTAACAATATCTATCTCGTAAGGCATAAAAATACTTTTTAAAGTGTCTTTGGCTTTATTAAACTCTCCTAGATCCTTGATAATCTGTGATAACGCTTCTCTCTTATCCTTCTCTAATCCTTCTATAAAATTCCCAACTCTCTGCTTAGAAACTATTTTCAAATTATATTTTTCTAGTTGTCTTCCTATTTCAATCAAATCATTTGCAACAACCTTTTTATTTACATAATACTTTTTTGAAAACTCTTTCAACGTTACAGGCTTTGTTGACATTAATAATGTATATGCCAATTCGAACCTTCGCTCATCGATAGATAATGTTTCTTCATTCGCATAATTGGTTCCTAAGATATGATTAAGGGTCAATCTAGAATTTTCTTTTATTCTTAAGCAAATTCCCTTTCCTTTTACCCTCTCAAGCTTTAAATCAGAAGAAAACTTGCTAAGATATTCCTCCACTCTATTAAGGGAATTCCTAATGGTCTTATCAGAACAATTTTCATGTTCCGCCATTTCCTTGACTAACACAAATGTATTCTTTTTTTCATATAGAATTCTTATCAAGTTTTCTTCTCTTCTATGCATAAACTCACCTTTTTTATTATTTCTTATCCTTATTATGTTTCGAATAAATGATGCTCTTTACTTCACATGTCCCGACTTCTATTTTCCCATCATTTATTTTTGAGATTACCCTTTCATCCAATGTGGATTCATAAAGACTTCCTACTGTATCTATAAGTACTGCATTCTTACTCATCCTTCTATCGGGATTATAAAATCTTATCACCAAGTCATCCCCACACTCTGCTTTTTTAATCGTTGATAATACAACATCACCTTTGATCTCAAATGCTGAGTAATCTAAAGGCAGGTTTTTGTCCTTAGGATTTGTGATGATAAAATAAGTAGTATTGTTTTTAAATTGTGCCCCTTGGTAGGAAATAATAGGTGTGAGTATTTCTTTTGCATTTTTAGCAAATTGGTATGCCTGATATTGATCGTGATATGCTATATAATACTTTGCATATATTTTTTTGTTCATAAGCTCAGCATCAGGTGTTGGTGCTTTTGTTCCTGATTCCCTGCCTGGTCTATCATTAAGCTCTTCTTTCCCAAGATATGGTGTAGATCTTAATATAGTCATAGCAATTTTATTAAATTTTTCACCTATAATCTGATATTCCCTCACCGAGTCTGTAATCACTTGGACTGCAGAATCCTCCTTTGCTATACTAATAAAACTTTGCATTGGCTCTATTGTCCTTGGCTTTTCATTCCATCCTTGTTCTTTCCAAGATTCAACCTCTTTAAGGTAAACCTTCCTTTTTATGGTACCGAATTGTTCATCTGCATAAGAATACTTTGCATAAATATCAGTATTTACAACCATTCTCAATCTATGCTCTATTGCTCTATTGAGTACAGTGATATCTATTTCTATATTGGGATTATTTTTAACTAAAGAAAGATCTAGACTTATACTATTATTGACAGAGATTTTCCCTTGACTTCTTTCTTCTAAGTTATAGGGCAAAGGCATTTCAAAGGTAATATGCAATGTGCTTTTAAGTGCATTTGACGTATTGTCAACATTTTTCACTTTAATATTTCTTAAATATTTATTGTCGGCAGGTTCAGAATAGTCATAACTATCTCCTTCATCGCCATCATCTTCAAAGTAGATTGCATCTGTGTAATTTTTCTTTCTCTTTTTGTCATAGATATCTATAGTTCCGTCATTCTTTATGGATATAAAAAAGTTTTCATTTTCGATAGAATTGCTGTCTGCCATTAATGATTTATAGGATTTTTCTTTTTCACGTATATATAAAGTTTTATAGCTAAATGGTTGTAATTTCTCAATATCAATAATTATTTTCGTATCGAATATATTTTGGATTTCCCTATGCCAAGAAGTATTGGAATCATTGTCTACGCCAATTTCTCTGATGGATTTCTTAAAAATAGAGTCAGTTACGTCTTTGATATCAATGATTTCTGATGGATATATATTGCCTTCTTCATCATAAATTTCTACTTCACGAAACGGCAAAAATAACTGAGTTTCTAAAAGGCCTCCTCTTTCATAAGGAAGAAGATTGTATACCTGAAACTGGAAATGATCTTTCACCGGAATTTTTGTGCTTATTTCCCTAAGCTTTAATTCTGTTAATGAGGTAGACAAATGATTTGCTTCAATAAACCTGTGTTCAACGTCCTTGTTGGTGTCATCTGAATTGCACATACCAATGCTGTCATGGGCAGAATTATCAAGCATCAATTTCCAAATCTTTTCAAAAACCTTTTCCTCATATTTAAAGCCAAGCATGTAGCCCAAAGATGACACTGGTTCTGCTATATTTTGCAGGTAATTTTCCATTCTATTATTCATAACTTTCAAGTCTGCACGAGTTGAGAAAATGCTTTTATGGGTTCTTGAGTATTGTCCAAAGGTAAACTCCCCCTGATATCTTTCAAAATCTATATCAGATTTTTCAATCTCAGACATCCCTTCCTCCAATGACATCATTTCAAAATCAATATTTGGTAGTATTTCTCTGGCTGTTTTGATGATTTTCGGCAAGTTTTTTCTAATTGGTTTTTGATCCTCTCCATTAAATAGTAATATCAACCCTGTTCTATACTTTTCTTTTAAATTATCTATGATTCCAATGATATATTCTTTAAGATCATCTGGCTTTTCTGGTGGATACCCAAAGCTGCCATAAGCATAAATATTATGGACGAATACTTCATCACTATTTGGCGAACTCCAATAAAACTCTCTATTTCTAACTAATCCATCAGAAATGCCTCTCCTAAATGCTGCATATTTGAATCCAAATCCTCTATAAATTTGTGGCATCTGCTCACTCATTCCAAATGAATCTGGAAGATATCCAATCTTCATATACTTTCCAAATTCTCTAGCCTTGCGAGTGCCATAAAGCAAGTTTCTAATCAGAGACTCTCCTGATACTATCAGGGTATCTGGTTGAGTATACCATGGTCCAATAATCATTCTATCCTCTTTAACAAGTCTTTTAATTTTTTCCTCCATATTAGGTCTCATGGAAATATAATCTTCTATTATTGAAGTTTGTCCATCAAAAATAAAACATTTGAATTTTTGATCTTGCTCTAAATGTTCAATCGCTTCATCAAAATCATGAAGGGAATAAATCATGGACTTAGAAGATGTAAAATACCATTCTCTATCCCAGTGGGTATGAGGAATTATACCTATCTTTAATCTTTTCATTTTGCCTCCTTGTTATAAAGATAAGGGAACCGGCAGGATCCCTTATCTTTATTTAGAATTCATTCCTTTTATAAGTGATTTAATCTATTCAAAGACTTCTAATTTACCTTTTTTAATCAAATTATTTCTATACAATACATTGGTCACAGCAATCAAGATAGAACCTACAGCAAGCCCTACAATATATGGAACGATTCCATCAATTAGTGGCCATGCCCATATTGCAGATTCTGGAAACCATTGAACAGCTCCCAATGTAATTGCTGTAATTGACCCTATGACAGAGCAAATTACATATAAAGGAATTGTAAATCCAGGTCTTTCTAATGCAAATGGAATTGCCCCTTCTGAAATTCCCATAAAGGCTAAGAATATTGATGTTTTTCCTGCTTGATAGAATTGCTTATCATATACTCTTCTACCTACTAACTTTTTATCAATAAGAGTACTTAATCCTAGTCCTATTGATGGGGTAACAATTGCTATAACTCTTGCTGTAATAGGAAGGGTCTTTTCTACTGTAAATGCAGTAGCAACAAATCCAGCGGCCTTGTTCACAGGCCCTCCTAAGTCAAAAGCTGTTGCAGCGGAAAGGATTACACCGTATAACATTTCCCCTGCTGTTCCTGCCGATAGGAGTATACTTCTTATTCCATTATTTAATGCTCCGCCCAGTGGAGTAATGATATATACCATCGCTACTAATGTAAATAATGCGGTTAATAAAGGAACTAAGAAAGTTGTTTTAAAGGCTAGCCAATTATGGGATACTTTTATTTTTTCATTCAACCATTTTACAAAATATCCAACAGTAAAAGCTATGATCACTCCCCCTAAAAATCCTGAAGCAACCGGCGGTACAGCTTGCCATGTTCCATCTACAAACTCCATTCTAGCCACTGGAGTATTTGCTACATATCCTCCAATAAATCCTGCTAGAAGAGCGGTCTTTCCACCTATTGAATTAGCAGTAAATGCTGCAAACATAGGTACAGCAAATCCAAATAATGTAAATCCAAAGCTTGACATTGTATTTGCTAATTTTAATAATGTTTCATTCATTCCTGTAAACTGCCCTGAATTTAATGCATCTACAATAGATAATGAAGGATCAATTCCTAAAATAACATAAGGTATAATTTGTGAAAATGCACCAATAAGTCCCCCCATAATTAATATGGGTATCATGTAGGATATACCAGTCATTACATGCCTACTTATTTCTGTCCAGATAGATTTTTTCCCATTTTTAGGGCCTCTTGCCTGCCCCGCAGGCTTATCACTGGCTGAGCCTACCGTTCTTTTTGTAATTGCCACTTAAACCTCCCCCTTTTTTTAAATTAAAAATTTTAATTATAGGCTTATATCTATTTAGTTTTTATAGAACAATGATTAAAATCCTAAATCTTCTTCAATTTCTTCTAAAATTCCCTTTGGATTTTTAATGATTTCTTGTAATCCTACTTCGTATATTTCATAGCCCTCAAACCTATCCATCCCATCAGGTGTAATAGCTACTGCATGAATGATGATATCTGCTTGTGCAATATCATTAGGTGTAAGTCTATTTTTGATACCATCAGACCCTTGGGTTTCTATCTTTACATCATACCCCTTTTCTTTTGCTGATTGTTCCAATGCTTCAGCAGCCATGAATGTATGAGCAAGTCCCATTGTACAAGCACATACTCCTACGATTTTTTTTGCCATTGTATTTTCCTCCTTTTAAGAATTTAAAGTATCTTGAATTAATTTGTATACCACATTAACATCATTTGACTGGTTCAGAGTAGTTTTAAACCCTTCATCAATAAGCTTCCTAGATATTTTTGACAACATCGTTAGATGAATATTTTCTTTATTCTCCTTTGGTGTTAGAAAAGATATAATCAATTTAATGTTCTCTCCACCCCAATCAATACTATTTCTTAACTTTACAATCAATACTACAGGAAAGCTGATTGACTCTGATTTTGTATGTGGTATTGCTAATGTCTCATCAATTGCCGTGTTAAATTCCTTTTCTCTACTCCATAAATCTTCTTCTGTTTGACATTTATCTTTAGATATACCTAGCTCATTAGACTTGCTAGCAATAAAATCTATGACCTCTTCCTTATTTTTTAAATCTACATCCAAAAATACGTAATCTCTTTTAAATATTTCCAATTGTATTCCCCTCTGATTATTTTAATAAAATATTAGTTTAGGAAATTTATAAAGCTATCACCTGTTTTAAAAAGTCAATTATAAACTCCTCAATTATTTATGATTATTATATCATCATGAAATCGGTTTATTTATATTAATCTTACCGTTATATCGGTAAAACTTAGTTATTTAAGCTACTCTTATAATTCATTTCCCTTATACAGCAAAAAGCTTAGATATGGAAGAATTGGTTATCTAGCGCAACAAAAATATGTATAAATAAGCATATAAAGAACATAAAGTAAATTAATTTAAAATAAAAGACAACTTTTACCTTTAATCTTATTTTGGCAGAAGTTGTCTTTTTAACATACATTCTTTATGTTAACATATTAAAATTAGGAGTACTACTACTTTTCTTTGTTTCCCGATCAACCCTCAAATGCCTCACCTTGAATACTATGAATAATTGCAGTCTGTTCTTCTATATCTTCCCTTTGAATGTTAATCTGCAATACTTCTCCAATAATATCTTTATTATAAAGCTGCAAATGTTCCTGTAAATTTTCTTGGGTAATATGACTATTAGGACTTATTACAATAGTAAACTCATCAATTTGTTTGATTTTATTTTCCTCACAAATTTGATTTAGTGATTTAGAAATCTTATTTAATAGGAAAGTGCCATGCATGATAATCCTCCTTTATGAATGGAATCTCCTACATTCTATGATGTAGAATTGAGGATTATTATCAAAAAATAGAGAATTGATATCTATCAGGACGAAGTTATTTGTCCCCCATTTACATGAATTGTTTGCCCTATTACAAAACGTGAATCATCTGAAGCAAGGTAAACATAAGCAGGGGCAAGCTCAAAGGGTTGTCCTTGACGTTGCATTGGGTTCCCTGGCTGTGTAACTTCATCTGCGGAAAAACTTGAAGGAATAAGGGGGGTCCATATCCGCCCAGGTGCAACAGCGTTTACTCTGATCCCTTTACTTACTAAATTGTTTGCCAATGCTCGGGTGAATCCAACAATAGCTGCCTTGGTGGCTGTATAATCCATTAATTGTTCATTTCCCTCATAAGCCACAACAGAAGTAGTATTAATAATAGAACTACCAGCTTTTAAATAGGGGAGTGCTGCTCTGGTAATATAGAAATGAGAGTAGATATTTACCTTAAAAGTATCATCAAATTGTTCATCGGTAATATCCAATAAACTTAATTGCTGAAATTGAATTCCCACATGATTACAAAGAACATTTAGCTTCCCAAATTCTTGAATCGTTCTTTCTACAATGTAAATACATTGCCGTTTTTCTCTTAAATCACCAGGTAGCAATAAACAACGTTGTCCCAGTTCTTCAATTCTTGTCTTTGTCCGATTGGCATCCTCATGTTCATCTAAATAGGAAATAGCTACATCAGCACCCTCTTTCGCAAAAGCAATGGCTACTGCGGCACCTATTCCACTGTCCCCACCTGTGATAAGTGCCACCTTCCCTTTTAATTTTTCACTTCCTTTATAACAAGGATTTTCAATGATTGGTCTTGGAATCATTAATTTTTCTACCCCAGGCTG
Source organism: uncultured Garciella sp. (assembly GCA_900555725.1). Lineage (GTDB taxonomy): Bacteria > Bacillota > Clostridia > Eubacteriales > Garciellaceae > Garciella. The sequence goes on along the minus strand of USMD01000078.1, from coordinate 514 downwards.
GCGAAATTGGCGTTGCTCTGGTACAGTAATTGGAGCGTCCTCATAGCGAGTTATTTTCCCATAGTTCGGATGCATAGGATAATATTGATCCTTTTGTGACATAAAAATCTCCTCCTACAAATATATATTTCAGAATCATTCTATGTCTATAAGTGGATAAGGTGCCTAATCTTTTTTATAAAAAAATTTTATTCATTCCCTGCACCTTCCTATAGAAAGCAAAATAAGATAGAGAGTATAGAAAATAAATCTTTTAAGGAGGTTGAGATTTTGCAAAACTATAAACCCTGTCCCGGAGTAAATCTATTGTTAATAAATCAATCTAACGAAAAAGTTGCCGTATTATATGATTCAAATCCTTATCCATGGAAAATGCCAAAAATAGGGCTTAGACCACCATATTATTGTAATCCACGATGTGAGAAATACTATCCGATTATCTAGTTATAATCTACAGAAGAATCTATTAACTCTATTATACTTAATAGCTGTCTCTTATACACATCTGACGCTG
>USMD01000077.1 GCA_900555725.1 uncultured Garciella sp. | reverse complement strand
GCAGCGTCAGATGTGTATAAGAGACAGCTATTATTATAAAGAAAAAGTCTAAGAGAATCAATAGGAATTTTGCAAAATTTTCTGTTAATAAGGAATAAAATAGACACAATTTGTAAGCTGTATTATAATAGGACTAAATTGTTCCAAAAAAATACAAATATATTATGCGGGGTGATAATATGGAGCAAAAAAAGCCTAAATGGATGAAAAAGACATACACCAAAGAAGACCGAGCAGCAATTCGAAAAATGAATATTCTGATGAAACAATTATCCCTAAATACCGTATGTAAGAAAGCCAGTTGCCCCAATATGGGGGAATGTTTTAAAAAGAATACCGCTACCTTTATGATCATGGGACCCAATTGCACCAGGCATTGTAGATTTTGTAATGTATCAAAGGAAGAGATTTTTCCTTTGGATCCTAAAGAACCAGAAAATGTGGCAAAGGCTTCTAAAAAATTAGGCCTAAAGCATATTGTGGTAACTTCTGTTACTCGGGATGATCTGGAAGATGGAGGAGCCCATCATTTTGCGAATACAATCAAAGCCTTAAAAAGAGAATTACCGGATTCTACCGTAGAGGTTTTAATACCAGATATGAAAGGGATAAAGGAAAATATCAACATAATCATTGAAGCAAAGCCAGATGTGATCAATCACAATGTAGAAACGGTCCCATCCCTTTATTCTAAAGTTAGACCAGAAGCAAACTATCACAGGTCCCTAGATGTTTTAAGATATGTCAAAGAAGAAGCACCAGGGATCATAACCAAAACAGGAATTATGGTAGGATTAGGGGAAAAGGGGGAAGATGTCTTTGCTTTAATGGATGATCTAGTAGAGATTGATTGTGATATCTTAACCATAGGACAATATTTACGACCCTCATCGAAACATATTGAAGTAAAGGAATATGTGACTTTAGAAACCTATGATATTTATAAAAAGGTAGGGGAAGAGAAGGGGATTAAATTTGTAGCTAGTTCCCCCTTTGTAAGAAGTTCTTATCACGCATTAGAAGCCGTCAATCAAGTGAAAGAGAAGGAGTACTGTCTATGATATACATAGAAAACAATTCCTTAGATCCTTTTTTTAACTTTGCCTTAGAAGAGTATTTAATCTACGAATTAAATATAAGCGATTCTTATTTTATATTTTGGAGAACAGAGCCTACCTTAATGATTGGAAGGCATCAAAATACCATAGAAGAAGTGAACCAGGATTATATACGGAAAAAGAAGATCCACGTGGTAAGACGTATCAGTGGGGGAGGAACTATATATACCGATCCTAATGGCTGGCAGTTTAGTTTTATTGTAAAAAATAAACCTTCTAGGGAAATTAATTTCCATATCTATACCATTCCCATTATCCAAGCCCTATCCAAGTTAGGGGTAGAAGCTAAGTTAAGTGGAAGAAATGATATCCTAGTAGAAGGTAAAAAGATTTCTGGAAATGCCCAGTATACAAATCATAAGTGCGTTTTACACCATGGATCTATTTTATTCAATACAGATTTAGAAGAATTAGTAAAGGCAATTACTGCCTCTGATGATAAAATCATCTCCAAGGGAATCAAGTCCATACGGGAACGGGTAACAAATGTCATTGATTATATAGACAAAAAGATAGATGCCCTAGAGTTTAAAGAACGTATGCTACAAAATCTATTAAAAAATACAGAAGGAACCTATCAATTAACTTCTAAAGACATAGAAAGGGTTAACGAGATTACAGAGAAAAAATTTAGGACTTGGGACTGGAATTATGGACAATCTCCAAAGTTTAACATTGTAAAAAGCAAAAGGTTAGAGGGTGGGAAAATAGAGTTTCATTTAGATGTAAAAAAGGGCTATATCCATCAGTGTAAGATACATGGAGATTTTTTCAGCAAAGGAGATGTAGAGTTCATCTCAAGCTCCTTAATAGGCTGTCCCTATAGGGAAAAAGAGATTCAAGGAAAACTAAAAGAGATACACGCTGCCGATTTCTTCTATAAAATCACTATAGATCAGTTAATGGGATGTATTTTTTAGAATGTCTGTTTATTTTTTTGTCCCAATGATTATTGTTAAATCTACAGTTATTGAAGATAGATTCTTTTCATATATATCATAAAATCTCTCCATATTTCCCCCCCATGTTAATGGCGTCATTTTAATAAAATATGGTAAAAAATCTTCTTTAACATCAAATTTATAGTGAATATTTCGGAGGTCTTTAACCTCTAGCTTTTGCTTAAAATAATGAATTACTTCACTATTAGAATACTTAGAACCATTCTTATCTTTATAAATTGTTTCACGCAATTCTTTAAGATACTGTGATCCTGGAACTACTTTTATAACCATCCCTTTCTCTCTCAATATTCTATTAAATTCTCCATAATTTGCTGGAGATAATATATTTAAAACAACATGAAAACTTTTATTTTGAAAAGGCAGTTTTGCTAAGTCTGCTACACACCAAATCATATCCCCATTGTTTCTTGCAGCAATATTAATACTGTCTTTTGAAATATCCACCCCAACATAAGTATTGTCCTGATTTTCTACCATCTTTTTAGAAATCCCATAGATATGAGATCCTTCACCGCATCCTGCATCTAAAATATTTATTCCCTTATGATCGATTGATTTTTCATATCTGTCAATTATTTTTGCCATTTCATCAATCAAAGGATGATAAAACCCAGCTTCACAAACTTTATGTCTGGCCTCAAATAATTCTTTAGAATATACAGGAGTGCTCTTTGTTGTTAATAAATTCAAATAGCCCTTTTTGGATAAATCAAAACTATGTTTACAACTACAAGCTAAATTATTAAAATCATTGATAAACATTTTACTACTACATATAGGGCATTTAAAAATACTCTGATTTTTCTTTATGGACTCTCTTGCTCTATCTTTTTTCTTCACCTTTTTTAGATCCATAGTCTTAAATTCACCTCATGTATTCATTTAACATGTATTATTAAAAATAGCCATTGGGCATTCTTTATTTGTTACAACTCCTACTAAAATAAGTATCATTACCGAACCAATGGCAATGAAAACTTCCTCTGTAGTAATATAAGTAGCACCCCAGCAATCATTTCAGCAGTGGAAATACGAGCTGTCATAGAAGAATAAATCGATTATTTGGCTGTATCCTGTCCAATCTTACGCATATCCCCTACCAATCCCCTTAAATCACCCATGGATATCACTGCCTCTTTAAAATCCTGCTCTTCGTCCATCCCTCGTGATTGATAATCCGTAATTTTTTCTTTCATGTTTGTTGAAAGCTCTTCCTTAAGATCAAATAGCTGCTGGCTGGGTCCAACATCAGCAAACAATTGTTTTTAAAAATGTATTAGAGAATATTGTCCTATTTATTCCCTTTATGATTATAAATTGATTTTGCTTTGTTCCGGAGGGCTTGCACATGAAAAGTCAGCTTCTTATTCTCCTTTAGATTTAAAACAACTGACTAAATGATCACTAACTAATCCAGTGGCCTGCATATAGGAATATACTATAGTAGTACCTAAAAACTTAAAGCCTCTTTTTTTTAAATCTTTTGTTATGCTATCTGATAATTTCGTATTACTAGGAACTTCTGATAAGGTTTTCCAATGATTTTTAATAGGTTTGTTATTTACAAAAGACCATATATAGTTATCAAAACTTCCAAATTCCTTTTGTATTTCCAGAAATCTTTTTGCATTATTGATTGATGATTCAATCTTTCTACGATTCCTAATGATCCCTAGATTTTTTAATAGTTCTTTTATCTTTTCTCCATCATATTGAGCTACCTTTATAGGATTAAATCCATCATAGGCCTTACTATAATTCTCCCTTTTTCTTAAAATGGTTATCCAACTTAGACCCGCTTGGGCAGATTCTAAAACTAAAAATTCAAAATGCTTATGATCATCATGAACGGGAATTCCCCATTCTTCGTCATGATACTTTATATATAGCTTATCGTTTTCACACCAAGGACACCTATTCATTATAAACCTCTACTTTCCTACCGAATATTTTATTTTTCATTGAACTAATCATACTCTCTTGTCGCTTCCACAATTTTGTCTAGAGCTTCTATTGTCCTTAAATTTTTTAATATAATTCTTATTCTTTTATTATTTTTTGCATTATTATTGTAATTATATTATACATCTTATGGGCAACTATCCTAACACATAGAGTAGATAATAAAAGAATTAGTCGTTCTATCGGATATTCAACTTGAAAAAGAGCTTATCCTTAATCTCGGTGGAATGACTGCAAAGATTTTTCATACGGTATCTCCCCACTCGGAAGATACAGTTTATTCAGCACAGCTACACATCTTTTTCTTTGCTGAGTGATAAAGGCTCTACTAAATACCAAGCAGCTTTTACTTTTAATCTCTGTTAAACACCTTATGCCAGAATACTACACATGCACCTCCTGTTTTGTTGTTATATACTTTTATAGAACCACCAAGTTGTTCAGCCAATTGTTTTGAAACATAGAGTCCAAGACCGGAGTGCCCGTCTGTGCTTCTTCTTGCTTCATCACCTCTATAGAACTTCTTAAAAACGTTCTCAATATCTTTTTTACTAAATCCAATTCCAGAGTCACTGATTTCATAGAAGACATTATCCGGTTCCATCTTTACAGATATATGAATGCTTCCACCTTCTGGTGTATACTGCAAGCTATTGGATACAATATTATCAAGGATGCGCTCCAGCTTTTCTTCATCAGTAGAAATTGACTTTTGTACTTCACCCTGTATTTGCATTGCGATTTTTATTTTCTTTTCGATTGCCTGTAATTCGTAATAGCTCACTTTTCTTTTGATAAATGAGGGAATATCTATAACTGTAAGATGTAACGGTATATCTGATCTCTCCAGTTCAGATGTATATTGCATTTGCTGTACAAGTTTTGACCCCTTTTCGGAGTTTTCCATGATAATTGCAAGATATCTGCGCAACTTCTCATCTCCTTCGGTATAAGAACCAATTAGAGCCTCGGAGTATCCAAGTATAATTGAAAGCGGCGTTTTCAGGTCATGGGCCAGCGACTCAACCATTTCTACCCGTTCCTGCTCCATCTTCCACTGCGTCGATAACGAGTTTTTCAATTCCTCTTTCATTTCGGAAAAGGCATCACAGAGTCTGCCTAATTCATTTTCTGAATGGTAACTGATTTCAAAATCAAGGTTTTTTCCCTTGATCTTTTGAGATGCATCCATCAATAATTGCAGTGGTTTATTAATGTTATTTGTAAAAACCTTTGAAAATATAAGCGTAAAAACAATGATATAGATAAATGGTGATAAAAGTGTAACAATCATCAAAGGTGTCAGCCACCAATTAGCGGAATTCTCTACATAAGACATTTTGACCTGATAGGAAAGCAATACAGCCCCGGAGATTTCGCTATTATTTCCAACAATAGGTACAATTCGAATATAATGGTCCTTCCACCTTACCGTTGTATTGACCCTGCCATATAGCTGCTCCCGGTTTTGAATAATTCTTTCTTTAATTGTTCCGTACAATATATTGCATTTACCATCAACGACTTGATAACTTATTCCATTACTTGGAATAAGTTCCTCAAGGCTATTTTGTGATGATTGCATAAGTAAAGCAGTATTATTCTGCCTAATATATTCTTCTATTCTAGGAATTTGCTTTTCGTAATAATTTGCCGGATAAATGACTTTGTACTGAATACTCATATATAAAATAGCGGCAAGAGTGTAAGTTACAACTGTTGCTGCAATGCTTGCCAAAACAATCAAAGCAAATGTAAACCGGAATTGAGTTATAAGCGGTCTATTTTTCATCATTGGGTTTTTCCTCCCGTCCTAAATTTTGTTCCACTTATAACCGATACCCCATACTGTAGAAATGTATTCGACAGAAGGATCAGAAACAGTGAATTTTGCTCTGATTTTTTTGACATGCTCAACTACAGTGGAAGCATCCCCTTCAGCATCATAGCCCCAAATCTTTTCATAGATATGCTCTCGTGAAAAAACCTGCCCGCAATGCATAGCAAGAAGCTCAACGATATCATATTCACGCTTTGTTAAGGTAATAGGCTCACCATCTATTTTGACAGTGCGTTCCTTTAAATCTAAATTCAGCTTTCCAAAATAAAGCTTTGTCCGCTTATTTTCAGTATTGATGTATTGCGCTCGCTTTTCACGTCTTAAATTGGCATCAATTCTCGCCATAAGCTCACGAAGTCCGAAAGGTTTAGTTATATAATCATCTCCCCCCAAGTTTAAACCTTTAATTTTATCAGTTTCAGACTGCTTCGCACTCAAAAAGACAATAGGGCATAACAGATCGTCCCTGATGGCGCGACAAACATCAAAGCCGTCCATACCAGGCATCATGATATCCAGTATGACAAGATCTGGCTGGCTTTTTATAAGCTTTATTCCTTCTTCACCATCATAAGCCACCAGTACTTCATGCCCTTTTGCTTTAAGTTCATCCTCAAGTAACATCACAAGCTCCTTCTCATCATCTATAATCAAAATTTTGCTCATCAAATCACCTCTATTAATGCTTTTCTATTCCTATGATTTTCTCCCTTCCCATTTTTTAAACCATACCAATCCTCCTAACAGCATAACTACAGAAAATACAGCCACCGGCAAAAGGCCTATGATAGCTTGATTTATTAAAAATCTGGAAGAAATAATCTCCGTGGGATAGTCCGGTTTATATAGTAAGTAAGCTCCAGGAAGCATTGATAATCTTACAGACCATGCCCATGGCACAAACTGCCATACTTTATCTCCAAGACTTGTTGCCATCAACGCAGCTATCAGCAGGCCGAATCCTCCAATCCCGATTGATGCCCCCATTCCCCAGGCAAAGCTTATCCATATATGAAATGCCAATAGTGGAATTGCTCCTATGATTGCCATTATTGCGGCTACAATAAAAGCTGACCATGGGATCGATATTTTTAGTATAACACTAAATCCAATCACAAGTGATAATGTAGCTAGCAAAATACTTCCTGTTGATGACAAAAAAAGCATTGCAAATTTTCCAAGATACAAACAATGTCGCGGCAATTTACTGCCAAGAAAACCATTAAAGCTTCCGGCAAGTTCTTCCTGTTGTATCATAAGACCGGATATTAAACCGGCACCTAATGGAATAACCATAGTTGCCCAAACTCCAAAAAAGGTTTGAAATATTGATATTTGAGTATCCACCGTTATTTTTCTCATTGAATAATACCAGATTACAAGCGCTGCAAAAACCACCGGCGCTAAAAATGTAAGCCACCTTATAGGTGTGCGCTTAGTCTTTATCCATTCTGATGATAAGCTCTTCACTATTTTACCTCCCTTTTACTAAACCAAATAGAAGTCAATATTGTAAATATTATAAATGCTATTATCGCCAATACAATTCCTATTGGTATTACGGAAAAATCTCTAAGCGGGTCTGATGCATCCAATAAGGTACCATTAGGGTGCACACCTATGATTGGACACATGAGTCTCGTGGGCCAGCTCCATGGTACATATACCCAATAGGATTCCCCCGCAGCCAGAACACCCACAATGAATCCTATAACTCCGATTGCCATGCTAAAAAATGTACCTTTCCAGGTTGCCGCCCATAATTGAATTGGTATTAATGACAGAGATACCAACCATATGGTGAAGCCGCAGGCAAAGATTTTCAACCATGGAATAGCTCCTCCTGCCGTAATAAGTCCGAGGATTATGATTGCAATAATAAGAACTATTGTGGAAAGAAATGTATGCCCTGCCATTGCTGTTATTTTGCCTACCCATATGCAAGACGGAGAAATATTATGCGCACGCAAACTCCGGTAGTTTCCCGCCTTTTTTTCCTGTGATTCAATTAATGCTGCAAATAGTGCTATACCGATGGGAATAAATAATACAGGCCACCAGTTATAGACCAAATCTATCAAAAGCTGCCATGGCATTATATAATCAGAAGGCATATAAAGCCTTTGCGGCAGTGCATATAGCACAAAAGCCAAGGGCGCAAAAACAATTAATTTTCTCGTGAACGTCCTGTTATATTTAAGAAATTCTGATTTGATTATATGAATCATTTTCTAGTTCCCCCTTACTACACTCATGAACAATTTCTCAAGGTCTTCGTTGGGGCTTATCTCACCCTGATATTTAAGCGCACCCTCACTTATAATACCTACATTATCAACAATTTGAGAAACTTCAGATAATATGTGGCTTGAAATAAGAACTGTAATTCCTCTTTTAGGAAATGAGCAAATCAACTCCCTTAACTCCTGAATTCCGACTGGATCGAGCCCATTCGTAGGTTCATCAAGAATCAATAGCTCTGGATCACCTACAAGTGCTATCGCAATTCCCAATCTCTGCTTCATTCCCATCGAAAACTGTGAGACAAGCTTCTTGCCAGTATTTTTTAAATCCACGAGTTCAAGCACGTCATAAATCTTTTCTCTTGGTATTCCCATAAGTCTTATATGAATCAATAGATTTTCAACTGCGGTCAGATTCCCGTACAATGCCGGTGATTCGATAAGTGAGCCTATCCGTTCAAGATGCTTGCGTTGCCATGGTTCGCCAAAGGCAATGATCTCACCTTCACTTGGTTTTATCAAGCCTGTAAGCATCTTTAATGTTGTAGATTTACCTGCTCCATTAGGCCCAAGAAGACCATATACGGTTCCCTTGGGAATCTTTAAGGAAACATCTTTTACAGCAAGTTGCTTCCCATAATATTTTTTTAAATCTCTTGTTTCTAATATCAATTCCGACATATTGTTCATCCTTTCAAAGTATTATCTTTGCTACAAATAATAATTTAAGTGATAATTATAAAGAATTTATAAAGTTTTTAAAAACCTTTATCCGATGACTATCTGCCGTAAGACTCCCACTTCTATCTGGGAAAGTAGGAC
>USMD01000076.1 GCA_900555725.1 uncultured Garciella sp. | reverse complement strand
ACACGCGTAAGATCGTCGGCAGCGTCAGATGTGTATAAGAGACAGATTTAGATGTGATTAAAAGGGCGGATTATATTATTGACTTAGGACCAGAGGGAGGACATCGAGGAGGTAGAATAATTGCCCAGGGAACACCAGAAGAGATTGCGGAAAATCCAAATTCCTATACAGGAATCTTTTTAAAAAAGATATTGAATAAGAAAAAATAAAATCAATTCTAGAATAAAGAGTATGAAAAAAGGGATATACTACCCATGTGTAAGATATCCCTTTCTTCTTCTAGGTAGGACTAATGCCAAAATGATTCAATTTTTTTATGGGAGTATAGACTTTATTTAAAAGCTCTTTGGCGATTTCTATAGCATCTTCTTCAGAAATATCAACACAGATTTCTCGCATTTCAATCATTTCAAAGAGGGAATCCCTGACAAATTTTTTTAAATAGTATCCTCCGTAAATTTTAGGTTTTATATAAACTTCAAAGTGGTTATTGAATAGGACAATATGGTCATTTTTTCTTTGAATTTGCATAGGATCTTCCTTTCTGAATATCATTTCGTTATAGTATATATATATATACTTTATTAAGAATTTGACTCAAATATGATTTTAATTGGTACTAACTTTATTATAACAATATTATAGAAAGTTACCAAGATAAGTATAAGAGAAAGTATGCTAAGGAAAAGCTGAATAGAAAGAGGGACGTGAAAAAATGGGGAATCTAGAAGGACAATTAAAAACTCTTCCTGAAAAACCAGGAGTTTATATTATGAAGGATAGCCATGAGGAAATCATCTATGTGGGAAAGGCGATCTCTTTAAAAAATAGGGTGAGACAATATTTTCAATCCTCTAAAAACCATTCTATAAAAGTAAAATCCATGGTGAAGCAGATTGCCGATTTTGAGTATATTGTTACTGATTCAGAATTAGAAGCTTTGATTTTAGAATGTAACCTAATTAAAAAACATCGACCTAGATATAATGTATTGTTAAAGGATGATAAAACCTATCCCTATATTAAGGTAACCCTGCAGGAACCCTATCCTAGAGTGCTTATGACTCGTAAGGTAATAAAAGATGGGGCAAAATATTTCGGACCCTATACTTCTTCCTATGCAGTAAAACAGACCTTAGAGGTGATTAGACATATCTATCCCATTCGAGTATGTCATAAGAAAATTGATGAAAATGGAAGCAGAGAAAGGCCTTGTCTAAATTATTATATTCAACAATGCGTAGGTCCTTGTACGGGAAATGTAGATATTAATGAATATAGAGAAATGATAAAAGAAATTCTACAAATATTAGATGGAAAGCAAGACAAACTACTAGAAAAATTAGAGAAAGAAATGCAAGTGGCAGCTTTCAAAATGGAATTTGAAAAGGCAGCTCAGATTCGAGATCAATTACAGGCTTTACAACAAATTGCAGAAAAGCAAAAAATCATAGCTACTTCTGGCACAGATCAAGATGTCATTGCCTTTGCCCGGGGAGTGGATGAAGCTTGTGTACAGGTATTTTTTATCCGTAAAGGGAAATTAATCGGGAGAGAACATTATATGTTAGAGGGGGTAGGGGATATGGAAAGAAAGGACATTATGACCCAGTTTGTCAAACAATTTTATGGAGGGACCCCCGTTATTCCTAGAGAGATTTTATTACAAGAGGAAATTGATGATCTAGAGATAATACAACAATGGCTTACCTCCAAAAGAGAGGGAAAGGTAGAAATTAAAGTACCTCTTAAAGGAGAAAAGAAAAAATTAGTAGAAATGGTACAAAAAAATGCCTTGATTACTCTAGAACAATTTAGTGAAAAAATGAGAAGAGAAAAACAAAAAGGAGAACAGGCCCTAAAAGAGCTTCAGGAGGTTCTTCATTTACCTAAAGTTCCCTACCGTATTGAAGGATTTGATATTTCCAATATTCAGGGAACCGATAGTGTAGGATCTATGGTGGTATTAGAGGGTGGAAAACCTAAAAAAAGCGATTATCGAAGATTTAAAATTAAATGGGTCCATGGGGCTAATGACTATGCTAGTATGCAAGAAATTATTCATAGGAGATTTACTAGAGGATTAGAAGAACGAGAAGATTTACAAAGGAAAAATCTATCCATGGAACAAGGAAAGTTTTCCAAACTGCCTGATGTGATTATGATAGATGGTGGACTAGGACATGTACAGGCAGTGGTCAAGGTATTTGTGGAGTTGGATTTGGAGATCCCTCTTTGTGGTATGGTAAAGGACGATAAGCACCGTACAAGGGGACTGATCTATAAGGGAAATGAACTTCCCATAGATAAGAATTCAGAACTATTTCGAATGATTACCAGACTCCAGGACGAAGCCCATCGATTTGCCATTACCTATCATCAAAACCTAAGGGGGAAAAGTTCCCTATATTCTATTTTAGATGATATTCCCAATGTGGGACCTGCTAGAAAAAAGGCGTTGTTAAGACATTTTGGGGGAATGGATGGAATTAAAAAGGCTACTCAGGAACAATTAAAGGAAATCGATGGAATGAATGAAAAAGCAGCCCAAAGTGTTTATGAGTTTTTTCATGGAAAATAAACTAGGCTTTTCTTTTATTCTCCATTATATTACAATAGTATATAATGAAGAATAATTTTTTGTGAAAGTGGGCTTTTTATACGGGGGGATAAAGATGTCAGGCATAAGTATACAGCAAATACGTAAAGATTTAAATTTAGAGATTATTTATCAAGGCAGCAACGAGATGCTAGATATTACCAATAGCGAAATCAATCGACCGGGACTGCAATTATGTGGCTTTTATGATTATTTTGATCAAGACAGGGTACAGATTATAGGAAAGGCAGAGTGGAGCTATTTATCTACCCTATCAAAAGAGGAAAGAAGAAAAAGAATCGATGATTTTTTTGCTTACTATTTTCCTTGTCTGATTCTTGCTTGGAATTTAGAGATTTATAATGAAATTTTAGAAAATGCAAGAAAATATGATAGGACGGTATTTAGAACACCACTACATACTACCCAAGTAATGAATAGAATGATTAATTATTTAAATGATAAACTAGCCCCTAACATAAAAACCCATGGGGTGCTGGTAGAAGTATATGGGATCGGCATTTTTATTATAGGTGCCAGTGGTGTTGGAAAGAGCGAGACAGCAATGGAATTAATTAATAGGGGTCATCGTTTAATTGCAGATGATCTAGTGGAAATAAAAAAGCTAGAGGACAACCGCCTAGTAGGGACTGCCCCTGAAATGTTAAAGCATTTTATAGAATTACGGGGAGTAGGAATCGTAGATGTCAAAACCCTATATGGAGTAGGAGCTGTAAAAAATGCTGTAGATATTAAGATGGTTATTGAATTAGAAGAATGGAAAGAGGGGAAATACTACGATCGACTGGGAATTGATACCGAATTTACAGAGATTCTTGGGGCTTCCCTTCCCAAGGTCACCATTCCTGTTATGCCAGGGCGAAATCTTTCTATTATTGTAGAAACCGCAGCTCGAAATCATAGGGAAAAAATCATGGGTTATAACGCTGCAAAGGTATTTGTGGATAAGGTATATCAAATGACTACTCAAAATTCTCAGATAAAAAAAGATAAGGAGGAATAAGAATGGAGTTTGTTTTAGACACCCATTGTCATACCATTGCTAGTGGGCATGCATATAGCACTATAAATGAGATTGCAGAGGCGGCAAAGGAAAAGGGCCTAGAGATGGTTTCCATTACCGACCATGGGCCGGATCTATCAGGTTTTCCGAATGTATATTACTTTTCCAATTTAAGGGTAGTACCTCCCGAAATAAAAGGAGTGAAAATTTTAAAGGGAGTAGAGGCAAATATTATAGATTGTGACGGAAGTCTAGATCTACCAGAAGATTTTATGAAAAACTTAGATATTGTATTGGTAGGACTTCATGACCCTTGTTTTGCACCGGCAAGTAGAGAAGAAAATACGAAAGCTGTATTAGAGGCAATGAACAATCCCTACATAGATATTCTTGTTCATCCAGGAAATCCCCAATATGAATTGGATTATGATAGAATTGTACGGGAAGCACATCGTACCAATACCCTAATAGAAATCAACAATAGTAGCTTTATCTCTAGAAAGGGAAGCTATGAAAATTGCTTAGCTATTGCAAAAAAATGTAAGGATTTAGGAGTAAGAATATCTCTAGGAAGCGACACGCATTATGCAGGAAATGTAGGAAATTTTTCTAAGGCAAAAAAAATCTTAGAAGAAGTGGATTTTCCTGTAGAATTGATTATGAATACAAGTGTGGAAAAGTTCATAAATTTCTTAAAGGAAAAAGGGAAACATCCCCTTAGAAATCTAGAACAAGGTGGGATAGATAGTTTTTAATCTTCTATGGAATAGGAAACTATCTATTGGAATAAATATAAAGTAAAAGGTCAAAAGGAGGAATATCCATGGGAGAAAAAAGACCTTTTACTCTTTTTTTGTGCGTAATTTTATTTCTATATTTATTGACGGGGCCTATTTTCCTTTTTTCCTTTGATAAAGAAAATTTAATTCAGGGGGAAAAAGAAGAACCTCAATGGCAAGGAGTTATTACCATATGGGATGTACCTAGAACAACTATCGCAGGAAGTACCTTTGGCTGGATCAAAGCTAGAATTTCTGAATTTGAAAAGGAAAATCCAGGGGTATATATAGAATTAAGGGAATTAAATTATGAGAATAATAAAGAAATCATTGAGAAAGGTGCTTTGGCAGAAGACAAGAATAAACCAGATATCTTACCTCTTTTTGTGGAAGGGGAGCCTATCCCCTTGAAGAATGTGGAGCCTTTAGAAAAGTGGATTAGCCAAGATATTATAGAGCAACTAAGGCCAGAGTTTATACAAGGGGTGACCTATCGAAATAAAATCTATGGAATGCCCTTTGCTTCATCAGGAAACGTGCTACTAATTAACGGGGACCTTTTACAAAGCATAGGTTTAAATCTCCCAAAAAACAAAGAATGGACCTATGAAGAATTTATAAATTTTATTGAAAAAATAGAAAAAGCAAAAGGGAAAGAAGATATCATTACCTTTGATGCCTACATAGGTAAAGGGGATGGAAGCATCATGCCTATGCTCCTATCCGATGGAGGACAAATTTATCAACAGGAAGAGCAGCGATTTGCCTTTTATCAGCCGGAAATGGTATCAGGATTTCAAAAATTATTAAACGTAAAAGAAAAGGCTACTACTCATAAGAAGTTTGGATTTAGAGAAAAGAATGAAGTTTATAGCGATTTTTATGAAAATCAAAAGACCGCAGTTTTAGCAGCAGATAGTAAGGTGATTTATACTCTAGAGAGATTAAAAAAACAAGATAAAGGTTTTTCCTATAAAGTTATGCCCTTCCCCAATGGTAGTATAGATATTCCCATATGGTATAGCAATAATCTATCAGCTTATGCAATGATGAAGGGGGAAGATCCAGAAAAGCAAAAAGTAATGGCAAAATTTCTTGAATTTCTTATCCAAGGGGAAACCCAGCAATCCTTAAGATCTTTAGGAGCTTTTCCAGTGAATCAAAAGGTGAAGGATTTGTATAATCAAGAGTCGTTGGTAAAAAATTGGTTTAAAATAGGATATGAGTATCAAACCCACCCATTGACTCCCAAATGGGGAGAGATAGAAAAAGAAATCATAGAGAGTATCCAAGCTGTACTTACAGGAAAAAATACTCCCACCCAAGGATGTAAAGAACTTCAAATGCAATTAGAATAGACTTGATTTATAAAAGTAAAAAAGGGTATACTTTTGATATGTATTTAACTTAAAATTTAATGGAAATACTAAAAATAGATTATTAGTTCAAGGAGTGTCTCGAATGGACCATAAAATATACCAGTTTCTTATAGAGATTGTAAATCAGCAGCAAATACTAATCAATGAGCCTATGAAAAATCACACCTCTTTTAAAATAGGGGGGCCAGCAGATTTTTTGGCGTTGCCTAAAAGTGTTGAACAAATACAAAGTATCGTTAAATTGTGCAAAAATGAGAAAATCCCACTTTTTATATTGGGAAATGGAACAGACTTATTAGTAAGAGATAAGGGAATTCGAGGGATTGTTCTAAAGATCGCCAAAAATTTTGATTCTGTGGAAATCATAGGGGAGACAAAAGAAAAAGTCGTAGCTCAATCAGGAGTATCCTTATCTGCACTTGCTAAGATTCTACTAAGAAATGAGTTGTCCGGTTTTGAATTTGCCAGTGGAATCCCAGGTACCCTAGGTGGAGCAGTTACTATGAATGCAGGAGCCTATGGGGGAGAGATGAAAGATGTTCTAAGAAGCATGGAGGTCATGGATCAAGAAGGAAATATTTTCACTCTAGAGGGTAAAGAGATGGAATTAGGTTATAGAAAAAGTGCAGTACAAGAAAGGAATTTGATTGCATTAATAGCCACTATGGAGTTTAAAAAGGGAAATTATGATAAGATAAAGAAAAGAATGAGAGATCTAGATCAAATGAGAAAGACCAAACAGCCTATTCAGTGGCCAAGTGCGGGAAGTACCTTTAAAAGACCAGAAGGATATTTTGCAGGAAAACTCATTCAAGATGCTGGTTTAAAGGGATTTTCCATGGGAAGAGCGCAAGTTTCTGATTTGCATTCTGGTTTTGTAATCAATAAAGGAGGGGCAACCGCAAAAGAAGTGATTGCACTAATCCGTCATATACAGACTACAGTAAAGGAAAAACTCGGAGTAGATTTACAGACCGAAGTCAAGATTATAGGAGAAGAATAAGGGTGGCTGTTGCAAAAATGTAGGAAAGGGACACGAAGATATTTAAAGGAGGAAACCAATGAAAATCGTCGCTGATTATCACACTCATACCATATATAGCCACGGAAAAGGAACCATTATGGATAATGTAATAGCAGCCAAAAAAAGGGGACTAAAAAAATTAGCCATTGCTGATCATGGGCCTAATCATATTAGTTTTGGAGTAAAAATTAAGGAATTTTATAAAATGAGAGAGGAAATCGATCAAATAAATGATACAATAGATGGTATAGAGGTACTAATGGGAATTGAAGCCAATATCGTTGGACAGGATGGTACCATTGATGTTCCAAAGGAATTTCTAGAATTATTTGATATTATATTAGCAGGGTATCATTATGCTACCCGCCCGACTTCTTTGAGGGATGTATATTCGTTAACCATTGTGAATGGCTTAGGGAAAATATCAAAATCTTGGGCTCAAAAGGCGAAAGGGATTAATACTGATGCTATCATTCAGGCAATGGATAAATATCCTATCCAAATTATTACCCATCCTGGAGCGAAAATACCCATTGATACCCATAGGCTAGCCCAAGCAGCAGCTAAGTCAGGTACCTGGTTAGAAATTAATGCAAGCCATGGATATTTATCCAAAGACATGATACAAATTGCCAAAGAATATGATGTAAAATTTGTTATTGATAGCGATGCCCATATTCCAGATAGGGTAGGAGAGGTGGAAAAGGGGATTTCCACTGCATTAAGTGCAGGACTTACGGTAGAGGATATTGTAAATGCTCAGGAAGGAGAATAACTATGCGGTTTGTTATTATAACAGGATTGTCTGGTGCAGGAAGAAGTCATGCAATCAAGGCCTTTGAAGATTTAGACTATTTTTGTATTGACAATCTTCCTCCTAAATTAATTCCAAAGTTTGTAGATTTATGTTTAAAATCCCAAGAAAAGATTGAAAAAGTCGCTATCGTAATTGACGTAAGAGGAGGGACATTTTTTGATGATTTGCTAAAGGAAGTAGAAGATTTACGAAGGGGAGAATATTTTTATGAGATTTTATTTTTAGATGCCAGTAATGAGGTATTGATTAAGCGTTTTAAGGAGACCCGCAGAAAACATCCCTTAGCTTCCTCAGATTTACTTTCTGTTTCTATTCAACAGGAGAGGAAAAAACTAAAGCCCATTAAATCTTTAGCAAATCAAATTATCGATACTTCTAATTTAAAACCTAAGGATTTAAAGGCAAAAATTGTAGAAATTTATAAAGATAAAACCAAAAAAAGTAAACTCCTCATTAATATTGTAAGTTTTGGCTTTAAATATGGGGTTCCTTTAGATGTAGATTTAACCTTTGATGTTCGATTTTTACCCAATCCCTTTTATATGGAAAGTTTGCGATCCATGACAGGAAAAGACAAACCTGTAAGGGATTATGTCTTAAAATTTCCAGAGACCTGTGCTTTTTTAGAGAAACTAGAGGACATGATGGATTTTCTCATTCCCTATTATATCAAAGAAGGCAAATCTCAATTGGTAATTGGCATAGGATGTACTGGAGGAAAACATCGTTCTGTAACCATTGCCAACCATTTATACAATCATTTGCTGGAAAAGAAAAATTGGGTAGTGATCAATCATAGGGATATCAATAAAGATAGAGAGGCGTTGAGGGAATGAAGAAAGGGATAAAGGGGAAAGGACCAAAGTTGGTGGTCATTGGAGGGGGAACCGGTTCTTCGGTACTTCTAAGGGGACTAAAAAAATATACTTCCAATATTACTGCCATTGTAACTGTAGCCGATGATGGTGGAAGTTCTGGTAAACTCAGGGAGGATTTAGGAATGTTACCACCTGGGGACATTCGTAGTTGTATTTTGGCTCTGGCAGATACAGAACCTATTATGGAAAAACTTTTACAGTACCGATTTCAAGGGGGAAGCCTAAAGGGACAAAGTTTTGGAAACTTGTTTATTGCAGCTATGAATGAAATCACCGGTAACTTTGAAGAAGCTGTGAAAAATATCAGTGATGTCCTAAAGGTAAAGGGAACAGTAATTCCCGTTACCTTGGAAAACATAGTATTAATTGGAGAGTTAGAAAATGGAGAATTAGTCCGAGGAGAATCTCAAATTCCTATTGTTGCAAAAGAAAGAGGACAAAGAATCAAAAAGGTTTCTATTGAGCCCTCCAAGGTAGCTCCCCATCAAGATGCTATGCGGGCAATCCTGGAAGCCGATGCGATCATCTTAGGTCCAGGTAGTTTATACACTAGCATTATTCCCAATCTTTTGGTAGATGGGCTCTCAGAAGCTATTTGTCAAGCAAAGGGCTTAAAAATCTATGTATCTAATATTATGACTCAACCTGGAGAAACAGATCATTATACAGTGATGGATCATGTAGAGGCTATTTTAAATCATATAGCATGTAGAGAGAAAAAATCCATTATAGAGTATATTATTGCAAACAATGGATTGATTCCCAAGTATCTTCTTGAAAAATACAGAGGAGACGGATCCACAATGGTTTCTTTGAAGGAAAGTCAGTTAAAAAAATATTTTTATTCTTTTATTATAGATGATTTTGTGGAAATCAAAAAAGACTACGTACGACACAATGCCGATAAAGTAGCAAAAATCATATTTCAATTAATTGATGAGAAGAGATTAAATAAGAATAGGGCAAGAATTTATGGTTATAATCATATAAAATCTGTCTCTTATACACATCTGACGCTGCCGACGATC
>USMD01000075.1 GCA_900555725.1 uncultured Garciella sp. | reverse complement strand
ATGTTCCTCAGTAGCTCAATGGTGGAGCAACCGGCTGTTAACCGGTAGGTTGTTGATTCGAGTCCAACCTGAGGAGCCATTTTTATTTTTTGAAAAATAGAAGAGACGATGACGTGATAAAGGAGTAGATAGTTCACATTTTAATGTGAACTTTTTTATTGTTTGGAATAGAATATTTATGGTACATTATGAAATAAAAGTTTTTTATTTTAGGATAAATATGGAACTTTTTAGTATACTAAAAATAATAAATGGAAGAAGGGTGTTGGTTTTATGAGCACAAAAATTACATTAAATGTAAGAAGACTTTTTCTTGTGGTATTAGGTAGTTTTCTTATGGCAATTAGCGTCAATGGTTTTTTAATCCCCCATCAATTATTAAGTAGTGGAGTAACTGGTATTGGTATTCTTTTAAATTATTTAATCAATATTCCTGTAAGCTTGGCCATTGTTATTCTCAATATTCCTATCTTCATTGTAGGATACAGACTCGTCAATAAGAGATTTATTATTATTAGTTTTATTGGTATGATTAGTTTATCCATTTTTCTTTCTCTAACGGAAAACCTACCTATGTTTGTAGATGATGTTTTACTATCAACAATCTTTGGTGGAGTTTTATCAGGAGTGGGCGCAGGAATTGTATTTACCAATCGTGGTTCTACAGGGGGAATGGATATTGTTGCTGTTATTTTAAGAAAATATTTTTCCATGAATATAGGAAACACCTTGCTTATTATTAACGTGTTAATCGTATTGGCTTCCTCCTTATTTTTTGGAATAAAGTTAGCATTATATACCATGATTTCTATTTATGTAAATACAGTTATGGTAGATAAGGTACAAGAAGGTCTTGATCGTAAAAAAGCTATTTTCATAATTAGTGGTAATCATGATAAAGTAGCAAATGCTATTATTAATCAGATGCATCGAGGGGTGACTTTATTAGAAGGCAAAGGAGGGTTTACCCAGAAGTCCAGGAGAGTTATTTTTTGCATGGTAAGTCCTTTTCAATTGGCTAGAATTCGAGAAATTGTATTAGACATTGATCAAAATGCATTTATTACTGTATTAGATGCGGCAGAAGTAGTAGGAAAAGGTTTTAAGAACAAAGAGCAATAGAATAAGTTTTTTAAAATTTCTTTCATTACATTCCTCCTAGCATAATATATATAATGCTAGGAGGAATATAACCTAATCCATTGTGTTAATTCATTTACATGAAATATCTATCCCCTGAAATGTAAACAGAGTTCTCAAAATCATAATCATTGAACTAACGCAACAGATTAGCCTATTATAGCGATTCTACTTATCTATATCAGTATTTTATAGATTTCTTCTTAGAAGTTTGGTGAAAAAGGATTTTTAGTTCTGATACAGAATATATAATTATCAAAAATATTTTATAAGATAAGGGGGAAGAATTTATGAAAGTTTATGAAACCGAAAATCTGAGAAATATTGGGATCATTGGTCATGGAAGTTGTGGAAAAACTACGTTGACAGAAGCAATGGCTTTTAATGCAGGACTCATTGATAGAATGGGAAAAATAGAAGAAGGTTCTACTATCTCAGATTATGATCCAGAAGAAGTAAAAAGAAAGATTTCAATAAGTACTTCATTAATACCCCTAGAATTAAATCATTGTAAGATGAATCTATTAGATGTTCCTGGATATTTTGACTTTATTGGAGAAATGATTGCGGCCTTTAAGGTAATAGATAATGCTGTGATTGTTGTAGATGCAGTGGCTGGAATGGAAGTCGGAACTCAAAAAGCTTGCTCCTTTGTAAAGGATTACAAAATACCTAGTATGATTTTTATTAATAAAATGGATCGAGAGAATGCAAATTTTAAAAAAATTCTAGAGCAATTAAGGGCTTTTTTTGGAAATCTTATTGTACCCTTTGAAATTCCAATGGGAGAACAGAAGGATTTTAATGGAGTTATTAACGTAGTAGACATGAAGGCAAGGGAAAGAAAAGGACAAAAGTGTGTGGATGTTAAGATATCAGAAGGTATGAAAGGGGAAATTCGACCCTATAGGGAAATGATCATAGAAGCCGTTGCCCAGACCAGTGAAGAATTGATGGAAAAATACTTTGATGGAGAAGAATTAACCAGTGAAGAGATTTATAATGGATTGAGAAATGGTGTGTTACAAGGAGAATTAATCCCAGTGGTTTGTGGGTCAGCTATTTTAAATATAGGAATAGAAACCTTTATGAATATGTTAATTAATTTCTTTCCGTCTCCAAAGTATTCTAAGCCTATGGAGGCTGTAAATCCCCAAAGCCAAGAAGAAGTAAAAAGGTATTATACCGCATCAGAACCCTTCTCTGCTTTTGTTTTTAAAACAATTGCAGATCCCTACGTTGGGAAATTATCTCTCTTCAAAGTGATCTCCGGGTCCCTAACTCCCAATGGAGAAGTCTATAATATTACCCAAGGTAGAAAGGAAAAATTAAATCACCTATATTTATTAAAAGGGAAAAAACAAATAGAAGTGAAAAAATTAAATGCAGGTGATGTAGGAGCATTTTCAAAATTGCAACACACTGTTACGGGAGATACCTTGTGTGATCCAGAAAATCCTGTTATTTTCGAAACCATTGATTTTCCAGAACCTACTATAGCCCAGGCTATTTTCCCAAAGGCCAAGGGGGATGAGGATAAACTAGGTACGGCATTACAAAGACTAAGGGAGGAGGATCCTACCTTTAGAATTACCAGAAA
This sequence comes from uncultured Garciella sp., assembly GCA_900555725.1. GTDB lineage: Bacteria > Bacillota > Clostridia > Eubacteriales > Garciellaceae > Garciella. Next base: position 7,011 of record USMD01000075.1, on the reverse strand, counting down.
TAATGAAACAAAAGAGACTTTAATTTCTGGATTAGGAGAGATACATCTTGAAATTATAAGTAAACATCTCCAAAATAAATTTGGGGTAGAAGTAGAATTAAAGAATCCTAAGATACCCTATAGGGAAACCATAAAGGCCAGGGCAAAGGCAGAGGGAAAACACAAAAAGCAATCCGGGGGAAGGGGACAATATGGCCATGTATTTTTAGAATTGGAACCTTTTAAGGATGAGAAAAAGGAATTTGAATTTGTAGATAAGGTAGTAGGAGGTGTAGTTCCAAGACAATTTATTCCTGCAGTAGAGAAGGGATTGAGGGAATGTATAAAAGAAGGCGTCCTGGCGGGGTATCCGGTAACAGGAGTACGGTTTACCCTTTATGATGGTTCTTTCCATTCAGTGGATTCTGATGAAATGTCCTTTAAAATGGCAGCATCCTTAGCTTATAAGAAAGGAATGCTACAGGCTAAGCCGGTGTTATTAGAACCTATTTATCATGTGGAAATTACTGTACCTGAAAGCTATATGGGAGACATCATGGGAGATTTAAATAAAAAACGGGGAAGGGTTTTAGGAATGGAGCCATTGAATGAAAAACAAAAAATAATCGCTGAAGCACCCTTAGCGGAAATGGCCAAATATGCTACCGAGTTGCGTTCTATGACCCAAGCCAGGGGAGAATTTACAATGGAATTCTCCCGTTACGAAGAAGTCCCCAGTCATCTAAGTGAAAAAATTATAGAAGATACCCAAAAAGAGCATTAGAGAAATAAGAGGCTATCGCAAAGAAAACATTTTGCAATAGTCTCTTGTTTTTATATAAAAATTAATTTGTTAAATTATATAAAAAAAGGGTAATAATAATGAATAGAGATTGTATAAAAGGAGGTAGAGTTCATGAAATGTGAGAATTGTGAAGAACGTGAGGCAGTGGTTCATCTTACAAAGATTCACAATGGGGTAAAAAAAGAATATAATTTATGTGAAGAATGTGCACAAAAATTAAGTGCATTTTCCAATAATGATTCCTTTGATTTTCATAATTTTTTCTCAGGCTTATTGGATAATGACTTTCCCTTTTCTTCAAAGCAATTTCAAGAAAAGGAATTAATATGTCCTCAATGTAATATGAAGTATTCAACCTTTAAAAAAATTGGTAGAGTAGGGTGCGATCAATGTTATCGTGCTTTTGGACAATATATGAATCCTTTAATTAGAAGAATCCATGGAAGTGATCAACATACTGGAAAAATTCCTAATCATGCATCTAAGGAAATTAAAATTAAAAAAGAAATCGCAGATTTAGAAAAGCAATTAAAAAAAGCAGTGGAAAATGAAGAATATGAATTAGCCGCTCAAATTAGGGATCAAATAAAAGAAAAAAACCAACAACTATGAAGGGGGGAGTTATGATGGATTGGAAGAACAATCAAGGAAAAGACAATGATATTGTGATTACAAGTAGGATTAGATTAGCAAGGAATATCAAAGGAAAAGTAATGCCTATTTTTATGAATGAGAAGCAAGCAAAGGAGATTATGAACACCGTTTATGATAGTGTTGTCAATAGTAACTCTGCCATTTCCCATCAATTTCAATTGTTGGAAATGGAGAAGCTTCCCCTTTTAGAAAAACAGATTTTAGTAGAAAAACATTTAATTAGTCCTGATTTAGCCCAAAGTAAGATAGGCTCTGTGTTAATCCAACAAAATGAACAAATCAGTATTATGATAAATGAAGAAGACCATCTTCGAATTCAATGTATTTTGCCTGGATTTCAATTAAATCATGTATGGGATATTGCCAATAAAATAGATGATTTATTGGAAGAGAGAATGTCCTTTGCCTTTGATGGAGGATGGGGCTATTTAACGGCGTGTCCTACCAATTTAGGTACAGGCATGAGAGCATCTGTAATGTTACATTTACCCTGTCTTATGTTAACAGGACAAATAAACTCTCTTATGCAAGCCATGACAAAATTAGGATTGACTATGAGAGGACTTTATGGAGAGGGTTCTCAATTTCTAGGGGATCTATTTCAAATATCCAATCAGATTACCTTAGGATCTTCCGAGGAAGAAATTATTTCTAAGTTAAATTCAGTAGTAAATGAAACCATAAAGAGGGAAAGACAATTAAGGGAAGAGATAAAGAAGGGCAATGCTATTGAAATAGAAGATAAAATCTATCGTTCTTATGGGATTTTAGAAAATGCAAGATTGTTATCGTCAGAAGAATGTATGAAAATTTTATCCTATGTAAGATTAGGAATTGATTTAGGCTATATTCAAGATATTGATATTGAAGTGATTAATCATTTAATGATTTACACCCAAGCAGGTATGTTACAAAAAAATTATGGAAAACTAATGGATGAAAAAGAAAGAGATTCTGCAAGAACTCAATATATTCGAGAACAATTAAAAAAATAAATGGAGGTGTTAAAACCTTATGGCAATGTTTGCAAGATTTACAGAAAAAGCGCAGCAGGCTTTACTTTTTGCTCAACAAGAAGCTATAGCATTGAATATTAATTATGTAGGAACAGAACATATTCTTCTAGGACTTATTAGACAAGGGGATGGAGTGGCCGCAGTTGCACTAAAAAATTTAGGAGTAGATTTAGAAAAAGCTAGACAAGAAGTGATTAATATTACTGGAATGGGAGACCTAGGAGTTACACAGATTATAGGATATACCCCTAGAACAAAAAGAGTTTTAGAATTGAGTTTAGCAGAAGCAAGGGCTCTAGGTCATAACTACATTGGTACAGAACATTTACTGTTAGGCCTGATTCGTGAAGGGGAAGGAGTTGCTGCCAAAGTATTAAATGATTTGGGGGTAAACTTAGAAAGGGCTAGACAGGAAGTTATGAGTTTATTAAATTCGGGACCTAGTCCATCAGGAGGAAGTAATACAAGGCAGAAAAATAATAATACTCCTACACTGGATCAATTTGGACGAGATTTAACCGAGTTGGCTAGGGATGGTAAGATAGATCCTGTCATTGGAAGGGAAAAGGAAATTGAAAGGGTTATTCAAATTTTAAGTAGAAGAACTAAAAATAATCCCTGCCTTATTGGAGAACCAGGAGTAGGGAAAACAGCAATTGCAGAAGGATTGGCTCAAAAAATTATAGAAGGGAAACTACCTGAAAATCTAAAGGATAAAAGGGTTGTCAATCTAGATCTATCAGCTATGGTGGCAGGAGCAAAATATAGGGGAGAATTTGAGAACCGCTTGAAAAAGGTCATGGAGGAAATTAAAAATTCAGATAATATTATATTATTTATTGATGAGCTACACACTATAGTGGGAGCAGGTGCTGCAGAAGGAGCCATTGATGCTTCTAATATTATAAAACCTGCCCTAGCAAGGGGAGAATTGCAAACCATTGGGGCAACAACCCTAGACGAATATAAAAAATATATTGAAAAGGATGCAGCCCTAGAACGTAGATTTCAACCTATTACTGTAGGAGAACCAACTACCGAAGAGGCTTTGAAAATTCTAGAGGGTCTTAGAGATAAATATGAAGCCCACCATGGGGTGAAGATTACAGATGAAGCCCTAAGGGCAGCAGTGGATCTTTCAGATCGTTATATTAATGACAGATTTTTACCGGATAAAGCCATTGATTTAATTGATGAGGCGGCTTCTAAAGTAAGACTTAGAACTCTTACAGCTCCTCCAGAGATTAAAGAATATGAAGATAAAGTAGAAAGACTAGAGCAGGAAAAGGCAGAGGCTATCTCCAGCCAAGATTTTGAAAAGGCAGCAAAGATTAGAGATGAACAACAAAAGGAGAGAAAACAATTAGAAGAAATTAAAGGAGATTGGGAAAAGAATAATAAAAAATCCTCGAATGAAGTAGATGCAGAGGATATTGCAGACATTGTTTCCAATTGGACAGGAGTACCGGTAAAACAATTAACCCAAGATGAATCCGAAAGGTTATTACATCTTGAAGATGAGCTTCATAAGAGAGTAATTGGACAACAGGAAGCTGTAAATGCCGTATCTCAAGCTATACGTCGGGCTAGGGTAGGTCTCAAGGATCCCAATAGACCCATTGGTTCCTTTATCTTTTTAGGACCTACAGGGGTAGGAAAAACAGAACTTACTAAAGCTTTAGCAGAGGTAATGTTTGGGGATGAAGATGCTATGATTCGAATTGATATGTCAGAGTACATGGAGAAACATACGGTTTCCAGATTAATTGGATCCCCTCCAGGATATGTAGGTTATGACGAAGGAGGACAATTAACAGAAAGGGTAAGAAGAAGACCTTATTCTGTAATCCTTCTAGACGAAATTGAAAAAGCTCATCCTGATGTATTTAATATCTTATTACAGATTCTTGAGGATGGTAGACTGACAGATGGTAAGGGTAGAACGGTGGATTTTAAAAATACAATAGTGATTATGACTTCCAACGTAGGAGCCCATACCATAAGAAAACAAAAAACCTTGGGTTTTGTCACCCAAAGCAATGAGGCAAGAGATGCTTATAAAAAAATGAAGGACAATATCATAGAAGAGCTAAGAAGAACCTTTCGTCCGGAATTTTTAAATCGAATTGATGAAGTCATTGTATTCCATCAATTAAAAGAATCAGATTTAAAACAAATCATAGGAATTATGCTTAATTCCTTATCTAAGAGATTAGAAAAATTAGATATTCATGTTGAGTTTTCAGAGAACGCAAAGGATTTTCTTGCTAGAAAAGGATTTGATATCGAATATGGAGCTAGACCATTAAGACGGGCCATCCAAAAAGAAGTAGAGGATCAATTATCCGAAGAAATGCTAAGGGGCAATGTAAAGACTGGCGACCATGTATTAATTGATGAAAAAGATCAAAAATTAGCATTTAAAGCACAATAATAAGAAGAAAAGGAACCCTATTCTGGGTTCCTTTTGTTTTCTTACTATCATATAATAGAGATATTAGATTTGTTAAGAAGAGAGGAACAACGTTATGTCTAAAATAAAGAAAAAATTTATCTGCCAAGAATGTGCATATGAAAGTCCTAGATGGATGGGAAAATGTCCAGGGTGTGGAAAGTGGAATACCCTTATAGAGGAAATTTATACTCCAAAATCCTCTACAAAAGAAGCTAAAATTTTCTCTGCTAATACTGCTGTCACATTGGGAGAAGTGACTATTGAAGAGGAAAAAAGATTTTCTACCGGAATGGGAGAATTGGACAGAGTACTAGGGGGAGGAGTTGTTCCTGGATCCCTAATATTAATAGGGGGGGATCCAGGAATTGGGAAATCTACTATTCTTCTTCAGATAAGCAGTCAACTGGCAAAGGAAAACTTAAAGGTATTATATGTATCAGGAGAAGAGTCCACAAAACAAATAAAACTCAGGGCAGGGCGTTTAAAGGTCTATGACCAAGGATTATATATTTTATCAGAGACCAATATGATCTTAGTAGAAAAGGTCATAGAAGATATGAAACCGGATATTCTAATGGTGGATTCTATACAAACCATGTATCATCCAGATGTGACTTCTGCTCCTGGTAGTGTAAGTCAAGTAAGAGAGATCACAGCTAGACTCATGCCCATTGCTAAAGAAAAAGGAATAGCCACCTTTCTTGTAGGACACGTAACCAAACAGGGAGCTATTGCAGGGCCAAGGGTTTTGGAACATATGGTAGATACGGTATTGTACTTTGAGGGAGAACGTCATCAAACCTACAGGGTTTTAAGAGCTGTTAAAAATCGATTTGGTTCCACTAATGAAATAGGAATGTTTGAAATGAGGGATCAAGGCTTGGAAGAAGTAAAAAATCCCTCTGAGTTATTGCTAAGTGGTAGACCTATAGATAGCCCCGGGACCATTGTAATTCCATGTATAGAGGGAACAAGACCAGTTTTAATTGAGTTGCAGGCTTTAGTAAGTTACACCAATTTTGGAATGCCAAGGAGAATGGCAACAGGAATTGATTACAATCGAGTAGTATTATTAATGGCAATTATGGAAAAGAGATTGGGAATGCAATTACAGAACCAAGATGCCTATGTAAATATTATCGGGGGATTAAAAATAGACGAGCCTGCTGTGGATCTAGGGGCAGTACTAGCCATTTCCTCTAGTTTCAAAAATATAGCCATCGATCCCACTATGGTTGCTTTAGGAGAAGTAGGTCTCACAGGAGAGGTACGCTCAGTACAATTTATTGAAAAAAGAATTATGGAAGCTCAAAAAATGGGATTTAAAAAATGCATCATTCCTAAAAGTAATTTAAAAGGGTTAAAGGTAAAAGAAATTGAAATCATTGGGGTATCCACCCTTTATGAAGCGCTACACTATACTTTTTAATAATGAAAGGGTCATAGATAATTCATAAAGTAGCAAGTAGATCTATCTATGATCCTATAAAAAAGAATTCATTTTAGCGTAGCATATTATAGATGCCCAAAGTATGAATTTTCTTTTGCTCTTTTCCTATAATATCAGACAAATTCAAATCTAAAAGATTGCAAAGAGCGGCCAAATAAAATAAATGATTTCCTATTTCTTGCTTGATAACATCTTTACAATGCTCACACAATTGACCATTCAAATGGTTGTCTAGCACATCTTGAATACGCTCAATAGATATTTCGTTAGATATCTCTTGTTTAGATGCATTTATTTTAATACAGCCACAGGAAGTAACTGCTTTAATAATAGCACGGTTGACCCGGGTAATAGACTCTTGTTGCTTGGTGAGAACATCTAAAATACTTTTATGTTTAATTAATAGTTGAGAAACAGAATCTTGAAAATTATCACAAATTTTATCACTCATATTCCACACCCACCCCATTTATTCACTGAACTATTAATATTATAGGCATTGTAATCGTATTTTGTCAATGAAATATCTGAGAGAACCTGTAATTCGTAATATAGAATTTATACCTTAAATATACATATATTTTAACATAAGTATTAGCTTTAATATGATCTGAAAATCCCATTCTTCCTGTCTCTTATACACATCTCCGAG
>USMD01000074.1 GCA_900555725.1 uncultured Garciella sp. | reverse complement strand
GACAGATATAAATATTTCTAAAAAGTGAATATTATATTTTTATATAATTCAAAATCTTGGAAAACCATTACTTTTCAATTTTTCAATAAAAAAGGAATAGCAATCAAGAATTCTTGATTGCTATTCCTTATAAAAAAAGTTTCATTTTCATTATTTTGTAGCATTTATAACATAATATAAATTCTTTTCTATATCATTAGATTTTTCAAAGATAGAAATTAGTTTCTTTAAAATTTCTACACAATCATTTACTATTTTATAATGAGCTACTGAAAATATGGGCGCATCTTGATCGGTATTGATAGCAATAATAGTCTCAGCACCACTAATACCTGCAAGATGTTGGATGGCTCCAGAGATTCCACAGGCAATCAATAGTTTCGGCGCTACGGTAGAGCCGGTCTGCCCAATTTGATATTTGTACTCACTCCATCCGATGTCCACCAATGGTCGACTCACACCAACCTTGCCTCCAAGTAACTCTGCCAATTGATGAACCAGGGCTAAATTTTTTTGAGATCCAATGCCACGGCCTGCTGAAACAATGATTTGTGCATCTGCAATGGTATCAACCTCAGGATTTAAAACCTCTTCTAATAATTCTATATTTTTTATTGGTGATTTAGGCATCGAAATAGAGATAACCTTTCCATTACGAGAATAATCAGGCTGCTGGGCTACCATTACACCAGGGCGAACAGTTGCCATCTGAGGACGGTGATTGGGACAAATAATGGTTGCCATTAAATTTCCACCAAAGGCTGGACGGGTTTGACGTAATAGACCTGTTTCTTGATCTATTTCCAATAAAGTGCAGTCTGCAGTTAATCCCGTCCGTACCCGGGCTGCAACCCGTGGTGCAATGGATCGCCCAACTCCCGTTGCTCCAAATAAAAGGATTTCTGGCTTATATTGATGGATGAATCTATCAAATAGTTCAACATATTGTTCATCAAAATTATTGGACAGTTCATCCTCTTCGCAAAGAATCACTTGATCTGCTCCATAGGCAATTAATTTTTGAGTCTCTGAGGACACATTCTTTCCAAATAGCAGCGCAGTAAGCTTACAATTCTTTTGGCCGGCAAGTTCTTTTCCCTTTCCCAATAATTCATATACCACTGGTAAAACTTCTCCTCTATGTTGTTCTGCAAATACCCAGATACCACTATATTCTGAAAGGCCCATCTCCTCTATTGATTCTTTTTCAATAGAAAGTGCTTGAAATGGGCAACTATCTACGCAGATCCCGCAGAGAATACATTGATCATTGACTGTAGCTTTTTTATTCACAATATGCAATGCATTTGAAACACAACTCTTAGTACAAAGACCACATCCAACACATTTCTCTTGATTTATTTTTAATCCTGCCATATCACAGCACCTCCTTAATTAATTTTGCAATTTGTTCAGCCTGAGCTTCGATATCCCCTTCAATAACAATAGCTTCACTTTGACGTTGGGGCATATAGGTCTTTACCACCTGTGTGGGGGAGCCTAAAAGCCCAATACATTTTGGATCTGCATGTAAGTCCACAGCATTTTTTAATTCAAAGGGTGCTGATAATCCAAAAAGTACTCCAGGAATAGAAGGTAGTCGGGGCATATTGATATTCTTAACAACTGTAAAAAGTGCTGGCAATTTAACCTGCAGTACTTGATAACCCTTATCCGTTATTTTTTTACAGACGATTTGTTTTGGTGTAATATTGATAAATTCATAAACATCCGTTACATGGGGAATCCCAAGATTTTCAGCAAGTTCAGGTCCAATTTGAGCAGTATCTCCATCCACTGCCATTTTTCCACAAAGAATAAGATCAAAATCTTCTAACTGCTTCATTCCAAGGGATAAGGTGTAAGCTGTTGCCAATGTATCTGCACCAGCGAAATTGCGATCTGATAGGAGAATAGCCCGATCTACTCCACGACTTTGTGCATCTCGCAACAATTTCTCAGTAGCAGGAATTCCCATACTCATTGCAATGACTTGCCCCCCATGTTGCTCCTTTATCTGTACTGCCTGTTCAATAGCATAGGTATCAAAGGGATTGATTACAGACTGACGGCCGTCCCTTAATATGGTATTGGTAACTGGATCAAGACGAACTTCATTAGTAGACGGGACTTGTTTTATACACACAACGATTTTCATATGCACGCACCCTCCTTCCGGGGATCAAACATATTTCCTGCACCAAAAAGTGCCTTTGGATCAAAAGTCCTCTTTAATGCAACCATTTCATCAACATGATTTTGCCCATACATTACAGTTAGGAAATTGGCTTTCATTTTCCCTACCCCGTGCTCAGCAGAAACTGCACCACCTAATCTTGTCACTTCCGATGCCCATTGGACATAGAGCTCTTTCCCTTTCTTATAATCTTCTTTATTGCGGGGGAGAATATTGACATGGAGATGATTATTTCCGATATGTCCCCAGATGGCTGATTGCAAGCCCTTTTCTTGGATCATACTGTGATACATCTCCATAGTATATCTTAAATGCTGATCAGGCACCGACATATCGGTGCCAAGTTTTGTAATGATAGGATCTTTCTTTTTTCGTTGATCTATAAGCATATTAACGCTTTCTGGTATTGCATGCCTAAAGAACATTAATTGATTGCGATCCGCCTCATTTCGTGCCACCCAAGTATCTTTTTCAGATCCACCAGATTCATTCATTAACTGACCTATTTTTATAAGGGTTTCCATGGCTGTTTCCTCTTCTTTACAATGAATCTCAATATAAATGGCAGAATTCATCCTTTCCTCCACTGCCGGTAGCTGAGAAAAAGCTGGTTTTTGCTCTTTTTGATGCCTTAATATGGTTAGTGCGTCCCCATCAAAAAATTCAATGGAAGCAATGCACTTTAATTGCTCCCGTATAGCAATTACAAATTCAATAGAATCTTTTTCTCGCTCAAAGAAACAGCTGACTCCCCAAATAATATGCGGTAGTGGTAGTAGCTTTACTTCTATTTCTGTTACAACCCCAAGAGTTCCATCTGAACCAATAAATAAATCAATAGCGTCCATATTATCCTCTATATAATACCCAGATGCATTTTTTGTTTTTGGCATCTGGTAGGTAGGTAACTGAACTGTAAAGGAATTTCCTTGCTCTGTAGTTAAATCCAAGGTATGTCCCTTGGCAAATACCTCTCCCTTTCGGATTGTTAAAATTTGTCCATTATATAAGACAACTCTTAAGGCTGTGATATAGTTTCGAGTAGGTCCATACAAATAGCTACGGGCCCCTGAGGCATTACAAGAAACCATTCCTCCAATGGTAGCGGAGCTTTCTGTGGGATCAGGGCTAAAGAATTGTTCCGGTGCATTAGAAAACTTCACAAAGGCTTTTTTGGATTCATCACTCCATTGGGAAATATCGAATTTTTTATTTTCAATCTGCTTTCTTAGTTGAGATAGGACAACTCCCGGTTGCAAAGTAATAAAAAAAGTACCCTTCTCATCACAACGCATTGCTGTGATCGCATCCATTCGCGATAAATTCATAATATGCCCACCCCTAGGAACAGCTCCAGCAGATAAACCAGTACGGGCCCCTTGTATAGTAATGGAAACTTCCTTTAGATACAAATCCTTTAGGATGGCAATAACCTCCTCCTCATTTTTAGGAAAGGAAATACTCTCTGCCTGCCCAATAGTACGAGATTCATCTCTTAAATATTCAATAAACTCATTGCTCATAGGTTTTATAAGACTATTTTCCATTTTATCACCCCTTTTGACTTCTTTAACTCTAGTATATTCCACCTGATCCACAACATCTATCGGTAATTTGGCATTTTATTTGCATATCTTGTTATTTTTTGAGAATTATGATAATTATTAGGTAAGAAAATCCTCAAAAATTCCTAAAATAGGAAGTGATCATATGAATTTTGATTACCAGATAAATCTAAATCGTGACAATGAGTGGCATATGCAGCGCCACCATTTTCATGAAGATTATGAAATTCTTCTCTCATTGTCTGATGCAGGTAATATGTTTGTAGGTCGTGATCTTTACTCATTAAAACGGGGAACCTTATTATTGTTGAACGATAATGTTCTCCATCGTAGCTTTTCTACTACTGCGGTTCTCTATGAACGATATGTATTACATTTTTCACAAGAGACTCTTGCTGCTATTTCTACTTCACAAACCAATTTACTTTCGGAATTTAATACAGCAAACCAATGTATCGAATTAAATGAAAATGAATTATTGTCATTGGCAACATTATTTGAAAGATGCTGTCAACCTAAATCTAATGTCTTTGGAGATGATTTAAGACGGAATATAGCTTTTATAGAACTTTTGTTGAAAGTTTGTACACTATTTAGCAATAAAGATACTATTGATTCACGCCAAACACCCCAGGTAGTAGATTTTGATCGCGTAGCACCTATCCTAGAATACATTCAATCCAACCTTATGAAAGAACTTAATTTAGATTCTATCGCTGAACATTTCTTTATGAGTAAATATCATCTTTGCCATATTTTCAAATCATCTACGGGTTTCTCTGTAAGGGAATATATCATTCATTCTCGGGTACTTAAAGCTCGCACATTACTTAGAAACGGTTATAGTGTGCAGACTGCCGGTGAACAAGCTGGGTTTCAAAATAACGCACATTTTATTCGAACCTTTAAAAAACTCTCAGGAATGTCTCCTGGACACTATAAAAAAGAGTACCTGAATAAAATAAAACAATAATTTGCCAACAACCACTAAAAACTGTTAGAACAGACAACCATCCAATTAAAAAGTCATAGATGTTTTTCCGCTGCTTGATAATACATCTATGACTTCTTTTCATTTATTTCAATATTTTTATAGAATCCCCTGGTCGTATCACACCTTCTTCTATTATCTTGGTAAATATGCCTTCCTTAGGCATGATACACTCTCCTACTTGTTGTTTAATGGCACAACCAGTGTGACATTCTTTTCCAATCTGTGTTACCTCTTGAATGGTTTCTCCTATTTTTAGTCTTGTACCAATAGGTAGGGTATGCAGCTTAATTCCCTCTGTGGTAATATTTTCTGCAAATTTACCAGCATCCAATCCTTCGACCCCTTGGGCAATCATTTTATCAATACTCTCTTGGGCCAGTAGACTCACCATTCTATGCCAATTCCCAGCATGGGCATCTCCTTCTAATCCATGATTTTTTAGAAATCTACCTTCTTTAATCGGTGTTTTAATGGTTCCTTTTTTCTCACTTATGTTGACAGCAACTACTTTAGCCATTGCATTTCCCCCTTACCCTCCAATTTCATTCATATTTCGAATACTTGATTTTCTTTTTTCATTTAAATGGTGCCTTTCTGGTTTGGCCAAAATAGATTCCCCTAAAATTTTCTTTATATCTCTACTATGATTTCTTATAGCTTTTTTTACATCGATTTCAATATTAGAATGTAGGCATGGTCTAATTTTTCCATCGGCTGTTAAACGGATTCTATTACAAGTATTGCAAAAATGATTAGACATAGGACTAATAAACCCGATTTTTCCCTTTGCTCCAGGTAATTGATAGTACTTTGCAGGGCCTAAATCATCTCCATTTATTATAGGAACAAGTCCAGGTATTTTCTCCATGACCTCTTCATTAGACATAAAACGTTTATCTTCTATATCTTCTGCTTCCCCCATAGGCATCAATTCAATAAAACGTACTTGATAAGATTTTTCAATGGTAAGATTTACAAAGTCCCTAATCTCATCATCATTAATTCCCTTCATAATCACTGTATTGATTTTGATAGGGGATAATCCTACTTTCTGAGCTATCTCTATTCCTCTTAATACTTGCTTTAGATCTCCTCTGCGGGTAATTTGATGAAATTTGTCTTCCTTTAAAGTATCTAGACTGATATTTAATCTTTTTAACCCTGCAGCTTTTAATTTCTGGGCATACTTTTCCAGAAGCATCCCATTGGTGGTCATTGCGATATCTTCTAGTTCAGGTAGTTTAGAGATCTTACCTATGAAATCTACTACCCCCAGCCTCACTAGGGGTTCTCCACCGGTAATTCGAACCTTTTTAATCTCCAATTCTACAGCAGCTTTCACAATATCATATAACTCTTCAAAACTTAATATTTCATTGTGACAAAGTTTATTTACTCCTTCATCAGGCATACAATAGAAACATCTGAGATTACACCTATCTGTAACGGAAATCCTTAGGTATTCGATATTTCTCGACCATTTGTCTTTCATTAAGCTCCCCCTTTATCGTCCTAACGGTGCAACTTTCTATTTAATACATATCTTGAGTAGTAATTATTTATATTATATACCATCCACATTGAAACTGTCTATTACAAGAAGAACATACCACATTAGGGCTCTTTTTGCTTTTACAATAAAAAATTGCACCAGCGGCTCAATAACCCAGCATTCAATATGATATTAAAGTATAAGATAGAGAATAGAATAGCAATGTTTGAGGTTTTATTTTATTTATAACCTAATACTAGTGTAACCCTATTGTCTTCAATGGTTCGATGGAATTAAAGCAGAGTACAATGGGAATAATAAATAATCGATAAAACGAAAAATAACTATTTACTTTATGTGTCACAATGTGTTACAATAAATAAAAAGGAGTGATATTTATGAGCACAATTACAATAAGGCTAAATGAAGAAGAACAAAAAGCCTTTAATGAGTATGCTAAATTTCATGGAATTCCTTTATCCACTTTGTTTAAAAAGTCCTTAGAAGAAAAAATAGAAAATGAAATTGACATGAAATCCATTCAAGAGTACGAAGAAGGTATAAAAAACAACTCTAATGAATTTTATGATCATGATGAAATAAAAAAATTTTTGGGACTATAATTATGAAGTATAAAGTTATTTACGAGAAGAAAGCACTTAAAAGCTTATCAAAAATAGATAAAAGTCAACGAAATATTATTCTATCTTGGATAGACAAAAATTTAGTTGATACAGATGATCCAAAGAAATACGGGAAAGCTTTAAAAGGAAATTTAAAAGAATACTGGAGATATAGAATAGGTAACTATAGAATACTTGCAGATATTGACGATAAACAAATTAAAATTATTATTTTTAATATAGGTCACAGGAAAGATATTTATAATTAAAAATTATAAAATAAATTTGGAGCACCTCAGACTTAACGAGGAACGATAAATTAAAAGGTTAGTAATATTACACTCTTATAAGTGGTGATTACTTTATCAAAACCGATCTTATGGAGGAGTTCCTTTATTAGAAACAATCCAGCATTGGAGGACAAATCGCCACCATCAAAATTTAATTTTAATCTACTATTGCATTCTAAACGAGTTTCCACTAAACTAGACATTGAGGGTTCTCCTTTGTTTGGTATTGGTTTCATAGCTATATTTTAACAAAGTTGAACCCTTTTTTCTATGGATTTACTTTCACTTTTTAAGTGAAATCGGGTACCAGTAAAAATACAGTAGCCATGCGGTGTTGAACACCGTTAGATAAAATCCAAGAATAATTCAGGTTAAAGTATAAGATAGAGAATAGAATAGCAATGTTTGAGGTTTTATTTTATAAATCTAACTTTAGTATACAAGTCTTCTAAAGCTTTTTCTTTACGTTGGTTATAAATAACTTTATTTTGCTCGAAGAGATTGTTTCCTTCAGCATCGATTGAAACTATTAATGGACCAAATTCCTTAACACGGCAAACCCATAATGTTTCAGGAATCCCCATATTTTTCCAGTGAGCTTCTTCTATTTTCTCAACTTCTGTTGCTGCTATAACTGCACATCCTGCAGGAAAAACACAGTGTATCGCTTTGTTTTCACGGCAGCCAGCTTCTGTGTTAGGACCCATACCGCCTTTCCCAACAATCACTTTAACGCCAGTTTGTTTAATAAATTCTTTTTCGAATTTTTCCATACGCATACTTGTAGTTGGACCTACTGAAACCATTTCAAATTTATCTTCTTCGCCTTCAATTTTTCTAACTATAGGACCTGCATGGAAGATAGCGCCTCCCTTATATATTCATATTGATCAATCAGTTATCCGCAGATTATAATATTGAAAACCTCATCCCATGTTATGCAATAAATATCATTTATCCGATAACGGCAGATAGATCCCTGGATAACGATTTCTCCTAAAGAACAGCGAATTCTAAGTATTGGAAATACCAATACTTAGAATTCTGTTAGTAAGCTTCAATTGGAATAAAAACTCCATCTGAAGCTTAGAACTCTGTTTATATTTTGCTAACTCCCGTTTTAATAGCTGCATTTTTTACTGCCTCTGTGATTTTACCTACCACCCTTTTGTCAAAGGCATCAGGTATTACATAATCTTCTTTTAATTCATCCTCAGTAATGAGATCTGCAATGGCATAAGCTGCCGCTAATTTCATTTCTTCGTTAATTTGGGTTGCTCTTATATCTAATGCACCTCTAAATATTCCGGGGAAAGCTAGTACGTTATTAATCTGATTTGCAAAATCCGATCGTCCCGAACCAACTACTCTAGCTCCTGCTTTCAATGCTATATCAGGCATAATTTCTGGTATGGGATTTGCCATAGCAAAGATAATAGAATCAGAATTCATGGATTTTACCATTTCTTCTGTGACGACATTGGCTACAGATACCCCTATAAATACATCTACCATAGCATCCTTTAATCTCCCCCTTTTCTTTTCTCTATTGGTCACTTTTGCAATTTTTTCTTTATATTTATTATTGGAAGAAGAACCTTCATAAATCATTCCCTTGCTGTCACAGAGAATAATATCCCTTACTCTCAGATTCAAAAGCATTTTGGTAATAGCTATTCCTGCTGCTCCTGCCCCATTGACTACCACTTTAATCTCTTTAAATTCTTTCTTTACAATTTTTAAACCATTGATTAATCCAGATATAACCACCACTGCTGTACCATGTTGATCATCATGAAAAACAGGGATATTCAATTCTTTCCTTAATCTTTCCTCTATTTCAAAGCATTTTGGTGCCCCTATATCTTCTAGGTTAATACCTCCAAAGGTAGGTACAATATATTTTACTGTTTCTACGATTTCATCTATATCTTGAGTATCTAAGCAAATAGGGAAGGCATCTACATTGGCAAATTCTTTAAATAAGATAGACTTTCCCTCCATAACAGGCATACCTGCTGCTCCACCAATATTTCCAAGTCCTAATACAGCAGAACCATCGGTAACTACGGCAACTAAATTTCCTTGGCCGTATATTTATAAATATTTTCGGGATTTTCATGAATTTTTCTACAGGGCTCAGCAACCCCTGGTGTATAGGAAATACTTAAATCTTCCCTGTTTTTTACTGCTATCTTTGAAACGACTTCTATTTTTCCTTTTTTTCTTCATGTACAATAAGACTTTTCTGTGAGCAATCCATTTTATTTCTCCTATAATACTAATATTTAAAATCATTCTTTTATTATTGGCAATGTAGATCCTCCATAAGGCATAATCAAGACTCTAGCATCTTCTCCAATTTCTTTTATTGCGGCATCATAAGCTTGCTGCACAGTATCATAGGGCTCCATAAAAATAGATTTTACGAGTTTAGGATCAAGTTCAGATACTAAAAATATTTGAGCTTTTTTCAATACCAGTGCAATAGCAGCTGCTTTATGACCACCTAGTTTAAAATCTTTTTTAATCCTGTTAATTAAATCATCTGGAGAATTTGCTTTTAGCATCCACTTCTCAAAAGTCGTATTTCCAAGACCTTCTCTACAGGATCCCATTAAAATGATAATTCCACCTTCTTTTACAGCATGTTTTGCATTGTCAAGGGCTTTTTGGGTTTGATATAGATTTAAATCCTTTGGAGCACCCCCTTGTGATACAATCACAATATCAGCCTTTTCCTCTAATTCCTTTTTATAACTCTTATCAAGAAAATTACATCCTTTAATCACCTCGCATATTTTGCATATATTTCCCATAACTTTTCTTTATATTAAGGCTGTCTCTTATACACATCTCCGAGCCCACGAGACAGGCAGAAAT
>USMD01000073.1 GCA_900555725.1 uncultured Garciella sp. | reverse complement strand
ACCATAGATTAATTGCGAATAATAAAAGAAGTGAATATTTTATAAGTTATTATGTAAATGATAATTAAACCCCTTAATTAAACGATTACAAGTAAGAGCATGATTTTCATATTTAAGAATTAAAAATATGATACGAAATTATTTAAAAAGAGAGGATGATTTTAATGGATATGGAAATATCGGAGCAAAAAACAATACGAGCACAAGATGATTTGCCTACGTTGAAGGAGAAAATTAGTTATGGACTTGGTGATACTGCTTGTAATATTGCAAATGGATTAGTGATG
This sequence comes from uncultured Garciella sp., assembly GCA_900555725.1. GTDB lineage: Bacteria > Bacillota > Clostridia > Eubacteriales > Garciellaceae > Garciella. The sequence continues at coordinate 9,816 of USMD01000073.1, read as the reverse complement.
TCCTTGATTACGCTATTCTATACTGACTATGTTGGTGTTTCTGCTGCAACAGTGGGACTTGTAATGTTACTATCTCGTATCTTTGATGGATTTTCTGATGTGATTATGGGATTTATTGTGCATAGAACGAAATCAAAATGGGGCAAGGCTAGACCTTGGCTGCTTAGGATAGCAATTCCTTATGGGATCTCAATGATTGTAATGTTGACTGTACCTCAAGGCACTGAGACGCTACAATTTTGGTATATCTTAGTAACCTATAATCTTTGTACTACCGTTTGTTATACAGCTATCAACGTTCCTTATGGCACATTACCTTCGTTGATGACTAGATCTTCTTATGGTCGTGATCTACTTGGCGTTTTTCGTATGGCATTCTCGCCGCTTGGACGTATAACTTCAGTAACCTTTACGCTACCACTTATTAAATTTTTCGGTAACGATCAAATGGCTTGGATAAAAACAATGAGTATTTGGGCGGCTGTAGCTGTAGTATTTTTACTTATTTGCTTTAGAAACTGTGAAGAACGGGTGTATATTAAAGCCGCTGCTAAATCAAAAGTGAGTGTAGGAAAAAATCTGAAAGGAATATTTATCAATAAATATTTTTGGCTTATTCTTATTTTATGGGCAGTTCAAGCAAGCTATCTTACTTTTTTCGGTACAGTAGCACCATATTATAGCAAATATATTCTGGGTAATGATGATTGGGTGTACAGTACGATGTATCTATTGGAAACAACTGTATTAATTGTTGGTGTACTAATTAGTCCTCTTTTATTGAAACGTTTTGGTAAAAGAAATCTAGCACTTATAGGTTCAATTATTTGTATTGTTGCACAGTTTCTATTATTGATCAATCCATATAGTATTTCATGGGTTTTTGTAACGACTGTAATTTGTTCATTTGGCGCAGCACCTTTAAACGCTTTTGTATTTGGTATGTTAGGTGATGTAATCGAATATGGGCAATGGAAAACCCATCTTCGTCAAGAAAGTTTAATTGTAAGTTCTAGTAGTATGGGAATTAAATTTGGAATGGGTATTGTAGGTGCTGTAATTGGTGCTTTATTAGAGTCTAGCGGATATATTAGCTCAACTACAGGTTCAGCGGTTCAACCAGAAGGAGCTATCGAAATGATTCGTAGTTTATTTATTTGGGGTCCAGTTGTTTTATGGGTGATTGCTGTAGTTGTACTTGCAATTTACCAATTGGATAAAATTTACCCCAAAATTATGGCTGACCTAAAGGATCGTGAAAGCAAAGGAATGCTATAAAATCGTTTTAATGAAAAATTCTCAGAGTGGATAGTACATTGTTGATTTTGAATAATGCACTATCTTATTTTTTTGTATGTTATAGTGTTCATATTATTTCACCCTTAAAAAGTCTTATTATTTGACGCTGGAAAGGCCTATTAGAAGGAATATAATTAGATTATTCAATCTGTATTCAAAAAAAGATGCACAGTATTCCATTTTCATTGTTAGATTTCCAGCTTTTTATGGCATAAGGATACTTTTTACCCCGTTACTTTTTAGAATTTGTTTTGAAATCACTACTTACTTGTAAAGTGGTCAAAATAATTTACAAATTAAAAAATATTTACAAACTGCAGAACTATAACGATTATATAAAATCAAAATTCAATTATAAATCCCATCATTCAAACTATTTAAGCATTTTTTATAAACTTAAAAAAGTTATAAATCAAGCTATTATTTTACCACAATTCAATTCCATTTTCTTTTATACTATAAATATAGAGGTGAAAAAGTATGGGGGGAATTTAATATGGATTTACAAGAGATATCATCCTAGAAAATGAATTTCAAGTAGCTGGTGTAGATACCGCAATTCTTATAGATAGTGGGCTAGATTCCTTTGAACTTGCAGGAGGTTGTATATGTTGCAGTCTAAAGATAAATTTTCATGACACAATATTAAATTTATCTGAACAATATGATAGAATTATCGTGAATCCATCTGGAATTTATAATAAGGCAAAGGCAATGAGGCTTGAATGCTAAATGATAAAGTCTTACAAAAATATCTTAAAAAACTTCATAAAATAAAAAGGAATTTTATTATCCATGTAGAATAATTTAAATAATTGATAATTGAAAAATCAATATTATGAAATATTACTTTTCCGAGCTGTCTTATTCTAAGGGAGTTTCCTATGAAAGCACAGCCAATGGGTATAAAAAGAAATTTTTATGCCTCCCACTCTTGGAAAGGAAAAGGATTGAGAAAATAGAACAATCCTTTTTTGGATTGTTTTTTATTTTGTAGGAATAAACAGTCTTCTCAATTTAGATAAAGTCAAAAATTCATTTGAATTTTAGAAACCATTGGATCGTCCTTGTTTCCAAGTTATAAAAAAGGCTTAAAAATAATTTAATATGAAATAAAAGGAGGAGTTTAAAAAATGAAAAAACTAAGGAAAAAGGGATTGTTGAGTATTTTATTAATCCTAATGTTATTATTGGGATTAGTGACAGGTTGTACCCAAGACAACTCAGCACAAACAGATACAAAAGAAAAGGGAGCAGAAGAATCAGCACAAGAGAAAGAAACCCAGTCAGAGGAAAAAGATAAGGAGATTATTTTATCTACGACTACTAGTACTCAAGATAGTGGACTTTTAGATGAGATTTTACCAGATTTTACAGAAAAAACAGGGATTAAAGTGAAAGTAGTAGCTGTTGGAACAGGACAAGCCCTTAGAAATGGAGAAGATGGAGAAGCCGATGTGCTTTTAGTTCATGCAAAAAAGGATGAGGAAAAGTTTGTAGAAGAAGGGCATGGTTTGGAAAGATTTGATGTCATGTATAACGACTTTGTAATCCTTGGACCTAAAGAAGATCCAGCAGGGATCAAAGAAAATCCTTCTGATGTCATAGCTGCATTGAAAAAAATATCAGAAAGTCAAGCTACCTTTGTATCCAGAGCTGATGATTCTGGTACCCATAAAAAAGAATTAGCTCTTTGGCAGCAAGCTGGCATTGAGCCTTCTGGAGATTGGTATAAAGAAGCCGGGCAAGGAATGGGAGATACGATTCAAATGGCAGAAGAAATGCAAGGATATACCCTTTCCGATAGGGCAACTTATCTTTCTATGAAAGACGACTTAGATCTTCAAATATTAGTAGAAGGAGATGAAAATCTATTTAATCAATACGGTGTGATTGCTGTAAATCCTGAGAAAAATGATCAGATCAATGGAGAAGGAGCCCAAGATTTTATCGATTGGATATTATCTGATGAGACTCAAGAATTAATTGGAGAATATGGGAAAGAAGAATACGGGGAACCACTATTTACTCCGAATGCAAAATAATGAAACATCAAGTGAGTTGAAAAGAATGTTAGAAATTTTTAAAAATGCTATCACTTTATTAATATCTTTGGATTCAGAAGTATATAAGATTATACTTTTATCTTTAATCGTATCCTTTAGTTCTACGGGACTGTCTACTTTAGTGGCAGTCCCTTTAGGGCTTTTAATAGGAAATATAGAATTTCCCTTAAAAAAATTAGCGATTAGAATACTATACACTATGATGAGCCTACCTCCTGTGGTGGTAGGTTTAGTGGTATTTATGCTTTTTTCTAGAAAAGGTCCCCTAGGGTACTTAGAATTAAATTACACACCTATTGCTATGATCATAGCCCAGACTGTTCTTATTATTCCTATTATTATGGGAATCGTTTATAATAGAACCAAGGAAGATGGTTACCGTATTATTCGCGTGGGAAAGACCCTAGGGGCTAATTATTTTCAGAGAGGGATCTTATTAATCAAAGAACTTAGGGTTCCTATTCTAATTGCTATTATTACCGGATATGGGAGAGCAGTATCAGAAGTAGGAGCTGTCATGATTGTAGGAGGAAATATCAAAGGTTATACTAGGGTAATGACCACATCGATTGCCATGTTACAAGGAATGGGGGATTATGAAATGGCCATTGCCCTTGGGATTGTACTTTTATTCATTTCCTTTATTGTCAATGGAATTTTATATCACTTTCAAGGAGAGAAATTATGATGCAAATATCCATTGAAAATTTGACAAAAGAGTATGGTGAGAAGCAGGTTTTAAATATTGGAAACCATAAGATCCACAAGGGAAAAATAATGGGGATTGTAGGAGCCAATGGAGCAGGGAAAAGTACTTTAATCAAGATTTTGGGTGGATTAGAAAAGCCAACTCGAGGTAATATTTTTTATGATGGAGTCCAGGATTTTAATCAGATTTATCGAGATATTACAGTGGTTTTTCAACATCCTTATTTGTTATCTACAGACGTATTTCATAATATTGCCTATCCTATGAAAGTGAGAAAATACAAGAAGAAAGACATTAAAAATAGGGTAAACACCTTGCTCCATGAAATGGGGATTGAAGATTTAAATGATCAAAGGGCCGATACTCTTTCAGGAGGAGAAGGGCAAAAGGTTGCATTAGCAAGAGCTATTTCCTTTTATCCATCTTTGCTTTTATTAGATGAACCTACTGCCAATATTGATCCCAATTCTATGGTAGTTATGGAGAAAATGATAAAAAAAATCAATCAGTCCCATAAAACCACAATTGTCATTGTAACCCATAGCTTGGCACAGGCAAAGAGATTATGTGATGAAATAATGGTGATGGATAAGGGAAAGATTATAGAGGCTGGAAACGTAAAACAAGTGATGTTTCATCCACAAAATAGGATTACCAAAAATCTGATTCAAAAGGAATCCATTACATAGAAAGGAAGGAAACGATGAAGTTATTACAGGTGGATACCATAGAAGAGACAAAGAAAAAGATAGATCAGTATTTTAAAGATATACAAGCAAAGTCAGAAGAAGTATCTTTAATCTATGCGGGTGGAAGAATTTTAGGAGAAGATATCTATGCTCCCTTTGATATACCGGAATTTAATCGATCTACAGTAGATGGGTATGCTGTCTGTTCCAAGGATACCTTTGGAGTATCGGAAAGCCTTCCGGTTTTTTTAGATGTAATCGGTAATGTAGAAATGGGAGAAGAAGCCAAGCAGTCTATAAAGAGTGGGCAAGCAGTCTATGTACCTACAGGAGGAATGATTCCCCAAGGAGCCGATGCAGTCATTATGATTGAACATGTGGAAAATTTAGATGAGCAAACTATTGCAGTATATCACCCAGTGGCACCAGGAGAAAATAGAATTGTTCAAGGGGAGGATTTTAAAAAGGAGCAGTTAATGTTAGAAAAAGGGAGAAGATTAGGACCCCAGGATATTGGAGCTTTGGCAGCTATGGGAATCAGTAAAGTTTCTGTTTTTCAAAGGCCCAAGGTAGCGATTATTTCTACCGGGGATGAAATTGTATCTCCTAGTGAAGAGATTGCTATAGGACAAATCAGAGACATCAATACCTATAGTTTAGGTGCCCTAATAGAAGAGTTCGGAGGACAGATAACCAAAAGATTATTAGTGAAAGATTGTTATAATATCTTAAAGGATAGATTAGAATCCGTCTTAGAGGATAATGATATTATATTACTATCAGGAGGAAGTTCGGTAGGATTCAAGGATATGACCGCAAAGGTAATTGATTCTTTAGGAGAGCCAGGAGCATTTGTCCATGGGGTGGCTGTCAAACCTGGAAAGCCCACCATTATAGGAAAAATAAAAGATACGGCGGTTTTTGGACTTCCTGGGCATCCTGTATCGGCGATGATTGTTTGTAGGATTTTTGTAGGTCATTTAATAAAAAATATGCTATCTATGGAGAAATTAAAAGAAGTACAAAGAGAAGCCATTTGTCTAGAAAACATTCATTCTGCTCCTGGCAAAGAAACCTATCAAATGGTAGAGATTAAAGAAAAAGGAGAAAGTATATATGTAAAGCCGGTTTATGGAAAATCTGGAGCCATTTCTACACTGACTCGGGCAGATGGATTTATAAAAATTGGTACAAATCAAGAAGGGGTCAATAAAGGAGATAAAGTAATTGTGACACTATTATAAGGTTAGGGGGAATTTACTTGAAAAAACCAGATAGAAATGTCTATCTTTCTAATATGGAAGTAGAAGAAGCATTAAACAAATTTTTAGGCAAAGCAGATGAAAATTTACAAGAGAATTTTTCTGAAAGAATAAAGGTCATTGATTCCCTGGGGAGAATTACTAGTCAGGCAGTATTTGCCAAGTGTTCTTCTCCTAATTATAATGCTTCAGCTATGGATGGTATTGTGGTGGAAGCTCAAAAAACCTTTGGAGCAACTGAAACCAATCCTAAGAGATTAAAGCTGGATGAAGATTTTAAATACATTGATACTGGGGATCCTATTGCACATCCCTATAATGCGGTGATTATGATTGAAGATGTTGTCCCTATAGATGATCATACCGTTCAAATTATTAAATCAGCCGCTCCTTGGCAACATGTAAGACCTATTGGGGAAGATATTGTAGCCAATGAAATGATTGTTCCCTCCCATCATGAAATCAGACCGATGGATATTGGAGCGATATTAAGTGGAGGGGTTACCTATCTAGAAGTATTTAAAAAGCCAAAGGTAGCCATCATTCCCACTGGTAGTGAAATGATTGAGCCAGGAGAGAAGATGCAAGAAGGCAATATTATAGAGTCTAATTCTAGGATTTTTGAAGGAATGGTAAAAGAGCTAGGGGGAGAGCCCCATCGTCTTTCTCCTGTACCAGATGATTATGAGCTTTTAAAAGAAACGCTGTTAAAAGCTGTAAGAGAAAATGATGTAGTTATTATCAATGCAGGTTCATCTGCAGGGAGTGAGGACTATACCTCCAGTTTAGTGGAAGAATTAGGAGAGATTTTGGTCCATGGAATTGCTACTAAACCAGGGAAACCGGCTATTTTAGGAATGATAGAGAAAAAACCTGTCATTGGAATTCCCGGTTATCCGGTATCTGCTTATTTGGTTTTTGAAACCTTCGTGAAACCTTTGATTTATAAGTTCTTAGGTGGAAAGAAAGAAAGCATTAATGAAGTAGAAGCTGTAATGGCAAAAAGAATTGTTTCTTCCTTAAAATATAGAGAGTATGTAAGAATCAAGTTAGGAAAAGTAGGAGATCGTTTAATTGCTACTTCCTTAAATCGAGGAGCAGGAATCACCATGTCCTTAGTAAGATCTGATGGGTTACTCCTTATTCCCCAAAATAGTGAGGGAGTAGAGGCAGGGGAGACTGTAAAAGTTACTTTGCTAAAACCTATGGAGCAGATTGAAAATACTTTAGTATCTATCGGAAGCCATGATTTAATTATGGATATGATATCCAACCATATGCAAAAAGCAGATGATAGGCATTTTTTATCCTCTGCTCATGTAGGAAGTATGGGAGGTATTATGGCCATCAAAAGGGGAGGAACCCATATGGCACCTATTCATTTATTAGATTCTAAAACAGGAATCTATAATATCCCTTATGTAAAGAAATATTTGCCCAATGAAAAAATGGCATTGATTAGAGGGGTAAAAAGAATCCAAGGCTTTATGATACCTAAGGGAAATCCTAAAAACATTAAGGAGTTTCAAGATCTTACTAGAGAAGATGTAGTCTTTATCAACAGGCAAAAAGGTGCAGGTACTAGAATATTGGTAGACTATCAACTAGAAAAACAAGGAATTAATGTAGAAAATATTATGGGCTATGATAGAGAGATGACTACCCATATGGCTGTAGCAGCAGCAGTTTCTTCCAATACAGCAGATGTGGGAGTAGGAGTATACTCCGCAGCTAAGTCTATGGGTTTAGATTTTGTCCCCATTGGAGAAGAACACTATGATTTTTTAATTCCCCAAGAATATCTTGAATTAGATACGGTCAAAGCCTTTATTAAAGTCATTACTTCCAAGGAATTTCAAGAGGAACTACTGAAAATGGGGGGGTATGGAGTAGAAGGAATTGGAGAGATTATTTTTATTGATTGAAAAAAGAAGTGATTATGCAATGGATCTTTCGTTTCGCTAACAAACTTTAGTAGCCTTTCCACAATGCAAACCTACATTAAGCTAGCACAATGAATGAAGTTATTTTCATGTAGAGAATTTTATATTTGAGGGATAGATGTTTCACGAATCGGCGACTTAGTGCTCCCCTTTTTACTTTGATTTTGATATTATAAAAAAGGAAGGCATTTGCTTAAGCAGCGCAGTGAAGACATCTATCCCTTAAATCAACTAATACAATGGGTTAACCAGAGGAGCGAGTATTTTTATTAAGTAATATTTTATAAATTCAATATCATTTTCGATATCGAAAAATAAGTGAAAAGAACTAGTGCATCTAAAATAGTAGAAAGCATAGGACTTGCCATAATCGCTGGGTCCAATCTTAATACCTTTGCCAAAATTGGCAAAGTGCCTCCAATTACCTCTGCAAGAATTACAGTAAAAAATATGGTTAGGCTTACTGTAAAGGCAATAGATATTTTATAATTTTCAAAGAATAGAATCCTTAAGAAATTTAATATAGCAAGGGATATCCCTACAATAAGACTTACCCTAAATTCCTTCCAGATTACCTTTAAAATATTCCCAGGTTTTACATCCCCTAAAGCCATACTTCTAATAATCAAAGTAGAGGATTGGGATCCTGCATTTCCTCCTGTACCCATTAACATAGGCATAAACACTGATAAAGCAGCTACTTTAGATAATACACTTTCAAAGCTTTCAATGATGGCACCAGTAAAAGTAGCTGAGATCATTAACACCATTAACCAGGGAAGTCTTTGTTTAGTAAGAGTAAATATACTAGAATCCATATATTCTTTTTCAGCAGGTTGTAAGGCTGCCATTTTATGAAAGTCTTCGGTATTTTCCTCTTCAATCACATCAATAATATCATCTACGGTGATAATACCTACTAGTCTATTTTCTAAATCCACAACGGGAATTGCCAAGAGATCATACTTTTTAAAAATTTCGGCAACTTCCTCTTGATCCTCAGTGGTGGTAATAGAGATAAAGTCCTTTTCCATTAAGTCTTCTATTTTTTTATCTTCTTTTGATAAGATAATATCCTTTAAGGAAATAATTCCTTCGAGCTTCCTAGAAGCATTGATTACGTAGCAGGTATAAATAGTTTCCTTTTCAAAACCAGTTTTTCTAATATGGTCAATAGCATCTTTGGCAGTCATCTCCTTTTTTAAATCAATAAATTCAATAGTCATCAAACTGCCAGCAGAGTATTCTGGATAATTTAAAAATTGATTAATGAGGTTTCGTTCCTGTTCATGGGAGTTTTTTAATATTCTTTTTACTAATTGGGCAGGGATTTCTTCTAAAAAGTCAATTTTGTCGTCAAAATTTAGTTCATCGACTAATTCCCTTAGTTCATTAATATTAATAAATTCTGATAATTTTGCTTGATAGTTAGAATCCATAAGGGAAAAGACATCTACTGCCATATCCTTTGGCAATAATCTAAAAACAAGCAGAAAATTTTTGTCAGATAAATCCTGGAGAATTTCTGCTATATCTGCCGGTTGCTTTGTTTGAAGCTCTTTATGCAATCTTTTGTATTCTTTATTTTCAATCATTTCTAAAATTTCGTGCAAGGGAACCCCTCCTTTAATGATTATTTTGGATTCCCCATTCTAGATTTATACAGGTGACTGGATGAATGGGGAAATCCTTGTTTTTTTATAAGATGACAAGGTCCATCATCCATAAGGTTCACCTCCTAGAATATTATTTTTATGACACTATCATTATATGATAAAATTTTTTTTAGAACAATAATAAATTATTCATTATGCTAATTCATTTAAGGAATAGGTGTCTTTACTATGC
>USMD01000072.1 GCA_900555725.1 uncultured Garciella sp. | reverse complement strand
GCGTAAGATCGTCGGCAGCGTCAGATGTGTATAAGAGACAGGAACAAAATATGCTGATCAATTTTCTTTAGAAATTATTATCATTTTATTCTTCTTAACTAAGTATTGAACATATCTTTCTCATGCTTTACTATCATTATGTCAAAATTTCTATAAGGATGATGGATATATATGCTAGTAGAAAATTAATAGAAAATATATGGAGGTGACATATTGAGTACAATAGAATTAAGCAAAAAAACAGTTGCCCAACTACGGGAAATTGCCAAGGCTTTACAGATTAAATCGGTAACAAAATACAAAAAAGATGAATTAATCTCCCTTATTATGAATTGTAATTCTGAAAATGGGGAGGATGAAGAGAATGATACTCAAGATGTGATGGAGAAAGATATACAACAGAAGGACACTGAAGATACAAGGGATACTCAGGATAGCCAAGAAGAATTATCAAAAGAGAGCAAAGAGCCAAAGATTCAAAAGCCCAAATATCCTAAGTTGAAAGATTCCATTGAAGATGCCAAAACTAGGGTTGGTATATTAGAGATTTTGCCCGATGGGAATTTTGGATTTTTAAGGGCTGAAAATTATCAATCTGGAGACCGGGACATCTATGTTTCCCATTCTCAGATCAGAAGATTTAACTTGCGAACTGGTGATAAAATCCGAGGTAAAATGAGGCCACCAAAAGAAGGAGAAAAATACGATGCCCTTTTATTTGTGGAGGCAGTCAATGAAGATAGCCCAGAATCGGTAGTAAAACGCCCTTTCTTTGATAATCTTACTCCTATTTTCCCTAATAAACTGATTCAATTAGAATATGATCCTCATGACCTTTCTACACGATTGGTAGATTTTATTGCCCCTATTGGGAAGGGACAAAGGGGAATGATTGTAGCTCCTCCTAAAGCAGGGAAAACCATCCTTCTAAAGAAAATTGCCAATAGCATTGCAAAGAATCATCCCAATATAGAATTAATTGTATTGCTCATTGATGAACGTCCAGAAGAGGTAACAGATATGCAGCGTTCTATTAAAGGCGATGTGGTATACTCTACCTTTGATGAACTACCGGAGAATCATATTAAGGTATCGGATATGGTGTTAGAAAGAGCAAAAAGATTGGTAGAGCAAAAGAAAGATGTGGTGATTCTTTTAGATAGTATTACTAGACTGGCAAGGGCAAATAATATGGTAGTACCCCCATCTGGACGGACCCTATCTGGTGGATTGGATCCAATTGCCCTACATAAGCCCAAAAGATTCTTTGGAGCGGCCCGTAATATTGAAGAAGGTGGAAGTTTGACCATATTGGCAACAGCTTTGGTGGATACCGGTAGTCGTATGGATGATATGATTTATGAGGAATTTAAAGGGACAGGCAATATGGAGCTTCATCTAGATAGAAAATTATCAGAACGACGAATCTTCCCTGCCATTGACATCAATCGTTCTAGTACAAGAAGGGAAGAATTGTTATTAAATAGTCAACAATTGGAAGCCATCTGGGGAATCCGTAAAGCCCTAAATCATATGTCGGTGGCAGATGTCACAGAATTGATTATCAATCAGCTATCCCGTACCAAAACCAATGAAGAGTTTTTATTTAGTATGAAACATACATTAGAGGATCTGAAATAGGTTATGATGAAACTTTATCCATTGTAAACATACCTTTTGCCCTCTTTTTAGAATAATAAAATCCAGGGTAAAAAGGGCATTAAGTCGCCTAATGTGAAACATCTATCCCCTCAAATATTAGCCTTAATATTATCTGGAACCCGCATTCTTCTACCGAAAATTTTAATAGTAGTTTCAAATTACGAATTACAGTTCAAAAAGAATATTAGTTGCCAAACTTACGATATCCTGTTATAATAGTAAAAGTGTGTAATGAGAATATTAGAAGTATAACGATATGATGTGGCAAGGAAAGAGGTGAACTCGATGAAAGAAGGAATTCATCCAAAATATGGAAAAGCTATTGTAAAATGTGCATGTGGAAACACATTTGAAACAGGCTCTACAAAAAAAGAATTAAGAGTTGAAATCTGCTCTGCATGTCATCCATTTTTTACTGGACGTCAAAAGCTTGTAGATACTGGTGGACGTGTAGAAAGATTCAAGAAAAAATATGGTATTAAAGACGATCAAGAATAAAGAGTTTATTTTTTATATGGAAAGCTGACCCCTATCGGTCAGCTTTTTGTCATAGAAAAGAACTTGTCGACAGGCGAAAGGGAGCTTGACTATGAAAACAACCATTAAACAACTACTCATCAATGGAACCAAAAAATTAAAAGAATCCTCTATAGATACTCCTAGACTCGATGCAGAGGTAATTTTATCCTATCAGTTAGGATGGCAGCGTATCGATCTTATTATGAAATCTGATGATAGGATAGATGAAAAACAACAAAAAATATATTATGATAAAATAGAAAAACGAATCCAGGGAAAACCTGTCCAATATATTACCGGACAACAGGAATTTATGGGACTGACCTTCCGAGTGACTCCTGATGTGTTAATTCCCCGTCCAGATACAGAGATACTAGTAGAGGCAGCAATCGAAGAATCTAATTTTATGAAAAAGCCCCTTAATATTTTAGAGATTGGAACAGGAAGCGGTGCTATTACCTTGTCCTTGGCCTATTATATTATGGAGTCCTTGGTACATACGGTAGACATCTCTGCTGATGCCATAAAGATAGCCAAGGAAAATGCTAGGAATCTTTCTTTAACAAAAAGGATACATTTTTATCTAGGAGATCTATTTGATCCTTTAGGGGAAAAGTTATACGGAAAAGTGGATCTATTGGTGTCCAATCCACCTTATATTCCCCATAATGAAATTGCTTGCCTTCAAAAAGAAGTTCGAAATTATGAACCTATTTTAGCCTTAGATGGAGGAAAGGATGGATTAGACTTTTATAGAAGACTCATTCAGGAGGGACAACGGTTTTTATCCCCCCAAGGTCGAATGATCTTTGAAGTAGGCTATAATCAAGCCCAAGAGGTTTGTCGTATGTTAGAAGAAAAGGGAATCTTTGGGGAGATTGTTATGAAAAAGGATCTAGCAGGGATTGATCGAACTATTATTGCTAGGAAGAATCAATAGACATAGATGCTTCACGAAGCAACGGCTATGGAATAACAGAGTGACCTGTGGAAAAATAAAAGCATTAGGGAGGGAAAACGATGCCAAAAATATTGGAGCTTTTTCTCATTTATTTAAAAATCGGTACCTTTACCATTGGGGGAGGCTATGCTATGATTCCCTTAATTCAAGAAGAAATTGTAGAAAAAAAACAATGGATGACCAATGATGAATTTATGGATATGTTTGCGGTGATCCAGTCGGCACCAGGGCCCATTGCCGTAAATAGTGCAGTATTTTTAGGGTACAAAATAGATGGAATAATAGGAGCCATGGTAGCGACCTTAGGGTCTGTACTTCCCTCTTTTACTATTATCCTTATGATAGCAGTTTTTTTTACAAACTTTAGAGAATATACTGTGGTAGAAAAGATTTTTAAAGGGGTAAGACCTGCTGTAGTAGCATTAATCGCTTCAGCGGTGTATAAATTAGCAAAGGCTTCAAAACTAAATATTGCAGGAATTACCATTGCTATTATGAGTTTATTAGCATTGACTTTTTTTGACCTTTCTCCTATTTTATTGATTATCATTTCCGCAATATTGGGAATTTTTATTTCCAGCCATCAAACAACAAAGGATCAAGGGAGGGATAGAGAATAATGCATGTTTTATTAGACTTATTTTTAACCTTTTTTAAGATTGGGGTCTTCGGATTTGGAGGAGGATATGCTATGCTTTCTTTGATCCAAGAGGAGGTAACCGATGTCCATTTATGGCTTACCCAGTCAGAGTTTTTGGATATTGTAGCCATTGCGGAGATGACACCGGGACCTATTGCTATTAATATGGCAACCTTTGTAGGCCATGAATTATTTGGATTTTTGGGATCCGCCATTGCTACCCTAGGGGTAGTATTGCCTTCTTTTATTGTTGTACTTATTTTAGTACATATATTTTTAAAAATTCAACAAAATAAAGGGGTGCAAAATGCCCTTTCAGGGATTCGTCCAGCTGTTTTAGCACTAATTGCTTCTGCAGCGATTACTTTAACAGGAGATGCTATTGTAGATGTTTCTGGAGTGATCATTGCCTTCATAGCTTTTATTGCAGTAGCTTTTAAAAAGGTCAATCCCCTTATTGTATTGATTCTATCTGGGGTAGTGGGAGCAGTTATTTATTGATATAGCATAGGAGATTTTTCAAAGGGATAGATGGTTCACATTAGGCGATTTAATGTTCCAAAGAAATGGATATACTAGACGATAGAAAAAAATAGTGATATAATTTTTGAAGTAATTAAGATAGAATATTGCTTTTATAGAATAGAGAAAATTGCACAAATAAGATTTTTTTCAATTTCCTTAATAAGGAATTCAATTTTCTCAAATGCTATAAATTGGAGGAGAAAAACCAATGTTAGAAAAATTAGATTTTTTAGAGGAGAAATATATAGAATTAAATAAACAGATTAGCGATCCAGAAATTATTGCGGAGCAAAATCAATGGAAAAAGCTTATGAGGGAGCATGCCCATCTAGAACCTATTGTAAATAAATATAAAGAATATAAAAAAGTACTAGATGGAATTGAGGAAGCCAAAGAGCTTCTAGAGGATAAGCTAGAAAAAGATTTTAAAGAAATGGTAGAAACGGAATTAGAAGAATTAGAAGAAAAAAAAGGAAAAATAGAAGAAGAACTAAAGGTTCTTCTTATCCCTAAGGATCCTAATGATGATAAAAACGTTATTGTTGAAATTCGTTCTGGAGCGGGGGGAGAAGAGGCAGCTCTTTTTGCTGGGGACTTACTAAGAATGTATACCCGCTATGCGGAAAGGCAGGGATGGAAGATAGAAATCATGAGTTCCAATATTTCTGATAATGGAGGAGTAAAGGAAATTATTGTTTTAATCCAGGGACATGGTGCCTATAGTCGCCTAAAATATGAAAGTGGAGTTCATCGTGTTCAAAGAATCCCAACAACAGAATCAGGAGGAAGGATTCATACCTCCACTGCAACAGTAGCCGTACTGCCTGAAGCAGAAGATGTGGATATTGAAATTAATCAAAATGATTTAAGAATCGATGTTTTCCGTTCCTCAGGAAATGGAGGACAAAGTGTAAATACCACCGACTCTGCCGTTCGAATAACCCACTTACCCACTGGTATGGTAGTTTCCTGTCAAGATGAAAAATCTCAATTAAAAAACAAAGAAAAGGCAATGAAGATTTTAAAATCTAGACTATTAGAAATAGAGCAGCAAAAGCAAAATGAAGAAATTGCAGAGAATCGAAAAAGCCAAGTGGGGACTGGGGATAGAAGTGAAAGGATTAGAACTTATAATTTTCCCCAGGGAAGAATTACTGATCATAGAATTGGATTAACAGTGCATAAACTAGAGGCATTTTTAGATGGGGAAATAGATGAGATGATTGATGCCCTTATTACTACCGATCAAGCAGAAAAATTAAAAGAGGCACAATAGACAAATTAGGTGTGGCAGAGATTAAGGGAAATACAAATCAACAACATAAGTGGTGTACTAAACAATCTCCATAAAGCATAATAATAAAGTAGAATGATACAGAAGATGTCCTAAGCTAAGGGCGTCTTTTTTTATGAGTGTATTTATGTTTAGGGGTGAATAGGATGGAAAGAATAATAAGTATTACGGTAATTGGTTCCCTCACAGGAATATTAGGAACAGGGATAGGTGGATTGTCTGCCTATATTTTTAAAAATCCTTCTAATCGATGGTCTAGCACAATATTGGGGTTTTCAGGAGGATTAATGATTTCCGTTGTATGTTTTGATTTATTGCCTGAGGCCTTTTCTATGGTAGGATTATTTATTGGAATAGTGGGAATTGTTTTTGGGGTAATCGCTATTTCATTTATAGATGAAATGATCATGAAAATGGAGACCCTTCATAAAAAGAAACAAAATAGTTTTATCCGAACAGGAATTTTAATTGGAATAGGGATTTTAATCCACAATTTTCCAGAGGGATTGGCAATTGGTTCAGGCTATATGGCTACTTCCCAATTTGGTTTTGGATTGGCACTTATTATTGCCATTCATGATATACCAGAGGGAATCTCTATGGCAACTCCCTTGACTATAGGAGGGGTCAAAAGTTGGAGAGTGCTTCTTTATACTATTATAGCCGGGGTGCCTACAGGAATAGGTGCCTTTATAGGGGCTATTTTAGGGGATATTTCTAAAGAATTTATTGGATTATGTTTGGGATTTGCCGGAGGAGCTATGCTTTTTATCACCTGTCAGGAGATTATACCGAAATCTAGAGAAATCTATAAGGGAAGGATTTCAGGATTCGGGATTATTTTTGGTATAATATTTGGAATAATAGTTTCCTCATTGATATAATAAAAGGGAGAGTAACTATATTTCTAAGCTAATTTTTTAAAGGATGTGAACAAAAGATGGATACAATAGTTTTAAAAATGCAGGGGGATGACAAAGATAAAGAAAAACTTAAGCAGGCGGCAAGGGTATTACAGCAAGGGGGATTGGTGGCTTTTCCTACTGAAACAGTGTATGGACTAGGAGCCAATGGATTGAATCCAGAGGCTACTGCTAAGATATACCAAGCAAAGGGAAGACCTTCTGACAATCCTCTTATTTTGCATATTAGCCGCAGAGAAGATTTGATTCCTCTGGTGGAGGGGGTTCCCCCTGTAGCAGAAAAACTTATGGAGCATTTTTGGCCGGGGCCCCTTACTTTGATTTTGAAAAAATCATCTATTGTTCCTAAAAGGACCACGGGTGGTATAGATACAGTGGCCATACGTATGCCCTCTCACCCCATTGCCTATAGGCTTATTGAAGAGGCTAGACTTCCCATTGCCGCTCCAAGTGCTAACCTTTCGGGAAAACCTAGTCCCACAAAGGCAGAGCACGTGATTCACGACCTAATGGGAAGAATTGATGTGATTATAGATGGTCCCCGGTCTAATATTGGCTTAGAGTCTACGGTAGTGGATTTGACCTCTCCGATCCCCACCATATTGCGTCCTGGTGGTATTACCTATGAACAATTAAAAGAAGTCATTGGAAAGGTAGAAATTGATAAGGGAATACGAGAAGATCTAAAGGAAGATTTTAGGCCAAAGGCTCCCGGTATGAAATATACCCATTATGCTCCAGCGGCACCTATGACTATTGTACAAGGATCTAGAAATGCAGTGATTGAAAAAATAAATAAAAGTGTGGAAGAATATTTAAGGCAAGGGAAAAAAGCTGGTATTTTAGCAACAGAAGAGACTCTAAGGGAATACCCCCACGGGATTGTCCTATCTCTTGGAAGAAGAGATGAGCCTGAATCTATTGCAGTGAATTTATTTGACCTTTTAAGGCAGCTGGATTTAGAAGGGGTAGATGTGATTTTTGCAGAGGGAGTTACTGGAGATGGGATTGGAATGGCAATTATGAATCGTATGAATAAGGCAGCGGGGCATAGGATTGTACAGGTATAAGAAAAAGGCATTAAGTCACTGCTCCATGAAATATCTATCTCTTTAAATCGAAAAGTAAAAACAAGCGTAACGTTTTACATAGTTACATTTTGAAAGGAAGAAAGAAGATGAAAAGGAAAAAAATTATTTTTGTATGTACTGGAAATACCTGTAGAAGTCCCATGGCAGCGGAATTTTTAAAGAATCTTTTAAAGAATTCAGAATATGAAGAACAAATAGAAGTGGTTTCGGCGGGGTTAGCGGTTTTTGGAAACCAGTCAGCAAGCCCTCAGGCAATAAAGGTTATGAGGGAAATGAACTATGATATCTCTGACCATGTTTCCACTCAATTGACCCAAGAAATGGTCCAAGAGGCGGATCTAATTCTTACAATGACCCAAGATCATAAAAAGCAAATATTGGTTCTAGAGCCAAAGGCCGAAGGAAAGACCTATAGTCTCCTTGAATTTTCTTCAGAAGAAGAGAATGAAAAAGATTTAGATATCTCTGATCCCTTTGGAGCTCCTGTAGAGGTCTATAAAAAAACTGCTCAGGAACTGAAGTCAGCAGTAGAAAGTGCATTTCCAAAAATATTGAAAAAAATCCTTGGCTAAAAAAGAGGAGTTTTATATAATAATATAGAACATATATTAGATTTTTTCCTATTTTCCTTTTAGAGGTTTAAAGGTTTAAGATATTTTAAAGTGGAGGTGAAAATATGAAAATTGCTATTGGTAGTGATCACGGAGGATATCATTTAAAAGAACATATTAAGAAATACTTAGAAGAAAATGATTATGAAATAAAGGATTTTGGTACCCATTCTTTGGAGTCGGTAGATTATCCAGATTTTGCTCAAGTAGTAGCAGAGGCAGTAGCAGCTGGAGAATATGATAAGGGTATTTTAATCTGTGGTACAGGTTTAGGAATTTCTATAGCCGCTAATAAGGTAAAAGGAATTAGGGCAACGGTAGTGAACGATTGTTATAGTGCTAAAATGTCGAGAGCCCATAATAATGCTAATATTTTAGCTCTAGGGGGACGGGTAGTCGGACCTGATTTGGCTACTGAGATTACAAAAATTTGGTTAGAAACTCCCTTTGAAGGGGGAAGGCATCAAAGACGAATCGATAAAATCTCTGACATAGAAAATAAATACAACAGATAAACAGAGTTCTTGGCTTCAGATGGAGTTTTTACTCCAACTGAAGATTAGAATTCGTTATCCAGGGACGTAGCTGTCGTTATCTCCCACTTTGATAGAAGTGGGAGTCTTACGGCAGATAGTCATCGGATAAATTCCAAAGGGAGGTTTTAAAAAATGGGAAAGGTAATGGTTTTTGATCACCCATTAATTCAACATAAAATAGGGATTATTAGAAATAAAGATACTGGAGCAAAAGAATTTAGAGAATTGGTAGAAGAGGTTTCTATGCTTATGTGCTATGAGGTCACCAGGGATTTGCCTCTGGAAGAAATGGAAATAGAAACCCCAATTGCAAAGGCAAAGATAAAGACTATCAGTGGAAGAAAATTGGCTGTCATCCCTATCCTAAGGGCAGGTTTAGGAATGGTAGATGGTATGTTAGAGCTTATCCCAACAGCAAAGGTAGGACATATCGGATTGTATAGAGATCCAGAAACCCTTCAACCCATAGAATATTATTGTAAATTGCCTGGCGATATTGAAGAAAGAGAATTAATTTTATTAGATCCCATGTTAGCAACAGGAGGATCCATCAATGCGGGAATCCAATTTTTAAAGAATAAGGGAGCTGAACATATTAAAGCCGTATGTCTTTTAGCTTCAAGGGAAGGCATAGAAGCTGTAAATAAGGCTCATCCAGATGTGGATATCTATGTAGCAGCAGTAGATGAGAAATTAAATGATCATGGATATATTGTTCCTGGACTAGGGGATGCAGGAGATCGACTCTTTGGAACAAAATAGTGTAAAAAATAGGATAGAAAAGAATAAGAGGCTGTTGTAAACTAGTTTGCAACGGCCTTTTCATTAAAAGGGAGGAACTAGGAATGCGTAAGGATTGGGATACTTATTTTATGGATATTGCCTATCAAATAAAGGAGAGAAGTACTTGCCCAAGATTACATGTAGGGGCATTAATTGTAAAGAACAAAAGAATCAAAGGAACGGGCTATAATGGAAGCCCGACAGGATTGCCCCATTGTGATGAAGAAGGTTGTTATTTAGTAGATGGTCATTGTAAGAGGACTATCCATGCAGAGGTAAATTGCCTTTTAGAAACTTCTCCAGAGGAAAGAAAAGGAGCAACCCTATATGTAACCAATCAACCCTGTCCTGATTGTCAAAAGTTGATTATTACTTCTGGCATAAGAAGGGTAGTCTATGGAGAAAGCTATGAACCACACACTGATTGGTTTGCAATAGCAAAGGATATCGAAGTAGTAAAATTTGAGAATAAAAGTGTAAAAGCCATTAAAAATGGGTAAGTATATTGAAAGACTAGAAGATAGAAATTAGAATTTTAAAAATGAAAATTTTTTTACAGGGAAAAAAGGATTTTTCTAGGATATATCGAATTGATTATATTAATA
This sequence comes from uncultured Garciella sp., assembly GCA_900555725.1. Taxonomy (GTDB): domain Bacteria; phylum Bacillota; class Clostridia; order Eubacteriales; family Garciellaceae; genus Garciella. The sequence goes on along the minus strand of USMD01000072.1, from coordinate 27 downwards.
ATATTAAAATTTATCATATTAGGAGTT
>USMD01000071.1 GCA_900555725.1 uncultured Garciella sp. | reverse complement strand
ATTATATATTGTATAATGATTTTAAAGTTATTGATTGATATTTAACAAAATAGCTTAGCTGGTTGAAAAATGCGGGAGAAACCAATTCAATTTGGGGCCGAAGGCGTAAGTTACTTGCTTGCCACAAGGAATGAAACTCTCAGGCAGAAGGACCGTATTTTGACAGCACTCTGGAAAGTGGAATGCACCGAAGGAGCAACTCTTGTAATTACAAGAAGAATCTCTCAGGTTCAAAACAGAGTAGGAAGGCATGTAATATGCTTATTTCCTATTCTGTTTTTTTATGGGTAAAATTCCTGCAAGAGATAGGGGGAAAAGTGTTGGATAAGATTCTTATTACAAATAATCCTTTGATAAAAGAAAAATTTTCAAATACATATCAGGTAGAATTTTACGATATAGAGTATATTCAGATTTTAGAGATTGTAAGAGATAAAATACATTTAGGGCATAAGCTTTTATCCCACCCCTTATCAAGTAGTATAAAGCCTAACCAGTCTCCTTTTGAAACCGTTATCATAACAAAAAATAGAACTCAGTTAGACATGGATTCCCTTATGATCATAGAGAATAGTATACAGACAGCAAGGAAATTTGCACAAGATGAAGGAGTATGTCATTGGGATAAAAGTGCTTTAGAGGATTTTCAAAGAGTCGATTTTTCTTTGATAGAAAATGCCCTTAAGATTCATAGGTACAATTGAAGGATCATTAGGAGGCATTCAATTTATTATAATAAGGAGGGTAAGGATGAAAAAGGTGTATGATGTAGTAATTATCGGTGCTGGCCCAGCGGGATTGACAGCAGGAATTTATGCAGCAAGGGCCAAAATGAAAACCTTAATTCTCGAAAAAGAAAAAGCTGGAGGACAAATTGTTATAACCGATGAAGTGGCCAACTATCCTGGATCAATTAAAGATGTTACCGGCCCATCTTTAATAGCAAGGATGGTAGAACAAGCAGATGAATTTGGAGCTGAGAGAGTATTAGACGAAGTAATAGAGTTAGAATTAAAGGATAAAATCAAAGTTTTAAAGGGAAAAAAGGGAGAGTACCAGACAAAAAGTGTCATTATTGCAACCGGGTGCAAACCTAGACCTATAGGATGTCCTGGAGAGAAAGAATTCATAGGAAAGGGCGTATCCTATTGTGCAACCTGTGATGCAGACTTTTTTGAAGATTTTGAAGTATATGTAGTTGGTGGAGGAGATTCAGCGGTCGAAGAAGCATTGTATTTATCAAAATTTGCAAGAAAAGTCACTATCATTCATAGGAGAGATGAATTAAGGGCAGCAAAATCCATACAGGAAAAGGCCTTTAAAAATGAAAAAATTGATTTTATTTGGAATTCTGTAGTGAAAGAAATCAAAGGAGAAGGAATTGTAGAATCTATGATTTTGCATAATCGCAAAACCGATGAAGATATTGAGATTTTTGCAGATGAAAATGACGGAACCTTTGGAATCTTTGTGTTTATTGGTTCTGATCCAACGACAGGCTTGTTTAAAGGATTATTTAATATGGAAAATGGATACATTAAAACGGATGAATGTATGAAAACAAATATTCCCGGTGTTTTTGCTGCAGGAGATTGTAGATTAAAGCCTTTAAAACAAGTAGTCACTGCTACTGCTGATGGGGCCATAGCAGCTGTTCAAGCTGAAAAATATATTGAAAAGGCATTTGAGGAGTAAGTTTTTTAGAAATACAATTACATGATTAAAAAAGAAAGGGAGGATTTGATTATGTTAGAACTCAATAAGAATACCTTTGAGGACGAGGTTTTAAAAGCAGATGGATATGTCCTAGTTGATTTTGGAGGTCCAACTTGTGAACCTTGTAAAGCATTACTTCCCCATATTGAAGGGTTTTCTAAAAAATATGGAGACAAAATTAAATTTACTAAGTTAGATACTTCAAAGGCTAGAAGATTATGTATCGCTCAAAAAGTGCTGGGCCTGCCAGTCATTGCTATTTATAAAGATGGAAAAAAGGTAGAAGAACTGGTAAAAGAAGAAGCAACTCCAGAAAATGTAGAGGCTATGATTCAAAAGTATATATAATTTGAATAGGTAACCTATCTAGGCCTATAGCTTAGAGTTACAATAAATGTGCTTATTATTTATACTATGGAAAGGAAAATATAATGGGGAGGTGAATTTATGCGCTTAGAATTAGGAAACATTTTCATCAAAGATGTGCAATTTGATAATGAGACAAAGGTGGAAAATGGTATTTTATATGTGGATAAAGAAGAGCTTATTGCAGAAATAAGTACAGATGAAAATTTAGAAAGTGTTGATGTAGAGTTAGCAAGACCAGGAGAAAGTGTGAGAATTACTCCAGTAAAGGATGTTGTTGAACCAAGGGTGAAAGTAGAAGGACCTGGGGGAATCTTTCCAGGAGTTTTGTCAAGGGTTCAAACAGTAGGTAACGGGAGAACCCATGTGTTAAAAGGCGCTGCAGTTGTAACAACAGGAAAGGTGGTAGCCTTTCAAGAGGGTATTATTGATATGACAGGCCCAGGAGCAGACTATACTCCATTTTCAAAGCTTAATCATGTAGTTTTGGTTTGCAATCCTAAGGAAGGATTAGAAAAGCATGAGATGGAAAAGGCATTGAGAATGGCAGGACTTAAAGCTGCTATGTATCTTGGAAAAGCTGGAAAAGATGTAGCCCCTGATGAAGTGGTATCCTATGAATCTTTACCACTATTAGAAAGCGTTGAAAAATATCCTAAACTTCCAAAGGTAGTTTATGTATTAATGCTACAAAGTCAAGGTTTAATGCATGATACCTATGTATATGGAGTAGATGCAAAACAAACTTTATCTACCTTAATTCATCCAACAGAAATTATGGATGGAGCCATTGTTAGTGGAAATTGTGTATCCGCTTGCGATAAAAACACGACCTATCATCATTTAAACAATCCTATCATTGAAGATTTATTTAAAAAGCATGGGAAAGAGTTAAACTTTGTTGGGGTTGTTATCACAAATGAAAACGTTTATCTAGCGGATAAGGAAAGATCTTCTGATTGGGCAGCTAAACTAGTTGAGTATCTTGGAGTAGATGGAGTAATCGTATCTCAAGAAGGTTTTGGAAATCCAGATACAGATCTTATTATGAATTGTAAAAAGATTGAACAAAAAGGCATTAAGACGGTTTTAGTAACCGATGAATATGCTGGAAGAGATGGAGCATCTCAATCCTTAGCAGATGCTGACTCCTTAGCGAATGCAGTAGTTACTGGGGGAAATGCTAACGAAGTCGTTACCTTACCTAAACTTGATAAGGTAATAGGATATCTTGAACCAGTTAATACCATTGCTGGTGGATTTGATGGAAGCCTGAAAGAAAATGGTTCCATTGTTGTGGAATTACAAGCTATAACTGGTGCAACGAATGAAATGGGCTTCAATATCTTAACAGCAAAGGAATTTTAGTTGTAAATATAAGAATAAAAAATCAAGAAAGGAAGTGTATGTATGGGACTATTGGATGGTAAAAAAGTGATCATCATAGGGGATAGAGATGGAATACCAGCTCCAGCCATTGAAGAATGCCTTAAGTCCACTGAGGCAGAAATTATCTTCGGATCTACCGAATGCTTTGTCTGAACTGCTGCAGGAGCTATGGATCTAGAAAATCAACAAAGAGTAAAGGATTTAACAGAAAAATATGGTGCTGAAAATATTGTAGTATTATTAGGCGCTGCGGAAGGGGAAGCTGCAGGATTGGCAGCCGAAACCGTTACAGCTGGAGATCCTACCTTTGCAGGTCCATTAGCAGGAGTCCAGTTAGGACTCAGAGTATATCATATTGTAGAACCAGAATTTAAAAATGCAGTAGATCCAGAGGTTTATGATGAGCAAATTGGTATGATGGAAATGGTTTTAGATGTAGATGATATTATTAATGAAGTAAGTTCCATCAGAGAAGAATTTACAAAATTTAAGGATGAATAAATAGTAGAAACTACCTACCAGAAAAGGGGGGAAAATTATGAGCAAGATAAGAGTGGTTCATTATATCAATCAATTTTTCGCTGGAATTGGTGGAGAAGAGAAAGCAGATTACAAACCAGAAGTAAGAGAGAAAGTAGTAGGTCCAGGAATGGCATTTAATCAAAATTTTAAAGGAGAGGCCGAAATAGTAGCTACTATCATCTGTGGAGACTCTTACTTTAATGAGAACTTAGATGAGGCTAAAGCTCAAGTCATAGAGATGGTGAAAAAACACAATCCTGATTTATTCATTGCAGGACCAGCGTTTAATGCAGGAAGATATGGCGTTGCTTGTGGAACTATCACAGAAGCGGTAAAAGAAGAATTAAATATTCCTGTTTTAACAGGTATGTATGTAGAAAACCCCGGTGTAGATCTATTTAAAAAGGATTTATACATTGTTTCTACTAAAAATAGTGCTGCCGGTATGAGAGGTGCAGTAAAAATAATGTCTAAGCTTGCCCTTAAATTAGCTAAAGGGGAAGAAATAGGTTCTCCTGAAGAAGAAGGATATATTCCAAGGGGGATTCGAAAAAATACCTTTGCTGGAAAAAGGGGTTCCGAAAGAGCAGTGGAAATGCTTATTCAGAAGCTAAAAGGGGAAAAATTTGTTACTGAATTTCCTATGCCAGAATTTGATCGGGTAGAGCCCAATCCAGCTATTAAGGATTTATCCAAGGCTAAAATCGCACTGGTTACCTCTGGAGGAATTGTACCTAAGGGAAATCCAGATCATATTGAATCTTCCAGTGCTTCTAAATATGGGAAATACGATATTTCAGGGGTGGAAGATTTGGCCAGTGAAACCTATGAAACTGCCCATGGGGGATATGATCCAACCTATGCCAATAGAGACGCAGATAGGGTTTTACCTGTGGATGTATTAAGGGATCTTGAAAAAGAAGGAAGGATTAGAGAACTTCATAGGTATTACTATGCTACTGTTGGAAATGGGACTGCCGTTGCCAGTGCAAAGAAGTATGCTCAAGAAATTGCCAAGGAATTAGTGGCTGATGGAGTAGATGCTGTAATCCTAACATCTACTTGAGGTACCTGTACAAGATGCGGTGCATCTATGGTAAAAGAAATTGAAAGAGCTGGTCTACCGGTGGTTCACATGTGTACAGTAGTACCTATTTCCTTAACAGTAGGGGCCAATAGAATTGTTCCAACTATTGCAATACCCCATCCCCTTGGGAATCCAAGCCTTAATAAAAAAGAAGAAAAAGCTTTAAGAAGAAAGCTTGTGGAAAAAGCCCTTAGAGCTCTTGAAACAGAAGTAGAGGGGCAAACTGTTTTTGAAGATTAATAAAATAAGAAATCGTATATAAATAAGAAGGTCTTTTGTATATGGTCATAGATGTTTTCGTTGGCTGCTCCACAAATACTCTTTTTTCCATAAAAATAAAAAAGTAGGAAAAGAAGTGTATCAAATTGTTACTCTATGAAACATCTATGACTTCTTTCAATTTCATAAATGCCAGTTTTATACCAGTTTTATAATAGTTGTACTTGTAAAAAGGGTAATAAATTTAGACGATTGAAAATCTTTGGAGGTGAAATACATGGCATTTCCAGTAGTAAAAGGTACGAGTTATGTGTTAATAAACGCTCCCGATATGGTACTTCATAATGGAACAACTCAAACTTCAGAAAAAATTTTAAATCCCGATTCTGATTATTTAAAAGAAGTTCCAAAGCATCTTCGTAGTTTTGAAGACTTTATCAGTTATCCACCCAATCAAACCTATATTGGTTCTATGACACCACAAAATTTAAGTAAGTATGCATTTCCGTGGTATGACAAAAAGGCAGAAGGGGCAACTAGACAAGGAAAATATGGGGAAATTATGCCTCAGGATGAATTTATAGGGCTTATGAAAATTAGTGATACCTTTGATCTTGTGAAACTCGAGAAATCTTTTTCCAATATCGTAAAAGAAAAATTAAGTGTTCATCCTCTGATTGGTGATGAATTAATCGCTACAATAAATGAAGGGGAAGAAATCAGTGAGATTGAAAAACTAATCCAGGAGCAACAGGCAGAACCAATTTACAATGAAAATCAAGTGGTTGGTTGCGTAAAAAGAGCCCATGAAATTGACATAAACTTAACTGCCCATACTCTTTTTGAAAATTTGGTGGTAAAAGCCTCTGGAGTACTGGCCTTATTGAATTTATTTGATAAAAATAATATAGATCCAAATTCCATTGAATACGTTATTGAATGCTCTGAAGAAGCTTGTGGAGATATGAATCAACGAGGGGGAGGAAACTTTGCAAAATCTATAGCAGAAATTGCAGGATGCAATCATACTACAGGCTCTGATACAAGAGGGTTTTGTGCGGCACCAACCCATGCATTGATTGAAGCCTCTGCCCTAGTGCAAGCAGGGGTTTATGAAAATGTGGTTATTCTAGCTGGGGGATCTTCTGCAAAATTAGGGATGAATGGGAAAGATCACGTAAAAAAAAGTTTACCTATTCTTGAAGATGCCCTGGGGGGATTTGCTATTTTAGTTAGTAAAAATGATGGGGTAAATCCCGTATTGAGAACAGATCTAGTAGGACGCCATACCGTAGGAACTGGTTCCTCTCCTCAGGCTGTTATGTCAGCGCTGGTAACAGAACCATTGGAAAAAGCAAATTTAAAAATTATAGATATTGATAAATATTCTGTAGAAATGCAAAATCCGGATATTACAAAACCAGCAGGAGCAGGGGATGTACCTGTTGCCAATTATAAAATGATCGGAGCCTTAGGGGTAAAAAGAGGAGAATTAGAAAGAAAAGAGGTTGCAACTTTCCCTCAAAAACATGGATTGCCAGGGTGGGCTCCTACCCAAGGACATATTCCATCAGGAGTTCCCTATGTTGGATTTGCAAGGGATGCTATTTTAAAGGATGAAATACAAAGAGCTATGATTATTGCCAAAGGTAGTTTATTTTTAGGACGTATGACCAATCTATTTGATGGGGTTTCTATTATAATAGAAAAAAATAATGGAAAAGTAGAGGATAAAAATGGAGTATCAGAAGAAGAAGTGAAAAAACTGATAGCAGGGGCAATGAGAGAATTTGCGTCACATCTATTAGGAAAGTAGAGGTGATAAAAATGTCAGAAGAAAACATAAAAAAGATTATTGGAAAGGTATTCAATGATATAGCAGGTGCCATTGAAACGGGTCAATTGAGAGAAAAGACCAAAGTAGGAATTACCCTATTAGGAAGCGAACATGGGGTAGATAATATTGTTAGAGGAGCGGAAGATGCTCAAAAAAGGGATTCTTCTTTGGAAGTTGTATTAATTGGCCCAAAAGTGAAAACCAATTTAAAAATCTATGAAGCAAATACAGAAGAGGAACAACATAAAAAAATAGAAGAACTTTTAGACAGCGGAGAGATAAAAGCTGCTGTTACTATGCACTATAATTTTCCTATTGGAGTATCTACCGTTGGTAGAGTAGTAACCCCAGGAAGGGGAAAAGAAATGTTTCTTGCTACCACTACAGGAACTTCCTCTGCCCATAGGGTAGAAGGAATGGTGAAAAACGCCATTTATGGGATTATCACCGCTAAGACAATAGGAATAGAAAGGCCAAGTGTAGGTATTTTAAATGTAGATGGGGCAAGGCAAGTAGAAAGGGCACTAAAGGAGCTAAAGTCCAATGGATATGATATAGAATTTGCTCAGTCCATAAGGGCAGATGGGGGTTCTGTTATGAGGGGAAATGACCTATTATCTGGTACCCCTGATGTAATGGTTAGTGATTCTCTAACAGGGAATTTACTTATGAAGGTGTTTTCTTCCTATACAACTGGTGGAGACTATGAGGCTATAGGCTATGGCTATGGTCCTGGGATAGGAGAAGGGTATGAAAGAAATATCCTTATTCTTTCTAGAGCTTCAGGAAAACCGGTTGTAGCAAGTGCTATTTTATATGCAGCTCAGCTAGTGAGGGGTCAATTAACAGATATATCTCAGAAAGAATTTAAAAAAGCCAATAACGCCAGATTTCAAGAAATATTAAAGGGATTAAAAAAGGAGATTAAGAAGAAGGATCAAGAGGAAGAAGTAAAAGCTCCTCCCAAGGAAATAGTAGCTGGTTCTATTGCAGGAATTGATATTATGGAACTAGAAGATGCCGTTAAGATTCTTTGGAAAAATGGTATTTATGCTGAGAGCGGAATGGGATGCACTGGACCTATTGTAATGGTACATGAGACAAAAATAGATCAAGCAAGAGAAATTTTAGCCAAAGAAGGATATATTGCAGAAGAATCAGATTCTTGAAATATTCCCACCACCTCCAATTTGCTATTTAACAAGTGAAAAGGGTAGATGGTGGGATTCGTATATGGTGTAGCATAAACTTATGTTTGAGAAAAATCTTATTTATTCAAATTTCTTAATTTTTAAAAAAGGATATTTTAGATTCTTGTTGAATATATATTGGCATAAGTAGATTGTCGACTATAGACTGGTTTATAATATTAAAAATAAACATTAAAACTAAGGATTGAGGAGTAATGTCGACAGCTGACTGAAGACAAAAGTTTTGGCAGTTTAGAACTTTATAATCGATATTTTTCGTGACCATAGTTACATAAAAATAGGGGGATTGGTTTTATAATAATATCAATCAAATGAAAAACTAGGGGTGAAATGAATGAGTAGATTTTTAGGACCTATCCATTATGTAGTATTTAATAGAATCAAAGCCTTTGAACAATTAGAAAAAAATATTATCCAAGAGATGGAAGCCTTTAGTGATAAAGATATTTCAAATTTTGTTTCTCAACTATATGAAAAGTATGAAGAGCCTTTAGGAGATGAGCCCCTAGAGGAATTGATTGATACCGATAATATCCATGGTTGGCTGCAAAATAGAATTGACATTGCAGAGACAAGACATGCTGCATTGCTTTCTAATTTTTTATCTGTATATGAAGAAAAAGCCTTTTGTATCGTAAAGGGCTGTTATGAAAAGCAGGGAGCAGAGGCTGGATTAGATGCAAAGAAAACCAAAAATGTATCCACTCCCCAAGGATTATATCAAGCCATTTATGACTCTATTTTAGACGGAATGCCCTGTGACCAAGTGAATGAAATCATAGAAAATGCAGAAGACCATTTAAGATGGGAAGTTAAAAATTGTCTTCATAAAAAATATTGGAAAGAGGGGGATAAAAATCTAGATCTCTTTTATCAATTCCGGGCAGCATGGATTACGAAATTTATAGAAAATGCAAACCCTGAGTTCTCCTATGAATTTTTCCAAAAAGAGATCGATGACACTCCTACTTTAATTCATAGGATTTATAAAAATCAATAAAATACTTTCATCTATTGTGCTAGTTCAATTTAAATAGGACTCTTTATTCGATGATTACCTGCCATTATCTCCCATTTTTATCAAAGTGGGAGATAATGGCAGGTATGTCCCTGGGTAGCTTCCTACGGCTTAACATATGGTTAAGCTGAAATACAATTATAGAAGGGATTAGATCCTCTTATACTTTTTGCTTTTTAAGATAAATGATTAAAAATTAATCATCTTATTCAAAAAATAAAAGCTATTTTATTTCCTCCTTTGAATCATTCATTGCTACATTGATATAACCTAATATATCTCTTTTTTTTTCTTCATCTAGACCGCGAAAGGCTTCAAGAAGTTTTTTTTCTTGTTGACTGAAATAGGGAGACTGATCCTCTTGAACTTTGTCATATTCTTCTAAATAGATTGGTGGATTCCCTGTAAGGATCCAATCAATATGTACTTGAAATGCCTTACGAAAAGCAATCAAGGAATGGGCAGATGGTGCAAATTTATCATTTTCCAACTCACTTAAATTTCCTGTGGAAAGACCTGTTATCTTACTTACATCACTGATTGTTAAGTTTCTTAATTTCCTAGCATATCGTATTCTTTGACCAATTGTATTCATAGCATCACCTCAAATGATTTCTGTTATCAGATAAAAATGTAAAAAATTTCTTGACAATATCTGATATTGGATATAACATATAGTAGTAAGATTAATAATTAACTAAATAATATCGTAATTATTGTACCATAAATATTAGGAAATGGTGAATCATTTTAAATTAGGGGAGAGGGAATGAAAAAGAGGCGGCTTACTCCTTTTGGAGAGGAAGTGAAAGAAAGATTATTGGATCTAAATATGACCCAAAAACAATTGGCTGAAGAAATAGGAACCTCTGATGCATATTTAAGTATGATTTTACATGGAGTAAGATCAGGGGAGAAATATATAAAAGCTGTCTCTTATACACATCTGACGCTGCCGACGATCTTACGCG
>USMD01000070.1 GCA_900555725.1 uncultured Garciella sp. | reverse complement strand
CGCGTAAGATCGTCGGCAGCGTCAGATGTGTATAAGAGACAGATTGAAAAGGGAGTATTTTTATAAGAGATAATTTCTAAGCTAAATTGCGATCTGTCTATAATTTATTCTATTTCGTAAAAAAATAAGAAAATGGTATAATATAGTAAATTCTTCATGTTAGGAGGAAAATTTTTGATTGCACAGAATTTTGTTGAAGTAGAAAAAGTTACATTAAATAGAGTCCCTTGTTTAGTAGTGAGACCTACTATATCTAAAAGAAAATTCTCTACTTTATTTCATTACCATGGTTGGGGTTCTAAGAAGGAAAATCATAAGTTTCTTGCTATGATCTTTGCTCTATATGGATATCAAGTTATATTACCTGATTCAAATTTTCATGGAGATCGGAATCCACTGGAGGAATATACCAATGAGAACATGATGAAGTATTTTTGGCAAATTATAAATCAATCGGTGAAAGAATTTCAAGGAATTAAAATCCAAGCAGAGAAACTTTATTCTATTGATAGAAACGCCATTGCTGTGTCCGGTAGTTCCATGGGAGGATATATTGCATCTAGTATATTTGCTCAAAATCCAGATATTGAATGTTTAATCACCTTTAATGGAGGAAGCTCCTGGAGGGAAACAGAAGAGCTTTTAAAAAAATATTTAGATGTGAATATTGAAAAGATGTTGGATCGGGAAGAAGCAAAGGCCTTTGATCCTCTTACCTATAAGGAATCTTTCTATCCCCGTCCTATTTTAATGCTTCATGGGGATGCAGATACCTCTGTTCCTATTGAGATTCAACGGTGTTTTTATCAGGAAGTTGCACCCCTTTATAAAGAGGATCAAGAGAGAATTTCCCTAGAGGAGTATCACAATATGAATCATCACATCAGCATCAAAATGGTAGAATCTGCAGTAAATTGGTTAGAAAAATACCTTAATCAAAGTTCCTCTGAAGCTTAAAATATTTATTTTTTAGGGCAATATATTCTTGATAGTGATTGATATTTAAGAAGCTATGCAAATTTGGGTCAAATTGTTTTATAGTAGTTTCCTCTATTATTTCTAAATTTACTTTGGAAAAGAAACTCTTTATTTTATAATTTTTTTGATCTAAATGATTTTTTATCACAGGTAAGCATCTTTTGTTATAAATAGCATGTAAGGGCTCATAATATCCATTTATATAGGGAACCAAGATATCTTGATTCCCTATTTTTTCTTTCATATATTGAATTAGAGAAAGATTTAATAAGGGCATATCACAGCCTACAATAAAACTAAATTCACTTTGGGCAGCAAATAATCCAGAATAGAGACCTACTAGAGCACTCTTTTTTTCTAAATGATAGAAATCCTGTACGAATCGGACATTTTTTAGCATAGGATATTCTTCTGGATCATTGGTTACAATAAGGATTTCAGAAAACAGATCACGGAAAATAGAAACTATCTCTTCGATTAAAGTTTCCTCTCCAAATTTTAATAATGCTTTATTTTGCCCTATTCTACTACTATTTCCGCCAGCTAGTATCACACCTGAAATTGATTGATTTTCCATAGATAACGACCACTTTCATCATAATTTTCATTTTTTCAATTATATCATTAATGAGATGAAAAAACATTATACATCTTTAAGGCATCTATTTTGGCAGAAGTTATAGATTTGTCAAAATTGACAAAATCTTTAGGGGGTGATATATTTCCTCTATAGATAAAAATTCTCTGTTTTTATTAAATATATAGGTGATGGGTCAGGTGGAAAAAATGGAGAAAATACAAATAAAAAAGATAAAAAATCATGAAATAAAGTTAGTAGAGGATATGATAGTATGTGAATACCCCCTTACTATTTTTCTCAATGATGAGGAATTTATTACTCTTTTATGCTCTCCTAATGGATTAAAATATCTAGTAGTAGGGTTTTTAATTTCTGAAGGAATTATAAAAAATAAAAATGAAATTGAAAAGCTTATCATAGATGAAGAAAAGGGATATGCCTATGTGGATATTAAGGACAAATCATCTTTTAGTGAAAAGCTTTTTGGAAAGAGAACTCTTACTACGGGATGTGCAAAGGGAACGGTATTTTATCATGTTCTAGATTCCTTTGGAACCAAGAAAATAGACAGTCCCATAAGAGTGAAAGCAGATAAAATATTAGAGCTTTCTAAAAAATTTAACCAAGCCTCTCAGCTTTTTAAAGAAACAGGAGGAGTTCATAGCTGTGCCCTATGTGATGAAGAAAATATTTTATTTCTTCATGAAGATGTAGGCAGGCATAATGCTTTAGATAAAGTTATAGGGGAAGCACTTTTATCAGATATAAGATTGGATGATAAAATATTGATTAGTAGTGGAAGAATCTCTTCTGAGATGATTTTGAAGTCTACTAAAAATAAGATTCCCATGATTGTATCCCGTTCTGCACCGACAGATCTTTCTGTAAAAATAGCAAAAAAATTTGATGTAACTTTAATTGGTTTTGCCAGGGGAAATCGAATGAATATTTATCACGGGGAGGAACGACTAAATATCATATAAACTAACCAATAATATGTATTTCCAAGGAGTGGTAATATGTTAGGTATAGAAAATACGATAAAAGATAGATTAAAGAAGGCAACTCTAGAGGATATTTTAGATAGAAGAGACATTCATTCAATGGATTGGTTTTGGGTTAATCGAGATATTTTTGAAGATATTTTAAAAAATATTCCAAACCTTGATTATTATGAACAGGAGGAAGAGATAAAAAAATATTTAAACTCTATAAAGGATGAAGAGTTTATTCATCTTTTAAGACCTGAAATAGAAAAAAGGGGTTTTATAGAGATGTCTCAAAGTCTTTTTGGAAAATTAGATGAGAATTATCGGGTAATAGAAGATATCCGAACTTGGATCTTTGTTGGAGAGAATTATTACAACAAACTATGGATTCGAAAATATAATGAATTAGAATGGGTATTAAAAGCAATGGCTATTAATACTTATCAAAGATTAGATTATCCTTATGATTCCCTTGAAGAGACCTATCGAGAGCTATTTGAAAACAATACTAGAATGATTGAAGAAATAGTCAATACGGGAGAATATACTCTAGAAACTGGGAAGTGGGTCTTTGATAGGGAAGAAAACACTCTAGCGTTCTATAAGAATAAAAAAATATTTTATGAATGGGGAGAGGGAGAAGTAGAATCTAGATTCCACGAACTACAATTTCCATAGAAAATGGAGCTAGTAAAATGTTTAATATTCAATATAAGTGTTTATTTTAAGAATCTTTGTATTATAATATGAATAAGAGGTAATCGGCACCACATGGTGTGGTCGCCACGATTGGGTTTTAAAAATAATCACCCTACGGGTCAGGCAGGGTGATTATTTTTTTTGGGTTGTTATTCCTATCTAAATAGGAGATAAGCGATATTAACAACATTCCAAATCCTATCATTAATGATATTGCTTGATATGTATTCATATCGCACCACCTCCTTTACTGTAAAATAGAGGTGGAAACCACACCCTGCTTTAACCGATTACCTTACTTCATATTATCACATCAATAAACAAACCTGTAATATAAAATGACCTACCGGATCCATCTATTTCATTACCATTTTATACGAAAGAAGATATTGTAAGCTTCTGTAAAAATGTATAGAATATAAGTAGGGGAGTGAATAAATTGAACCTAAATAAAAAGAAGATGTCTGAAGAAGATATTAAAATGAAATATATTACACCTTCCATAGAACAGGCAGGATGGAACATAAAAACCCAGGTAAGAACTGAATATGGCTTTACAGATGGACGAATTATTGTTCGTGGAAATCTGGTAGCAAGGGGCAGGAGAAAGAGAGCAGACTATCTTTTAAGCTATAAACCCAATTTACCCTTAGCTATTATAGAAGCAAAGGACAATAACAAATCTATAGGAGCAGGTATGCAACAAGCATTAGATTACGCAGAGAGTTTAGATGTTCCCTTTGCCTATAGTTCTAATGGAGATGGTTTTATAGAACATGACTTTTTTACAGGGAAGGAAAGAGAAATCCCCTTAGAGGAGTTTCCCAGCCCTGAAGATTTATGGACTCGTTATAAGGAAGGCAAGGGAATTCAAGAACATGAAGAAAAAGTTGTAAAACAAGATTACTTCTTTCAAAGAAATGGAAAAAAGCCTAGATATTATCAAAGAATAGCCATAAATAGAACCGTAGAAGCTATTGCAAAGGGAGAAAATAGAATCCTTCTTGTAATGGCTACAGGAACTGGAAAGACCTATACAGCCTTTCAAATTATATATAGACTGTGGAAGTCAAAGACCAAAAAAAGAATATTATTTCTTGCAGATAGAAATATCTTAGTAGACCAAACAATGGCTAATGATTTTAAACACTTTGGAGATAAAATGGTAAAGCTTAATAGAAAGAATATAGATAAAGCACATGAAGTATACTTAGCTTTATATCAAAGTATGACAGGAAGTGAAGACTGGCAAAACATCTATAGAGAATTTAATCCTGACTTCTTTGATTTGATTGTAATTGATGAGTGTCATCGAGGTTCGGCAAAGGATAATTCAGCTTGGAGAGCAGTTCTAGAATACTTTAATAGTGCAACGCAAATTGGTTTAACAGCTACTCCAAAGGAGACGAAGGATATTTCTTCAAGCACATATTTTGGAGAGCCAGTGTATACATATTCCTTAAAGCAGGGCATTGACGATGGATTTTTAGCTCCCTATAAAGTGGTGCGAATTTCTCTAGATAAGGATTTAGAAGGATATCGACCAGAAAAGGGGAAATTAGATAAGTATGGGAACTTAATAGAAGATAGAATATATAATGTTTCTGACTATGATAAGAATTTAATATTAGAAAAAAGAACACAAGTAATTGCTAAGAAGATAACAGAATTTTTAAAGAAAACCAATCGATTTGATAAGACTATTGTGTTTTGCATAGATATTGACCATGCCGAAAGAATGAGGCAAGCTCTTGTCAATGAGAACTCTGATTTGGTTAAAGCCAACCCCAAATATATTATGAGAATTACAGGAGATAATGAAGAAGGAAAGGCTCAACTAGATAATTTTATAGACCCAGCTAGTAAATACCCTACTATTGTAACCACTAGTAAACTTATGACAACAGGAGTAGATGCTCAGACCTGTAAACTTATTGTCCTAGATAGTAATATCAGCAGTATGACTGAGTTTAAACAGATTATAGGAAGAGGAACTAGGATTAAAGAAGAATACGGAAAGCAGTATTTCACTATACTTGATTTTCGAGGGGTAACCCGATTATTTGCCGACCCAGATTTTGATGGAGAACCAGAAGTAATCTATGAGCCAAAGGAAGGGGAAGATATTCTGCCACCAGATGAGAAAGAGGATTCTAATAATGGAATTTATGATGAAGAAGGAAAAGATTCTGATAATCAAGTGAAGGAAAGCAATGCAAAAGAAAAAAGGATAAAATTTGTAGTAAATGATGTAGAAGTAGAAGTCATTAATGAACGGGTAGAATATTATGATAAAGATGGAAAATTGGTAACAGAATCCCTCAAGGATTATACAAGAAAAAATATACGGGAAGAATATGCTACTTTAAATGAATTTATTCATCGATGGAACAGGGAAGACAAAAAAACAGCTGTTCTTGAAGAGTTGAAGGAGAGAGGAGTCTTTTTAGAAGAACTAAAAACCGAAGTAGGAAAAGATTTAGATGACTTTGACTTAATACTTCATCTAGCCTTTGACCAAAAGCCCCTCACAAGGAAAGAAAGAGCCAATAGTGTAAAAAAACGGGACTATTTTGGAAAGTATTCAGATACTGCAAAAGAGGTTCTAGAAGCTCTTTTGGACAAATATAAAAATGAGGGGATTAGAGACCTTGAAAGCATAGAGATATTAAAGCTAGACCCATTTAATAAGATAGGTTCTCCTACAAAGATTATCAAAGCCTTTGGAGGAAGAGATAAATATATAAAGACAATAAAAGAGCTAGAAAATCAAATATATGCTTAAAACATAGTAGTTTTAGAAGAGGAGAAAAAGACATATGACAATTTCATCACTTATAAAATCAATTCAAGATATTATGAGACAAGATGCCGGTGTAGATGGAGATGCCCAAAGGATATCCCAACTTGTTTGGATGTTGTTTTTAAAGGTATATGATGCTAAAGAAGCTGAATGGGAGATATTTGAGGAAAATTACCAGTCAATTATTCCAGAAGAATTAAGATGGCGAAATTGGGCTGAAAATGAAGAAGGAATGACAGGAGATGAACTTTTAGAGTTTATCAATGGAAGGCTATTTAAAAGCTTAAAGGAGCTTACAGTGGATGAAAGCACAGACCAAAGGGGGCTTATTGTAAAAGCTGTTTTTGAAGATAGTTATAACTATATGAAGTCAGGTACTCTCTTAAGACAAGTAATTAATAAATTAAATCAAATAGACCTTGATGAATATGAAGATAGACATGCCTTCAATGATATTTATGAAAATATATTAAAGGACTTGCAAAGTGCAGGAAATGCAGGGGAGTTTTACACTCCTAGACCTTTGACTGACTTTATTATCGAGATACTAGACCCAAAAATAGGAGAAAAGGTTGCAGATTTTGCCTGTGGCACAGGAGGATTTTTAATTTCTAGCCTTAAGCATTTAGAGCAGCAAGTAAGCACCGTAGAAGATAGAAAAGTGGTACAGAATTCTCTTTATGGAATAGAAAAAAAACCTTTACCACATATGCTTTGTATGACCAATTTGCTATTAAATGATATAGATGCTCCAAATATTGTTAGAGATAATTCCCTATCTACTAATATTAGAGACTTCTCTGAAAAGGATAAATATGATGTTATTGCAATGAATCCTCCCTTTGGAGGGGTTGAAGAAATTGGAATACAAATAAATTTTCCCAGAGAGTTTAGAACTTCTGAAACAGCTGATTTATTTGTAGCATTAATCATGTATAGATTAAAAGAAAACGGAAGAGCAGGTATCATTCTTCCCGATGGATTTTTATTTGGAAATGATAATGCGAAGGTGGCTATTAAAGAAAGATTATTAAATCAATTTAATCTTCATACCATTGTCAGAATACCCAATGGGGTCTTTGCTCCCTATACCAGTATATCTACAAATCTATTGTTTTTTGATAGAACCAAACCTACGGAAAAAATAGATTATTATCAAGTGCCACTTTCAGAAGGACTAAAAAATGGTTTTACTAAGACTAGACCCTTTAAGAATAAGCACCTAGATGGAGTAAGAAAATGGTGGAGTAATCGCGATAAGGTCGATACAAATGCTTACACAGTATCTATAGAAGAAATTAAGAAGGCAGAGTACAATCTAGACTTTAAAAATCCCAATACTCAAAATAAAGAACAAGAATATAGCTTAAATGAACTATTAAGCATGATGGCAATCCAGTCAAAAAATATAGATGAACTTATTATAAAGCTTGCAGAAGAACTAAAAGGAGTTGAAGAATAGATGGATACGAAAGTACTAAAAAATAAAATTCTTCAACTGGCGATACAGGGAAAACTAGTGCCTCAAAATTCAGACGATGAACCAGCAAGTGTACTATTAGAAAAGATAAAGGAAGAAAAGGAAAAACCACTACCTCCTATTACAGAAGAGGAGATTCCCTTTGAAATACCTGATAGTTGGGAATGGGGAAGATTGGGAGAAATAGCTCAGTTTATTAATGGAGATAGAGGAAAAAACTATCCTTCTAAAAACGAATTAGTAGATGAAGGAATTCCATTTATAAATGCAGGTCATCTTGATAAAGCTGAAATAGATTTTAGCAACATGAATTATATAACGAAAGAAAAATATCAATCTCTTAAGAATGGTAAAATTCATATTAAAGATATTATTTATTGTTTAAGAGGAACATTAGGAAAATGTTCTATTAATACTAAATTAGAAAAAGGGGCTATTGCTTCTTCTTTAGTTATAATTAGAAAATATAAAAACATTGATGAAAAATACTTGTATTATTATTTAATTAGTCCTTTAGGAAATTATATGATTAGAAAGTTTGACAATGGGACAGCACAGCCAAATTTATCGGCAAAAAGCGTAAGGTTATATTCACTACCATTACCCCCTCTTGCAGAACAAAAACGAATTGTAGAAAAAGTAGATGCACTATTTTCTTTAATAGATACTCTTGATTTTAATAAAGACCAATTGCAAGAGACCATCAATATTACCAGAAATAAAGTACTAGAAGAGGCAGTACAGGGAAAACTAGTGCCTCAAAATCCAGAAGATGAACCAGCAAGTGTATTGCTAGAGAAAATAAAAGAGGGAAAAGAAAGGCTGATAAAAGAAAAGAAAATAAAGAAACAAAAACCACTACCTCCTATTACAGAAGAGGAGATTCCCTTTGAAATACCAGAGGGATGGAGATGGGTGAGGCTAAGTGATATATCTATTGTAAATATGGGGCAATCTCCAAAAGGAGATACAGTTAATGATAGGGAAGGTATGGAATTTCATCAAGGGAAAGTATTTTTTGGAGATAGGTATTTAAATAGAAGTGATAAATATACAACTAATCCAAAGAAAATTGCTCAAGAAGGTGATGTATTAATATCTGTCAGAGCACCTGTAGGAAATGTGAATATTACAAATAGAAGAATTTGCATTGGTAGAGGTTTATGTGCTATTTCAACTTTAGGAACTATTTCTAAAGAATACTATTTTTATTTTATGTTAGCTTTTGAAGATTATTTAATTAGCAAAGCAACAGGGACAACATTTTTAGCTGTAACAGCATCAACTATTAATGAAATGCTACTCCCTTTGCCTCCCCTTGCAGAACAAAAACGAATTGTAACAAAAATAGATGAAATTATGACTTTATGTGATGAGTTAGAAAAGCAAATCAATAATAGATATGTAGAGTAATATAGGAGATATTGAATCATGATAAGGCTAAGAAGTATTGTTTTTAATTGGAATCTCATGGAGATGCAATTACTATAAGAAAATTATGAGAATAGAAATGCTTTCTTGATCAACATAGGAAAATCATATTATAGGTTGCTTTCTAAGATATCAAAGTCTATAAATAAGTCGATAGAAATAGGGTATAATTACTTATGAAGGCTTACAAGCTTTTGTAAATAATTAACATGTAATGAATAATGGATATAAAAAATGGAGCTAGTGAAGGGATTTGAACCCTTGACCTGCTGATTACGAATCAGCTGCTCTACCCCTGAGCCACACTAGCATCTATAGACTATATTTTACAACGAATCAGAATTTTTTTCAAGGAGGAAAAATGAATCTTATTTTTCTAAATTGCAATATTAAATGCAACAGTTTTTGAGAAAACCATGATCTACTTGCAAGGCTCTAATCATACTTCGCTAAAGGATTATGTAAAAAAATACAGAATAATTATATATGTGAGTTTCAACAAAAATAATATTATATTTTTGTTTACTTTTGATGAAATAACAAAGATTAGGTTCAAAGGTATTTTGTACTGATTTATATGGAGTATTTTTATGTAATCGATAACATATTAGATGGACAGGGGCGTCTTTGTATTTCTTAAAATAAATAATCTTTGAACCATATAAATTAATGAATAGCGTTATGCATTATTGTTGGAAGGGGAATAAAATGAAAGTTTCCGATCACTTAGCTCAAAATATTGTCGAGAGTATGAAAGAGATCATACATCAGGACATCAATTACATTGATACAAATGGTACCATTGTTGCTAGTACAGATAGAAATAGGATTGGCACTTTTCACGGAGGAGCTATAAAGGTTTTAGAATCAAAACAAGAAATAACTATAAGTTTTGATGGACAGTTTCAAGGGACAAGAGCAGGAGTTAATCTTCCGATATATTTTGAAAATGATGTTGTTGGAGTTATAGGTATCACAGGCAAAAAAGAAGAGGTTGAAAATTTTGGTAAAGTAATTCAAAGAATGACAGAAATTTTAGTAAAAGAGGAATATATTAAGGAACAAGAAAAGATTGACATAGAAAGCAAAA
This sequence comes from uncultured Garciella sp., assembly GCA_900555725.1. GTDB lineage: Bacteria > Bacillota > Clostridia > Eubacteriales > Garciellaceae > Garciella. The sequence continues at coordinate 682 of USMD01000070.1, read as the reverse complement.
AACAATTTGTGGAAGAACTTTTATTTAGAACATATAAAGAAGATGAAGAAACGCTTAAGATGCGGGCAAATTTATTAAATATAAAATTAGATATTTCAAGAATTATGATAGTATCAAGACTTTGGAAAAAATATGATAGCAAAATTATTATAGACCATAAAATAAATGAGATGATTTATAATTTTATTAAAAGTTATGTCGATTACAATTCACAAAACTTAGTTATTCAATGCGGGATTGAAATCGTCATCATGCTTGATGCTAATTCTTATAAAAATGTCGAGTTGTTGTGTAGGAATATATGTGACCAATTTAAAGAGAAACAGAATATTAATATTTGTTTTGGAATTGGATGTACCAGTAATAATATAGAAGAAATTAGAAAATCTTATGATGAAGCTAAAAAGGCATTAAATATTGCTGTATTGTCCAATGAAAACTTTGTTTTAAGTTATTCTAATTTAGATATTGGTCTTATTATTGAAGATATATCAGAGGAAACAAAAGAAAAGTTTATAAATAAGGTGTTTGAAAATATGACACAAAAACAAATTGATTATTATATGGATATCTTCAAAATCTATGTGAAAAATAATGGCTCAATTACTAAAACAGCAGAAGAATTATATTTGCATAAAAATACATTACAGTATAAATCTGTCTCTTATACACATCTGACGCT
>USMD01000069.1 GCA_900555725.1 uncultured Garciella sp. | reverse complement strand
GAATTAAGGTTGCCTTTTTTCCTTACACTGTTCTATTTTCAAAGATCAATTCTTTTTTGTCATCTTTTGTTACTTGCTGACGACTCTTATTATTATAAAGACTTAACGTTTTTTTGTCAACTACTTTTTTTGATTTTTTTCATTTTTCTATTGATATAGACTATTTTATCCTTAAAAAGAGTCATAGATGCTTCCAGAGCTTTGTAGAACAATGAACGGAACATCTATGACTCTTTCATTTTAATTAAGAAACTACTTCCCAGCAGTGCTTTTTCTGTTTATTCTTCTTTCATTGTCCCTGTTTTCAAAAATCTCTTATGCCAAGCCAATGCTTCTTCTAAATTATGGAGGGTGTGCTTATAGGGACAATTTTTTATAGCATTATGGTAATATTTTAACAATTGTTCTTTATAATCTGGATGAGCACAGTTTTTTATGATAGTCTCAGCTCTTTCTCTAGGACTTAATCCTCTTAAATCAGCCACGCCCTGTTCTGTAACAATAACATCCACGTCATGTTCTGTGTGATCATGGTGAGATACCATAGGCACAATACTAGAAATTTTCCCACCTTTTGCGGTGGATACAGTAGTAAAAATTGATAGGTATGCGTTCCTAGTGAAATCACCAGAACCCCCTATACCATTCATCATTCTACTTCCCATAATGTTAGATGAGTTTACATTTCCATATAGATCAACTTCAATGGCAGTATTCATTGCTATTACCCCTAATCTTCTAATTATCTCAGGGTTATTACTAATCTCTTGAGGTCTTAATATGATCTTATCCTTGTAGTGATCAAGATTCTTGTAAAAATCCTCTAATCTAGAAGGAGATATTGTTAGAGAAGTTCCTGATGCAAATCTTGCCTTCCCTGCATCTATTAAATCAATGGCCGCATCTTGTATTACTTCAGAATATATGGTTAAATCTTCAAAATCTGAGTCTATCAGTCCTCCAAGTACTGCATTAGCTACGCTACCTACTCCAGATTGTAGTGGCAGTAAATGTTTAGGTAATCTTCCCTCTTCTACTTCCTTTTTCAAAAACTGAATTAAATGGCCAGCCATTTTCTTGGAATTTTCATCTATAGGGGCTACTTCTCTTGTCTTATCGGTAATATCCGTAACAACTACTGCTACTATTTTTTCAGGGTCACAGGGAATATAATCTGTCCCAATTCTTTCTTCGGGTTTTGTAATAGGAATAGGCTCTCTATTAGGCGGATTTTTAGGACTGTAGATATCATGTACCCCTTCCAAAGATAAGGGTTGACTGGTATTAATCTCAACGATTACTTTATCCGCAGTTTCTACAAATACATTAGCATTTCCTATTGAGGTAGAAGGAATAATCCCTCCGTCCTCCCTAATAGCAATAGCCTCTACTAAAGCAATATCAATCTTTCCAAAAAAGCCGTATTTTACCCATTGAGGTGTATGGCTTAAATGCATATCCATATATTCTACTTTTCCTTCATTAATAGCATTTCTAAGATCTTTATTGGTTTGATAGGGATATCTTCTTTTCATGACTCCTGCTCTTACTAAGGCTCCATCTAATTCATCTCCCACTGAGGCGCCTGTTATAATGGTTAAATCTAAGTTTTCACCATTTTTCCCTCTCTTTGCAAGGGCTAGAGGAACAGCCTTAGGATATCCAGCTGGAGTAAATCCACTGGTTCCAATGGTCATCCCCCTTTCAAAAAATTTTGCCGCTTTCTCTGGCTTCATTATTTTATCTTTAAGTACTTCACAACGTAATCTTTCTTCTAACAATCTAAAAGCCTCCTTTTTTATTTTCCTTAGAATACTACATAGGTAATTTATAAAGTATAATACTAAAAATTACCATACCCAAAAGAGCAAAGGGATAAGCTGCTCCATATCCAGCTGCTGGTTCATCTCCTTTAACAGCATCAATAGCTGCACCTAAACCAGGGGTAGATGTCATACCACCACAAATAGCACCTGCTAAAACAGCCCAATTTAGCTTAAATATATAATGACCTACAATATAACCTGCTGCAATAGCAACTAACCCTACTATAATACCCACTAGTACAAGATATGCTCCTGAGTGCACAAGAGAATCCACAACTGCATAACCATACTTTAATCCAACAATAGCTAGGAAAAATGTCAATCCTAGATCTCTAATAACTCCTAAAATACCACTATCCATTCTAAAGATAATAGGACCAATTTTCCCGATATACCCCAATACTAAAGCCATAATAAGTACTCCACCAGTAGCTCCTAAACTAAAGTTTCCTAAAGGGCCCATGGGTATATTAATAGAACCTACCGTATAACCTACAAAACATGTAAGAGTAAAGGCAACTAAATCAAATTTTACAGGTTTTATTTCCTTAATATCTATAGAACTCATGGCGGCTTTCATTTCCATCCTATATCTCTCTTTTTCCTTTTCTACATCGATTTTAAAAATAGATGGGACAAAGTTAACAAATAAAATAACAATAAGAACCCCAAAGGGATAAGCAATCGCATTTCCTGCTCCAATACCAGATTCTGCATCTAAAATATACTGATTCTTTTGCTTCTCTGTCAATTGAATATTTCCGCTTTTTATTTCTTCTTGAGATACTCCTATACTTTCAGCAATCTCTGCTTGTTTTGCTGGATCTAACTTATCAAAGTTTTGCATTTCTTCACTGGCATTGTCTTTCCCACTTTCTATTGCAGCAGCTAGACCGGGTGAACTTGTCAGAGCCCCTGTATATACCCCAGTTACCTCATAAGGATTTGCGCTGGTACTTAAAAGGGTCATCACATAGGTTGCTGCTGCTCCTGCAAAAGTAATTACAAAGGCTAGAATAATAAACTTTGCACCATATTTTTTTAGTACTACTTTCATATCTTTAGATGCTAAAAGACCTACTGCACAAACAAATAGGATTAAAAATAAGTCAAATAATTCATTAGGAATTACTCCTGATCCAATCATTTTCTCAACCGTATCGTAACCAGGAGCTCCTTTAGGTATAGCTCTAGCATATTTCATAACTAACCAACTCATCGCAATTCCTGTGAATAATGCACCGGAAGTACCAAGCTCAAATCTTCCTAATCTAACTTTTCCAAGAAGCAAACCTGTTACAACAACAATGAACATCAATATAAATGGGCTTGTTAACCAAGCGGTGATATCAAACATAAAAATCCCTCCTTATATCATATATGATATGGAAAAATAAAAAATTTAAACACCCACCTCCTACTTTTTTATACTTTTTCAAATAAATAACTCATTTTTAAAAAGAAAAAACAGAAACTCCTCTGATATCTAATAAAAAATTTAGTATTTATTTGAAATGGGTTTCAAAGAAAATTTATCTAAACTGGTAGAAAAACAAATAAAAATAATATTCAAATTCCGACTTAAATGTAAATCATTTTCTATCATTTTAGACATTTTATTTTATTCTATTTCTATTCTACAAAAAAAAGAGAAACCCTCTTTTTAAGAAGATTTCTTGAAAATTCATTTTATAGACTGAAATACATTTATTCGAATGTTACCACTTTTGATACTCCCGACGTATAAACAGAGTTCTTAGCTTCAGTTGGAGTTTTTACTCCATCTGAATCTAAGAATCACTTGATCTATTTTCTGGTTTCATAGTAGGGAACAGTAGTACATCCCTAATAGAATGGGTATTTGTTAAAATCATAATAAGACGGTCAATCCCTATTCCTAAGCCTCCTGTTGGTGGTAATCCTACTTCTAGAGCATTGATAAAGTCTTCATCCATCATATGAGCCTCTTCATCTCCTGCCTTTCTGGCTTCTAACTGTGAAATAAATCTTTGCTTTTGATCAATAGGATCATTTAATTCCGAAAAGCCGTTAGCAATTTCCCCTCCACAGACAAAGGCTTCAAAACGATTTGTAATTTCAGGATTATCAGGATTTCTTTTTGCCAATGGTGACACATCTACAGGATGATGTAATACAAAGGTAGGTTGTATCATATCTGCTTCACAATATTCTTCAAAGACAGCATTGATAATCTTGCCTTTTGTTAATTGGTCTGCATCTTCAATTTTATCTAATGCCCTTGCAAGATCTCTGGCCTCTTCATCAGTCTTAGCTTTCATAAAATCTATACCTGTTTTCTCCTTTACCAATTCATGCATAGATACCCTTTTCCAAGGTGCTTTTAATTCAATTTCAAAATCCCCATAAGGGATCTTAGTGGTACCCAATACTTCCATTGCTACATACTCCACTAAATTTTCAGTAATCTCCATCACAGTATGATAATCTCCATAGGCTTCATATAGTTCTATAGCCGTATACTCTGGATTATGCTTAGGATCCATACCTTCATTTCGAAACATTCTTCCCATTTCATATACTTTATCAAAGCCACCAACAATAAGCCTTTTTAAATATAATTCATTGGCTATTCTTAAGTACATATCAATATCTAAGGTATTATGGTGAGTAATAAAGGGGCGAGCAGTGGCTCCTCCAGCAATGGTATTTAAAATAGGTGTTTCTACCTCTAAATAACCCCTATTATCTAAAAACTCTCTTATTTTTTTTATAATTTTTGTTCGTTTGATAAAGACATCTTTTACCTCAGGATTTACAATTAGGTCCACATACCTTTGACGATAACGTAATTCTTGATCCCTTAAGCCATGCCATTTTTCTGGTAGAGTCTGTAAAGATTTGGTTAGTAATTGTACTTTGCCTACTTTAACAGAGATTTCACCTTTTTTTGTTCGAAAAATTTCTCCCTCTACTCCAATGATGTCTCCTATATCATAGGTTTTATATTCTTCGTAGGCTTCTTCTCCTATTTGATCCATTCGAACATAAATTTGAATCCTACCTTTCATGTCTTGAATATCAGCAAAGCCTGCCTTTCCATGTCCCCTTTTGGACATAATTCTACCGGCTAAAGAAACTCTTTGCCCCTCCAATTGATCAAAATTTTCTATAATCGCTTTGGAATAATGGGTTCTTATATATTTCTCGATTACAAAGGGATTTTTACCTTTTTCCTGAAGATGAGTCAGTTTTTCTCTACGCACCTTTAAAATCTCATTTAATTCTTTTTCATCCACTGGATGATTTTCTTCTTTTGTCACCATAATCCCTCCAAAACTATTTTTTTATGTCAATAATCTTATATTGCAATACTCCATCGGGTACTACTACTTCAACCACTTCATCAACCTTATGTCCAATAAGGGCTTTCCCTACGGGAGATTCATTGGATATCTTTAGTTCAAGCGGATCTGCTTCAGCTGATCCAACGATGGTATATTCTACTTCATCGTCATATTCTAAGTCCTTTACCATTACCTTAGATCCTATGCCAACAACGTCTGTAGCGATATCTTCATCATCAATGACCCTTGCCTTTCTTAACATATTCTCTAAGGTCGCAATTCTACCTTCGATAAAAGCTTGTTCATTTTTTGCCTCATCATATTCAGAGTTTTCACTAATATCACCAAAAGCTAAAGCTTGTTTAATTCTTTCTGCTACTTCTTTTCTCTTTACTGTTTTGTATTCTTCCAGTTCCTTTTCTAATCTTTGTAATCCTTCATATGTTAATATAACTTCTTTATTGTTTGCATCTTCCATTTTAATTCCCCTTTTCTCCATAAAATATAATAGATAATCTATGAATAAAGTTTCCTGTGTATGCTACTTCATTTATTCATATTTTATTCTAATCCTTACCCCAATGCCCCCATTTATCCGATAGCTAGATGATCGCTTACACAGAGTGAAACGTTCAAATAGAGTTAAAACTCCACCTGGACTGAATCTTAGTTTATAATCGAGATAAACCAACAGAAAATTTAAATAAAACATAACCGATTCAAGAATGAACCTGTTATGTCTATATATGCATAGTATTATAATGTAGAAAAATTTAGTTGTCAAGCGAATTCCTTTTTCCAAAGAAAATTTCTTTATAAAGACTAGAAACCCCCGTTAATTGGATATTATTTTCTTCAGCTAGTTTTTTTATTCTATCCATTTTTTCTAATTCTAATTTTTTTCCCAAACTAAAACATTCCCATCTTTCCTCTAAAGTAAGTAAAATGGTTTCTACCAAGGATGGGCTACACCTATTAGAAGAAATTTCAAGATCCTCTCCTAGTTCCACTGCTGTTGGCAATGTTAATATTCCCCCATCCACAAAAAATAAATCTTGTCTCGATTTTTTTAATTCTATGGTCACCTTTTTATCATTGCTTAAATCACAAATAAAGGCTTCTTTTTTTATAGATTTTAAATGGCTGTTATCTATGGTATCTGTAATAAATAGGATGTCTCCTCGTTTCATAGCAGAATCTATATCCTGTGAAATATGAATCACAGTACCTGTTTGTTGAAGAATTTCTTCAAATAAGACCTCAGATTTTTCTTTATTTTTTGATGCCAATGTTAAATACTTAGCTTCTCTAGCCAAATATCTTACTACTACATGGCTAATAGAAGTATTCTCTCCAACCACTAAAATTTCACATTCTTTAAATTCCTTTCCTAATCCTTGGACTACTTTTTTTATTCCATCAATAGCAGTTACTACACTATAGGTGTACCCAGTGGTAATAGGAATAGAAAAATTTTCTGACAAAATCACCCCTTCATTTCCTATGGTAGATGTAAAACCTCCTAATCCTATGATATTTACCTCTAGCCTCTGGGCTATTTTACAAGCCTTTAACAGTTTCTTTAGTACTCTCTTTTCCGATAATTCAAATATTTTTCTTGTTGTAAAAGGGACAAAAATAAAATAGCCTTCTATCTCTCCCTTAGGAGTCTGAATTCCTTTTATTTGAGATAATTTAAAAGGGGAAATGGTAGTAGCTAAATTTTCCATGAGAATACTAGGAGCTTTTTTTAATAGAGGAAATCTTTTATAAAAGTCTTGTACTTCTATAGGATGGATCAGAAACGCAAATTTATTCATTTTCTCACCAACTTATATTTAGTTCCTCTATTTTTATATTCACCCTTAAAACAAATTATTCTATGGTATTTAGATATTCTTGTAGTATTCCTTCCATTTCTTCCTTGGTTTGCAGCTTATTTGTTTCACTTCGAAGTTTAGTAGAATTTTTTAAGCCTTTTGTATACCAAGCAATATGCTTCCTCATTTCCCGTATTCCTACCCTTTCTCCTTTATATTGTACAAGCATTTCCATATGCCGAATCATCATGGAGACAATTTCCCTTGGAGTAGGCTCAGGTAATAGCTCGCCAGTTCTTAGGTAATGGGTTACCCTTTTAAAGATCCATGGATTTCCCTGGGCTGCTCTACCGATCATAATGGCATCACACCCTGTATACTCAAACATTTCCTTAGCTTTTTGGGGACAAATAATATCTCCATTTCCTATTACGGGAATGGAGATATTTTTCTTTACTTCTCTTATAATATCCCAATCGGCTTGTCCACTGTAGAATTGTTCTCTAGTTCTCCCATGGATGGTTACTGCCTTTGCCCCTACTTTTTCAGCAATCTGTGCCATTTCCACTGCATTTACCAAAGATTCATCCCAGCCCTTACGCATTTTAACAGTAACAGGCTTTTTACTGGTTCGACTCACCGCTTTAATGATCTCACCTGCTAGCCGGGGATTTTTCATTAAGGCTGAGCCATCTCCATTTTTGGTAATTTTAGGAGTAGGACATCCCATATTAATATCTATGATTTGAAAGGGACTATTGTTTAACCTTTGGACAATCTCTCCTATAATCTCTGGATCTGATCCAAATATCTGAATGGCGATAGGTTTTTCTTTTTGATCAATATCCATTAAATTTGTAGTTTTTTTATTTTGGTAGAATAATCCCTTGGCACTTACCATCTCTGTATATAAAAGACCGCATCCTTGTTCTTTTACTAGAATACGATAGGGCAAATCAGTTACCCCTGCCATTGGCGCTAAGAAAACAGGGGTTTCAATATTTACATTTCCTATTTTCATAAACAAGCCCTCTCCTTAAGAAAATATTATATTTTATTTCTCTCATAAATAATTCTTAATCCCTCTAAGGTTAGTGTACTATCTACAATATCTATCCCCTTTGATTCAGTGGAAATTAATCTAGCCAATCCACCAGTGGCAACAACTGTTATATTTTCACTACCCATTTCTTTTTTCATCCTTGTAACAATGGCATCTACTAAACCTGCATATCCATAAACCATTCCTGCTTGCATACTGCTGACGGTATTTTTACAAATCACCTGAGAAGGTTTTATAATTTTAATACGAGGTAATTTGGCTGCCTTTTCAAATAAAGCATCAGCAGATACTCGAATACCTGGTGCAATCACACCACCTTGGTACTCACATTTTTCAGAAATAGAACAAAACGTAGTTGCTGTCCCAAAATCTACAACAATAATTGGCCCACCATATTTTTCATAGGCAGCTACTCCATTAACAATTCGATCGCTTCCAACTTCTTTAGGATTGTCATATTTTATATTCATTCCTGTTTTAGTGCCTGGACCAATGACTAAGGGCTGCACCCTACAATATTTTCTGGCCATATGTTCTAAGGAATGCATTAAATCAGGCACAACAGATGAAACAACCACCGCTTCTATCTCTTGAAGATTTAAACCATGATGCTGAAATAAATTGTTAATAAGCATCCCATATTCATCAGATGTTTTATCACTGTCTGTAGAAATTCGGAAACTTTCTATTAGTATTTTCCCTTGATATATTCCTAATACTGTATTGGTATTTCCTACATCGAATACTAATATCATATTGACACCTCTTATTCTTTATAATTTCTGCAAATCTCTCTATTTTACTCTTACCATAAAATAAAGCAGGCAGACTAGCTACCTGCTACTACTTACCTTTCCATCTATACCATGAATTTTTTTAAGAGGTCTTACTACAACTGCTGTAATGATTGCTCCTACAATTGCTTCGGGAATTCCTTGGGTGAGAACAACTCCTATTGCTGCTGCCGCTGGAGTGAGTCCAAATACTACAGCCAACCCCATTACCCCAATTGTATTGGTTAAACTCCCTATAATAGCTGCTACTACTGGGCTCTTTGTCCATTTATAACCCCAATAGGAAAATAGTCCAATCAATATCCTCGGTACAATTGCAATAATAGGATTTTTAATTAAAGGTGAGCCTGTTGTAATAAAACTAGTCAATCCAAAAATAAAACCTACCAACATCCCCACTTTTGGCCCTTCTAAGATGGCTCCTACAATAGCAGGTATATGCATAATAGTAGCTCTCCCTGCTACCGTTGGTACAGGAATCAAGCCTAATGGTGTGACCCCTAAAACAATGGCTATTGCCGCAAGCATTCCTGTCACTGTAATTGTTCTTGTTTTTGTTTGCACTTTTTATCCCTCCGTTCTAGCTCCCTTCGGATACCAGTCGAATTTTTAATCATCTATATCAATTTGTCTAATTCCCCATAGGGATATCAGCCAAAACTACATTTATTTTACCAAAGTATATAGAAAACTTCAATTTACTTTTAAAATTTATTTATAAAAATTTAACATTCTTTTTAAGGCTATATATAGTCATAGATTCCTCGAACAGAGACATCTCCATAGGAAATCTCTACTAGCTTCCCCTCTTGGGTTCGAATAAGTAATGCCCCTTCCTCTGTAATATCTGTAGCAATTCCTCGGATTTCTTCTCCCTTTAACATAGCTCTTACTTCCCTTCCTAGATTACAGGAAAATTGTTTCCATTCTTCAAGCACAGGAGAAAAATCCTCTTTCTTAATAAAATTTAAATAATATTTTTCTAGACTTTCTAGAATCTTTCTTACTAAACTTTGGCGAGATACTTTCTCTTCCTTTGCTTGAAATAATGAAATAGCTCGTTTCTTTACTTCCTCTGGAAAATCTTTCTTCTGCTGATTTACATTTATTCCAATTCCAAGGATAATATAGTTAATCCTATCTAATTCTGCATTCAATTCTGTAAGAATTCCACATACCTTTTTTTTATTGATAATAATATCATTAGGCCACTTTATTTGTGCTAATAATCCCGTTTCTTCCCGAATGGATTTAACAACCGCCACCGCTGCTAATAAGGTGAATTTCGGAGCTTGATAAGGAAGAATATCTGGCCTTAGTAAAATGGACATCCAAATTCCAGTACCCTTCGGAGATGCCCAAGTCCTTCCTTTGCGTCCTTTCCCTTTTACTTGTTCTTCTGCCGTAACAACAAGACCCTCTTTTATCCCTTGTAGGGCATATTCTTTTGCCTTATCATTGGTGGAATCTATAGAATCAAAATGTATAATTTTATTTCCTATAATATTTGTTTTAAGACCACTTTGAATCTCTGTAGAACTTAATATATCTGGCGCGCCCTTTAGAAGATATCCTTTACTGGGTAAAGATTGAATTTCATATCCTTCTTGTCTTAGCTGATTGATTTGTTTCCAAATGGCTGTACGGGATACCTTTAAATATTGGCTTAATCTTTCTCCAGAAACAGGTTGTGTAGAATTTTCCTTTAATATCTGTATTATCTTTTTCTTCACCATTTCACCTTCTTAATTTTTCCTCTATTATAACACTATTTTTATTATAATAGGCAGATGATAAATGGAACAGTCTTATGGAACATTTTTAAATAATCTTTACTTTTTAATCGTTTTTTATCCGATGACTACCTGCCGTAAGACTCCCCCTTCTATCAAAGTGGGAGATAACGGCAGCTATGTCCCTGGATAACGATTTCTAAGCTTCAGCTGGAGTAAAAA
>USMD01000068.1 GCA_900555725.1 uncultured Garciella sp. | reverse complement strand
GGCAGCGTCAGATGTGTATAAGAGACAGTTTTAAGGATACCCTTAAATAAAATATATCATAATTATCAAAAAAGAGAAATTGGGCTTAAGCCCAATTTCTCTTTTTTGAATGAAAAATTTTTAAACTTATAGAAGTTTTAAAAATTGGCAATACTAGAAAAATGTGAAAGGAAGGAAGTGATAGAATTGAAAATAGGAATACCGAGAGGTCTATTATATTATTATTATATTCCTCTTTGGAAAACTTTTTATGAAGAGCTGGGATATGAATTAGTGGTATCCCCTAAAACCAATAAGAGAATTTTAAACTTAGGAGTGAAATCTTGCGTAGATGAGGCATGTTTATCTATTAAGGTATTTCATGGCCATGTAGAAAGTATAAAAGATCAGGTAGATTTTTTATTTATGCCCCGCGTTACAAGTATTGCTTATGGGGAATTTAATTGTCCTAAAATTATTGGCGTACCAGAAATGGTGATACATAGTATAGATTATTTACCTAGGATGATTCAACCTGTTTTTAATTTCCGTAATAGGAGAGTAAATCTTGATAAAATGATTCGAGAAATGATAGAACCACTGAACGTAAATTTTAGTAAGGCAAAGGTGGCCTTTGAAAAAGGGATGAATCAATTAGAAATTTATAAGAAAAATTTATATAATGGATTTTTACCTGAGGAAGCAATTCATTGGAGGGCAGTTCGAGAGCCTATAAGAGGTTTTAATACCAAAGGAACCTTATTAATATTAACCCAGCCTTATAACCTATATGATAAATTTATAAATATGGATTTAATAGGTAAAGTAAAGGAGAGAGGATTTAAGGTCTTAACAATTGATTCTATTAGTGAAGAAAAAATCAATTTTTATGCTAATTTACTTCCAAAAAAAATGTTTTGGACCTTTGGAAGAAAGATAATAGGGGCCGGATTATATGCTCAAAAGGAGTTAGATATTGATGGAATGATTTATCTATCAGCTTTTGCATGTGGATTAGATTCCTTTATTGCTGATTATATTGAAAGAAATATCAGAAGAGAGGGAATACTACCCTATATGCAGTTGACCATAGACGAGCAGACGGGTCAAGCAGGTATAGATACGCGGATTGAGGCATTTATTGATATGATAGAAAGGAGAAAATTCAATGGTACTGACCTTTCCTCATATGGGGAATCTGTATATAGGAGTTAAAGCATTATTAGAGGACTTAGGAGTAAACTTTGTGCTACCTCCATTTGCGAATGATGATACCTTGGAAGTTGGGGCCGCATATGCCTCCGAGCATATGTGTACTCCTTTGAAGCTAAATGTAGGAAATTATATTCAAAGTATTGAAAAGGGAGCTGACACCATATTGATTACTGGGAGTAATGGTCCCTGCCGTTTTGGATATTATGGAGTGATGGAACAGGAAATATTAAAGGATATGGGCTACAATGTAGATATGGTAATTCTAGAAGCACCTAATGGAGATATAGGAGAGCTTTTAAGAAGATTTCAAAAGGTGAGCCACACCAAAAATATTGGAAAGTTAGCTAAAGAGTTAATAAAGACTTATCATATTTTATGTGAGGTAGACTCCTTAGAGCGAAAGATGCAACATTTAGAAGCGATTGAAGCTGAAAAGGGAACTGTTCAGAAAATCAGAAAGGTTTTTAAATCTCAATCCATAAATGCCAAAGGGACAAGAGCAATCAATGAATTGTTAAAAGAAACTTCATTAAAGCTAGATAATGTAAAGATTAATTCTGAGAAAAAACCTTTAAAGATAGGATTAGTAGGAGATATTTATACATTAATTGAACCTTATATTAATCAAAATATAGAAGAGAAGTTAGCAAATCTAGGGGCACAGGTAGATCGTTCTCTTTATATTAGTGAATGGATTATAGAACATGTAGTGTGTAGGCCCATCGGTCTTACTAAGGAAAAGGATATTAGAAAGGCTGCTGAGCCTTATTTAGACCATATGGTAGGGGGACATGCATGGGAGACCATAGGATATGCTTCTTATTATTGTAAAAATGGATATGATGGAGTCATTCAATTACTTCCTTTTGGATGTATGCCAGAGATTGTAGCAGAAAGTATATTGCCTACTATTCAAAGGGATTACAACGTGCCAATTATGACATTGGTCTTGGACGAATTATCAGGGGATATTGGTTATCAAACAAGACTAGAGGCATTTATAGATTTAATTGAAAGGAAAAAGGAAAGAAGGGGATTGCATGAAGCATAGACAATTATTTATGGGGATAGATGTAGGATCTGTTAGTACCAATATTGTTTTTATGGATGAAAATGAAGAAGTAGTGGAAAAGTTATATATCAGGACCCAAGGACAACCCATAAAGGTACTACAAGAAGGATTAAAAATCATGAAAAAACGTTTATTACCCGGGGATAAAGTTGTGGGAGTAGGTACTACTGGTAGTGGACGAAATCTTGCAAATATGATCGTAGGAGCAGATATTGTAAAAAATGAAATTACTGCCCATGGAGTAGCAGGATTAAAAGAAAGGGAGGATATATCTACTATTTTAGAAATTGGAGGCCAGGATTCCAAGATTATTATCTTAAGAAATGGAATCATCCAAGATTTTGCAATGAATACTGTATGTGCAGCTGGAACAGGTTCTTTTTTAGATCGCCAAGCCTCTAGGCTAAATATTCCTATTGAAGAATTTGGAAAGATGGCTTTGAAATCAAAGAATCCAGTAAGAATTGCTGGGCGATGTGCTGTCTTTGCAGAATCGGATATGATTCATAAACAGCAAATGGGTCATAATAGCGAAGATATTATAAAAGGTCTTTGCGAAGCGCTGGTTCGCAACTATCTAAGCAACGTAGGAAAGGGAAAGGAAATCAAACCCCCTATTCTTTTTCAAGGTGGGGTGGCAGCAAATGTAGGAATAAAACAAGCTTTTGAAGATGCTTTGCAGCAAGAAGTAATCATACCAAAATATTTTGATGTCATGGGAGCCCATGGAGCAGCAATTTTAGCAAAGGAAAATTGGGAGAAAACCCATGAGACCAATTTTTATGGATTTGATGTGATCAATGCGAACCTACAGGTGAAAAGTTTTGAATGTATAGATTGCTCCAACCAATGTGAAGTGGTACAATTTTTCAGCAATGGAAAAGTAAGAGGTAGATGGGGAGACCGTTGCGGTAAATGGAGCAATTTAAAAGAGACAAAGGAAGATTTATTGGCATAAAGCAGCTTTGCTGCTTTTTTTGTTTCTGAAATATTTCCATTACCGGGGAAATAAGCAGGTTTCAACATTTTTCTAAGGGAATAAAATTTGTAGTCGAAAAAGGTAGAAAGACAAAACAATAAAATTTTTCCTATACTAAAAATTGAATTTTCGATATAATAAAATAATAAACGAATATAGGAGGGGTAAAGATATGGATTTTAAGGAAGTAGAAAAAGTAGATCCACAAGTTGCTAAGGCAATGATGAAAGAATTAAATCGCCAAAGAAATAATATTGAATTAATTGCCTCTGAAAACTTTGTATCAGAAGCAATTATGGAGGCTATGGGCAGTCCTCTTACCAACAAATATGCAGAAGGCTATCCTGGGAAAAGATATTATGGGGGATGCCAATATGTTGATATTGTAGAAGACATTGCCCGAGATAGGGTAAAGAAATTATTTGGAGCAGAACATGCAAATGTACAACCCCATTCTGGTGCCCAAGCCAATACAGCTGTATATTTTGCTATGTTAAAACCAGGAGATATCGTTTTAGGAATGAACTTGTCCCATGGAGGACATTTAACTCATGGGAGTCCTGTTAATCTTTCCGGTACATATTTTAATTTTATTAGTTATGGTGTAGATAAAGAAACCGAAAGGATTAACTATGATGAATTAGAAAAAATTGCTTTAAAAAATAAACCCAAGATGATTGTGGCGGGGGCTAGTGCCTATCCAAGAATCATTGATTTTAAAAGAATTGGACAGATTGCTAAAAAAGTAAATGCTTATTTTATGGTGGATATGGCTCATATAGCTGGATTGGTAGCGACAGGTCTTCATCCTAGTCCAGTACCTTATGCTGACTTTGTAACTTCTACTACCCATAAAACATTAAGGGGACCAAGGGGAGGGATTATTCTTTGTAAAGAAGAATATGCAAAGGCCATTGATAAAGCAATATTTCCAGGTACTCAAGGAGGTCCTTTAATGCATATCATAGCTGGAAAAGCTGTATGCTTTAAAGAAGCTTTACAACCTGAATTCAAAGAGTATCAAAAGCAAATCGTTTCCAATGCTAAATCATTGGCAGAGGCTTTACAAGAAAAGGGATTTCGTTTGGTTTCTGAAGGCACAGACAATCATCTAATGTTAGTCGATTTAAGAGATAAAGGGATAACAGGAAAAGAGGCAGAAAAACGTTTAGATGAAGTAAATGTTACAGTAAATAAAAATACCATTCCCTATGAAACAGAAAGCCCTTTTATAACAAGTGGTATAAGGATTGGAACACCAGCCGTTACCAGTCGAGGAATGAAAAAAGAAGATATGAAAGTCATTGCAGAAGTAATTCATATGGTATTGACAGAGGGAGAAAGTTCTTATGATAAGGCAAGAAGCATGGTAGCCCAATTATGCCAAAAATATCCTCTTTATTAATTTTACCTTTAATAATGAAAGCCCAGTAGCCTATCATTTATATTTAGGTTTTTGGGTTTTTCTTTTTATTGTATATGGATTTATGATATCATAAAAAGAAAAACAAAAGGTGAAATATGCTTAAAGGGAAAAAAAGAATTTTATATTTTTTAGAAGAAATTAACGAATTTTTTGTAGAATTTGATCAAGAGGAAAAAAAGAATATTATTATAAAAATTGTTTTATTAAAATGGCTTATTGACCATAAAAGAATACAATGGAATATGCTGATACAGCAGTATTTGTATCAAGAATTTACCATTGAAAATATTCTATGCTGTTGGAACAAAGAAAAAATTTATTTTTCAAAAGGAAAAAATCATACATTCTCCCAAACTACTTGGAATAAATTGTATAAACCTATTTTAGGTTTTGATGTTTTCTCCCAGGAACCTTCTACAATTTTAGGAGAAATATATGAGTATTTAAATAATTTACAGCAAAAAAAGAAAAAGGGAATGTTTTATACTCCTTTTTTTGTAATTGATTTTATGCTAGAGGAAGAGATCTATAATTGGGAGATTCAAGATAAAATATTAGACCCGGCCTGTGGCTGTGGTTTTTTTCTCAATGTAGCCTATGATAAATTAATGAAATATTATTTAAGACATCCCCAATTATTAGGAACCGATGAAAAAACCATTCATCGACACATTCTAGAAAAACAAATCTATGGAATAGAAAAAGATCCATTAGCAGCTACTATTGTAAAACTTATTTTAATCCTAAAACAGCCCCAATACATAGAAACCAATCTCCATATTTATTGTGGGGATGCACTTTTAGAAACCATGAATGGTTTGGAAAAGAGTAGATTTCGCCTTGTAGTAGGAAATCCTCCTTATATAGGGCATAAAAAAATGAATAAAGAATACAGCATGCATCTAAAAGAAAAGTATAGTTTAGTATATCATGATAAAGGGGATATGTCCTATTGCTTTTTTCAAAAGGGAATAGAATATTTAAAAGATGGAGGGAGACTTTGTTTTATTGTCTCAAGATATTTCTTAGAAGCACTTTATGGGACCAATCTACGGGAATATCTTATAAAGTATAGCACAATCCATAAAATTATCGACTTTTATGGACAACGGATTTTAAAGGGAATTGGAATAGATCCCTTGATTATTACATTAACTAAGAAAAAAATGGGGGAAAATCATAATTTAAAAGTATATAAATTAAGGGGCACTAATAAAAAAGTATCTGGAGAAATGATTTTAAAAAATATAAAAGAAAAGAGGAAAAGCCCTTATATCCATTTTTTTTCTCTTCCTCAATCAGAATTAAAAAAAGAGGGCTGGCGACTACTATGTCCTATGGATAGAAGAATTGTTAGTAAAATAGAGAGTAAATGTAATTTTCAATTAGGAGATATTTGTGAAAGCAAACAGGGAATTATTACAGGACGGGATAAAGCCTTTGTAATATCTAAAGAAAAGGCAAAAGAAAATAGATTAAGTCATTCATTATTAAAACCTTGGATAAAGGGGAAAGATATTCATTCCTTTTTTATAGGGGAAAGTAATACTCTTTTACTTTATTCTAACGATATAGAAAACATTGAAGGGTGGAAAGAGGAAAAAAATTACTTATGGCCCTTTAAAAGCCAGCTAGAGAAAAGAAGAGAATGTGTTCGAGGAGTACGAAAGTGGTATGAGTTGCAATGGGGAAGGGAAAAGGAATTCTTCCAATCCCCTAAAATCATTTTTCCCTATAAAGCAAGTCATAACCAATTTGCTCTAGATGATCAGGGAACATTTTATAGCGCTGATGTATATGGAATTCGATTAAAGAAGATATTTAAAGGGGATATGTCCCATAGGATCTTAACTTTATTGCTTAATTCATTCCTTTATGAATTTTATTTCAAAACCTTTGCTAAAAAATTAGGAAGAGACCTTTATGAATATTATCCCAATACTTTGAGACAATTACAGATTCCTAAATTAGAAAATCAGGAACAAATGGATTTAGAAGAGTATTATAAACAAATAATCTACTTTCTAAAAGAGGAAAACCAGAAAATAGTGACGAATATTCAAAAGAAGGTTGATCAGTGGTTTATGGGATATTTTGAGTTAAATCAAGAAGAAAGAAGCTATCTTACAAGTTTATTTGATAAAGATTTGCTATCAAGTAATCTTTAGGTTCAGATAGAGTTTGTTTAGTAAGAATTCTGTTAGATAGCTTTTGCTGGAGTAAAAACTCCATTTGAAGCCAATAACTCTGTTTATACGCTGGGAGTATCAAAAGTGGTAGCATTCGGAGAAATAAAAAGGGAGGAATTAATATGAAAGTTATTGATTTAAGAAGTGATACCGTTACAAAACCCACTAAAAAAATGCGAGAAGCTATGTATATGGCAGAGGTGGGAGATGATGTGTATAGGGATGATCCTACAATGTTAGAATTAGAACAAAAGGCCGCTGAAAAGTTAGGAAAGGAAGCTGCATTATTTGTTCCTAGCGGTACTATGGGAAATCAAGTGGCGGTTATGACCCATAGTCAAAGAGGAGACGAAATTATTCTAGAAGAAAATTCTCACATATTTGTAAATGAAGTAGGGGGAATTGCAATTTTAGCAGGGGTACAGGCAAGGACCTTAAAGGGAAAAAATGGAGCCTTAAATCCTAAAGATGTAGAAGATGCCATTAGAGATCCAGAAAATATTCACTTTCCCAAAACCAGTTTAATTTGCATGGAAAACACCCATAACAAAGCAGGAGGGAAGGTAATTTCTCTAGAAGGGATGAAGGCAGTATATGAAGTAGGGAAAAAACACAGTATTCCTGTTCATTTGGACGGAGCTAGAATTTTTAATGCTGCTACTTATCTAGGGGTAGATGTAAGGGAAATTACCCAATATACAGATAGTATTAATGTTTGCCTTTCTAAAGGACTTTGTGCTCCAGTAGGTTCTGTAGTAGTAGGGAGTAGAGAATTTATTAGGAAGGCTAGAAAAAATAGAAAGCTCTTAGGGGGAGGAATGAGACAGGCAGGAATTTTGGCAGCAGCAGGAATTATTGCTTTAGAGGAGATGACCTTTCGATTGCAAGAGGATCATGACAATGCCAAGGCTTTAGCTCAAGGATTATCAGAGATTTCAGGAATCGAAATTGATGCTAAAGGAGTACAGACTAATATCATTATGCTAAACATTAGTGGTATGAGAATGAATGGAAATGAACTAGCTGAAGCATTAAAGAAAAAGGAAATCCTAATCAATGGTTCCAAAGATGGAAATATTCGATTGGTTATCCATGCTTATATTACCAAAGAGGATGTTCAAAGGGTATTAAAGGAGATCCATGAAATAGCTTAAAAGAACAAGGGTGATTTTAATGGAAAATATAAACTTTCTTGACCTAAATAAAGAAAAACAATTAAAGAAAAAAGCCCCTCTTGCTACTCGTATGAGGCCAGACACTATGGAAGAATTTATTGGACAGGATCATATTGTTGGGAAAAATAAGCTATTATATCGAGCAATTAAAGCAGATCAGTTTTCTTCCCTTATATTTTATGGACCACCAGGGACTGGAAAGACTACCCTTGCAAAGATAATTGCAAATACAACCAAAGCTCATTTTGAACAATTAAATGCTGTAACATCTGGGGTAGCAGATATCCGAAAGGTCATCAAAGAAGCGGAAGAAAGATTGGGGATGTATAGCAAAAAAACCATTTTATTTATTGATGAAATTCATAGATTTAATAAAAATCAGCAAGATGCCCTTTTGCCTTCGGTAGAGGAAGGAACTGTGATACTAATCGGTGCTACAACAGAAAATCCATATTTTGAAGTAAATGCACCCTTAGTATCTCGTTCAAGGATTTTTCAATTAAAAGCTTTAGAACAAGAAGACATAGAGAAAATATTATATGCAGCCCTTAAAAACAAGGAGAAGGGGTTGGGAAATTTAAATATTCATGTTAGCCAAGAGGCAGTAGAACATATTGCTTCTACTGCTAATGGGGATGCCAGAACAGCTCTAAATGCATTAGAATTGGCGGCATTAACCACTTCACCAAGAAAAGAAGATCAAAAAATCGTAATTGATATAGAAGTAGCCCAGGAATGTATTCAAAAAAGAGCGTTGGTTTATGAAAAAAATGGAGATAATCATTATGATACCATTTCTGCCTTTATAAAAAGTATCAGGGGTTCTGATCCAGATGCAGCTCTTTATTGGTTAGCTAAGATGATTTATGCAGGAGAAGATCCTAAATTTATTGCTAGAAGATTGATTATTTTAGCATCAGAAGATATTGGTAATGGAGATCCTCAAGCTTTGATTCTTGCAGTATCTGCGGCAAGTGCAGTGGAATTTGTAGGATTTCCCGAAGCAAGAATTATTTTAGCTCAAGCAGTTATCTATCTGGCTACGGCTCCTAAGAGCAATGCTGCTTATTTAGCTATTGATAAAGCTCTAAAAGATATAGAAACCAAAAAAACTGGAGTAGTGCCATTACATCTAAAGGATGCTCATTATAAAGGAGCAGAAAAATTAGGTCATGGAAAGGGATATCAATACCCTCATGACTTTGAAGGCGCCTACGTAAAGCAACAATATTTTCCCGATGAACTACAGGGTGTAACCTATTACCAGCCGACGGATCATGGGTATGAAAAGACCATTAAAGCTAGGATGAATGCCTTTAAGAAAAATCAATAAAAAATAAACAAAACGTCCATAATAATTATGAACGTTTTGTTGTACATTGTGTCTGTCTAAATACAAGAGTTAAGAAAGGATGAATCCTATGGCTACCACTTCAAGTATTTCAGTTTATAATGAAATAGGAAAATTAAAAAGCGTTTTGTTACATCGCCCAGGGCAAGAAGTGGAAAATATTGTACCTGATTATTTAAGAAGGTTACTATTTGATGAAATTGTGTATAGAGAACAAGCAGTAAAAGAGCATAATCAATTTGCAGGCATTTTGCGTAACGAAGGAGTAGAAGTTTTATATCTGACGGATCTCATGGCGAATATTCTAGAAAATCCTAAGGTTAGAAAAAAATTTTTAATAGAATTTATGGAAGAGGGAAAGGTAGTTACACCTGGTCTTCAAGAAGCGATATTAGAGTTTTTTGAAGATTACACTCCCCAGGAATTGATTCAAAAATGTATTGCAGGGATACGCAAAGATGAACTAAAACATATTAAACCTAAATGTTTGGGAGATATGGTAAAGAAACCCTATCCCTTTTATTTGGATCCAATTCCAAACTTATATTTTCAAAGGGATCCTTTTGCGTCTATTGGATATGGAATTTCCTTAAATGTTATGGCAAATGAAACGAGAAATAGAGAAACCATCTTTGCAAAATATATCTTTACCTATCATCCTAAATTTAAAGATACTAAAAGATGGTACAATCGGGATAAAACCCATTCTATTGAAGGTGGAGATATCCTCGTTCTTTCTGATAAATTATTAGCTATAGGAATCAGCGATAGGACAGATCCTACTGCAATCGAAAGGTTGGCATACAATTTATTGTCCACTAAGGAGGAGAGCTTTGAAATAGTGTTAGCTTTTGATATTCCAAAGGCAAGAGCCTATATGCATTTAGATACTGTATTTACTATGGTAGATTATGATCAATTTAGTATTTATGCAGGCATTGAGGAGCCACTAGAAGTATATAGTATTACTATGGGAGCTAACAATCAAGTAAAAATTCATTCTGAACAAGATGATTTATCTAAAATATTAAAAAAATATCTTCATTTACCTTCCGTAAATTTAATTCGTTGTGGAGGTGGAGACAGAATCGCTGCCAGTAGGGAACAATGGAGTGATGGTAGTAATACCCTTGCAATATCTCCAGGTAGAGTGGTATGCTATAATCGAAATTATGTTACCAATGAAACTTTACGCAAAAATAATATTGAGGTTTTAGAATTTGATTCCTACGAATTATCCCGTGGTCGCGGTGGTCCAAGATGCATGAGTATGCCTTTGATGAGAGAAAATATTGAATGATAGTTAAGTTTAGAATGTTTTATCCTAAAGAGATTGCATATTTTTATAAATAATTAAAGAGCAAATGATTTTAGTATTTTAAAGAGAGAACTGATTCAAAAGAATTAGTTCTTTTGTTTAAGAAAAATTTATATTTTTAAAGGATATTTTTTTGAAGATATAGAATGAAATATTATGAGGACATAATAAAAAGCTGTCTCTTA
>USMD01000067.1 GCA_900555725.1 uncultured Garciella sp. | reverse complement strand
GATTTCTGCCTGTCTCGTGGGCTCGGAGATGTGTATAAGAGACAGCTATAATAGTAGTAGCTTCAATATGAATGATTTTACTGTAGTTTTCTAATTTAATTTCATATCTTGAATAGATCTCTGTTTTGGAAAATACTTTATGCCTTTCAAACAATTTTACATTTTTATCTTTAATATAGGCAGGTAAGGCTTCTGGAGTGGTTTTTAAGTTTAATAAACCTCGCCTTTCTGCTTCTTCTACCCATACATCAGAGTAATTATTGCCATTAAATATAATTCTCTTATGATTCTTTATGGTTTTTTTAATTAGTGCAGTTAAATCTTCTGTGAAATGATCACTTTGTTCTAGTTGATCAGCAAACTGAGATAATACTTCTGCTACGATTGTATTTAATATAATATTGGGACCTGAAATAGAAGATGCAGATCCAACCATTCGAAACTCAAATTTATTTCCTGTAAAGGCAAAAGGGGAAGTTCGGTTTCTATCTGTGGTATCCCTTGGAATTTTAGGTAATACAGATACTCCTATTTCCATTTGCCGTTTTTCAACATCATTGTAGTCTTTTCCCTCTATAATAGATTCTAAAATAGCCGTTAGTTCATCCCCTAAGAAAATAGATATAATAGCAGGTGGAGCTTCATTGGCACCTAATCTATGATCATTGCCGGCACTGGCAACTGACATACGTAATAAATCTTGGTATTCATTCACAGCTTTGATAATGGCAACTAAGAATAATAAAAATTGTGCATTCTGACTAGGGGTATCTCCAGGTTCCAATAGATTAATGCCTGCATCCGTTGAAATAGACCAGTTATTATGCTTTCCACTTCCATTGATCCCAGCAAAGGGTTTTTCATGAAGTAAGCAAACAAGACCATGTTTATCAGCAATGACTTTCATAAGTTCCATGGTAAGCTGATTATGATCCGCTGCTATATTTGTCGTAGTAAAGATCGGTGCCAACTCATGTTGTGCAGGTGCTACTTCATTATGTTTCGTTTTTGCTAAAACCCCTAATTTCCAGAGTTCTTGATCTAGTTCTTTCATAAATGCAGATACTCTTGGTTTGATAGTTCCAAAATAATGATCCTCAAGTTCTTGTCCTTTTGGAGCTTTGGCCCCAAATAAAGTTCTGTTACAATACATTAAATCAGGACGCTTTTTGTATAATTCTTTATCTATTAAGAAATATTCTTGTTCTGGTCCTACTGTTGTAATTACCTTTTTCACATCTTCATTACCAAATAATTTTAATACCCTTAATGCTTGCTTATCGATTGCCTCCATAGACCGGAGTAATGGTGTCTTTTTATCTAAAGCCTCTCCACTATAAGAACAAAAAGCAGTCGGGATACATAAGGTATTATCCTTTATGAAAGCATAGGAAGTCGGATCCCAAGCAGTATAACCCCTTGCTTCAAAGGTGCTACGTAATCCTCCTGATGGGAAGCTAGAAGCATCGGGTTCTCCCTTTACTAATTCTTTTCCTGAAAATTCCATAATCACCTTTCCGTCATTGGTGGGAGATATAAAACTTTCATGTTTTTCAGCTGTAATTCCTGTCATAGGTTGGAACCAATGAGTGAAATGAGTAACTCCTTTTTCAACAGCCCACTCTTTCATGGCATTGGCGACAACATTTGCTACGCTTAGGGTTAAAGGTTCTCCTTCTTCTACCGTTTTTTTCAAAGTCTTATAAGTGTCCTTTGGTAATCTTTCTTTCATAACTTGTTCATTAAATACATTACAAGCAAAATTTTCTGGTAGATTTTTCATATGATTTCCCCCTATCTATTAATGAAATAAAATTTTAACCAAAAAATAAAGACACTGCGGATAAGTTATCCACAGCGCCTTTGCTGTTATCTATTAAGTATAAATACAATTTTTAAAATTGTCAATCTATTTTTTGACTTTTTATTTAATTTTTAGAATATTGCATTTTCATTATGTGAATCCATTAAAGCCTTCAAATATGTACAACATTTCGTAGGTTAACACAGGTTAAGATGATGATCTAAGAATAGGACATCCTTGATTTATTCAAAAATAAAATAAAATCTTGATATTGCCTTTAAAATAGTATATACTATATGTATTACGAACAAGGGCGTTCACCAATAGATAGATGGTGCACGTCTTTTTTTATAAATATATAGTAAAACATATATTATAGATATCAGGAAAGGAGGATATCATATGACAAGCACTATGAAAGAAATCCTTAATTTTATTAAGGAAACAGATATTAAATTTATACGTTTGGCTTTTATTGACATGTTCGGTACTCAAAAAAATATAGCTATCATGCCTGAAGAGTTAGAAAGAGCATCCTATTTTGGAATTCCTTTCGATGGCTCAGCCATAAAAGGGTTTATGGATGTGTCAAAATCTGATCTTCTCTTATTTCCAGAGCCCTCTACCCTTTGTAGTCTACCTTGGCGGCCTCAACAAGGACGTGTTATTCGATTTTTATGTAATATTAAATATCCTGACCATACTCCTTTTATTGGAGACACTCGAGAAATGTTAAAAAAAACAGTAAAACATTGTGAAGATATGGGATATATTTGTAAAATAGGTTCTGAATGTGAATTTTACCTCTTTACCACCGATGAAAATGGTAAACCAACAAATATTCCCCAAGATGAAGGCACCTATTTCGATATTTATCCCTTAGATAAGGGAGAAAATATTAGACGGGAAATTAGTTTAACCCTTGAACAAATGGGCATTAATCCAGAGGCTTCCCATCATGAACAAGGACCAGGACAAAATGAAATAGATTTTAAATACAGTGATGCTTTAAATGCTGCTGACAATTTAATTACTTTTAAGTCTGTGGTACAAACAGTTGCAGGTATGAACGGTCTCCATGCTTCCTTTATGCCAAAGCCCCTACCCAATCATAGTGGTAATGGACTGCATATCAATCTATCTTTATACAAAGATGGAAAAAATATTTTTCAAAATGATAGTCCCTATAGTAAGGAGTCCCAAAGTTTTATTGCTGGAATTCTTGACAAAATACTTGATATTACTCTATTTTTAAATCCTTTGCCCAGCTCCTATGATCGTTTTGGAAGCAATAAAGCGCCACAATATATTTCTTGGTCCCATCAGAATCGTTCTCAATTAATTAGATTAATTAGAATTCCAGCGGCAGTGGGAGAAAATGCTAGAGCAGAGCTTCGTTCTCCTGATCCAAATCTAAACCCTTATCTTGCATTTTCATTAATTATATACGCGGGACTAGATGGAATCCAAAAAGGACTTTCTCTACCAGAACCTATTGATATGAATTTATATAAATTAGATCGTCCTACCACACAACATTTAAAAAGCTTACCTAAAAATTTATTTGAAGCAATCCAACTAGTAAAAAATAGTGATTTCTTGAAGGAAAAGTTAAATAAGGAGTTTTTAGATAAATATATTTCTGTAAAGGAAGAAGAATGGGAAAAATACGGAAGATAAATTCTTGTTTTTAAATTATTTTATTTATAGAGAGGTGGCGATACTTATTGATAATGTATTGATTGTCTCAACTTCACAAAAGGCTATAGATTTTTTCTCAGAAATGCTAATGCAAAATTCCTATAGCAATATCGTCGTCACTTCCAATTGCAGTCATGCAAGACGCCTTTTTATAGAACGAAGTTTTGAATTGTGTATTATTAATTGCCCTTTAAAGGATGAGTTTGGCGTAAATTTTGCTATAGAAATTTCAAACAGGAGTATTACCCAAGTAATATTGGTAGTAAAAAATGAATTAGAAGATGAAATCTCTTCTAAAGTTGAGGACTATGGAATTTTTGTGATAGGAAAGCCTATAAATCGAAGGGTTTTTTGGAGTGTATTAAAGCTTGCTAATGCCTCTTATAATAAAATTTTACAATTAAAGGATGAAAATAATGAACTTTTGGAAAAAATAAATGATATCCGCCTAATAGATCGGGCTAAATGCATTCTTATTCAATATTTAAAAATGACAGAAGCCGAAGCCCATAGGTATATAGAAAAAAATGCTATGGATTTGCGGATTACCAAAAAACAGGTGGCGGAAAATATTTTAAAAACTTATGAGATTTAGGAGGCTATCGTAAAACTATCAGAACTTGCAAATATCAGCCGCACAGAAATCTATCGAATTGAAAGTGAAAAAAGAAAAAATCCATCTCCTCTCATACTAAAAAAAATAGCAACGCCCTTGAAATATCTAACGATGAAATTATGAAGGTTGCTGGTTATCTAGATCCTAAGAATTCTTCTTATAAAAGTCATTCCCATATACTTTATGTAGATGGATTAAGTAATGAAGAAATTCATGAAATTCAGGATTTTATCGAGTTTTTAAAAAATAAAAAGAAAGGTAGTGTGGATTATTCATATTCTATTCGAAAAATTTAAAGAAACTTTATATTCTGTTCTTCCAATCGTCATAATTGTACTACTATTAAACTTTACCATTGCGCCTATGGAAAACCATTTTATAGGACGTTTTTTATTAGGTGCAATTTTCATTATTATTGGATTATCTATATTTTTATTCGGGGCAGATATAGGAATTACTCCCATAGGAAATCTAATGGGAAAAACTATTGCTAAATCCAATAAAATTTGGATTGTAACCGTTGCCGGTATGATACTTGGCTTTTTTATTTCCATAGCAGAGCCTGATTTACACATCTTAGCCGGTCAGGTAGATGATGTAACAGGAGGAGCATTGTCTAAAAATGCAATTGTGGTAGTAGTATCCATTGGCATCGCTGTGATGATATCCCTAGGCTTTATGAGAGTTGTCTTCAATAAACCTCTAAATAAGATGCTTACCATAATCTACGGTGTTATCTTACTATTTGGTTTGTTTACCACCTCCGAATACTTAGCAATATCCTTTGATGCTTCAGGAGCCACAACCGGTGCTATGACCGTTCCCTTTATATTAGCATTGGGAGTAGGGGTATCCTCTTTAAAGGAAGGGAAAAATTCTGAAGAGGATAGCTTCGGACTGATAGCTATCGCTTCATCAGGAGCTATTTTATCTGTTTTAATTATGAGTGTTTTTTCTAAAACAGGAGAGCTTACAGGCTCTGTAGAAAATGATGTAATAAAAAGCACCTCTATCTTACATCCTTTTATAGAGGAATTTCCTACAGTAGCAGGGGAAGTTTTCTTGGCCCTTCTTCCCCTCATTATTTTATTTATAGCTTTTAATGCTATATCCTTTAAATTATCTAAAAGGAAGCGAAACAAGATTTTAAAGGGCCTTTTGTACACGTTTGTTGGTTTAGTGCTATTTTTAGTAGGAGTAAATGCCGGTTTTATGGAAGTGGGGAATTTAGTAGGATACCATCTTGCCTCCTTAGACAATAACTGGATTGTAATATTTGTTGCTTTTGTCCTTGGATTAGTGATAATATTGGCAGAACCTGCGGTATATGTCTTAACGGAACAAATAGAGGATGTTACCAGTGGTTATGTAAAAAAAAGGGTTGTTATGCTTGCTCTATCTATAGGAGTAGCCGTTGCTGTTGCTCTTTCCATTATTCGGATTCTTATTCCAGGAATTCAACTATGGCATTATCTATTATCAGGATATATAATAGCAATTGGTATGAGTTATTTTGTTCCAAAATTATTTGTTGGAATGGCTTTTGACTCAGGAGGAGTAGCATCGGGCCCTATGTCAGCTACTTTTATTTTGGCCTTTGCCCAAGGTGTTGCCCAGGCAACTAGAGGTGCAGATGTTCTGATGGATGGTTTTGGTGTTATTTCCCTAATTGCCTTAACTCCATTGATTGCAATACAAGTACTTGGTCTACTTTTCAAAGCAAAGTCCAAAAAGAATGGGGGCAATAAAAGTGGTGAAGAATAATGATATCGCAAGGTATGATCTATGCTGTATAATCGTTGATTATGGTTTAGGCAGTAAGGTTCTTAAGGAAGCAAAATCCTATGGAGTTACAGGAGGAACCATCCTCTTAGGAAAGGGTACTATAAGAAGTTATCTTTTGAAACTTCTAGATTTAGATGAAGTAAAAAAGGAAATTGTTTTAATAGTAGCCAAAAGATCCATTGCAGAAAAAGCTTTAGAACATTTAAACCAAAAATTTAAGATGTATAAACTCAATCATGGAATCGCATTTTCAACTCCTGTAATTGGTCTAGTAGGTACCAAAAGTTGTGATTTCCATAAAAACATTGCAAATGGAGGTGTAGGGAGCAATATGTATAATGGAATATTTACTATTGTAGATATAGGGAATGCTGAAAAAGTCGTTGAAGCGGCTGAATCAGCTGGCTCAAATGGAGGTACTGTTATCAATGCAAGGGGCTCAGGAATCCATGAACGTTCTAAATTATTTGCTATGTTAGTAGAACCAGAAAAGGAAATTATATTGAATATTACTAAGAAAGATAAAACTGATGATGTTGTAAAAGCTATAAATGATGCTTTAGAAATAGAAAAACCAGGCAACGGGATCATATTTATCCTTGATCTTAATAAGACTTATGGGTTGTATGATGAAGACTAATAAAAATAAGAGGTGGAATTCCACCTCTTATTTTTATTAATCTTTATAAGATTATCCATTTACAATAGTCCCTCCGTTAACATGAATGGTTTGACCAGTCACATAGGAGGCCCCCTCTGATGCTAAATATACATAAGCACTAGCTAGCTCTACTGGTTGTCCCGGCCTTCCCATAGGTGTGTCTATACCAAAGGTAGCAACATAGTTTTGCGGAAAAGACGCTGGAATAAGGGGGGTCCAAATAGGTCCTGGAGCTACCGCATTTACTCTGATCCCTTGGTTTACTAAAGATTGCGATAAAGAACGGGTCAAACTAACTATTGCACCCTTACTTGCGGAATAATCAATCAGGGTTTCATCTCCTTGATAAGCTGTAATAGATGTAGTATTGATGATACAACTCCCCTGTTGTAAATAAGGCATTGCAGCTTTAATCATATAAAACATGGAAAATATATTGGTACGAAAGGTCTTTTCTAACTGTTCATTGGTAATATCCTCTATACTATTTTGAAAATGTTGTTCTGCTGCATTGTTAATTAGTATATCTATCTTCCCAAATTCTCCCATTACTTTTTGAATGACTTCTTTACAAAATCCATCATGACCTACATCTCCAGAAAGTAATAAACACTTTCTGCCAATAGACTCTATGATATTCTTTGTATTTTGGGCATCTTCATTTTCATCTAAATAGACAATTGCTAGATCAGCACCTTCCTTTGCAAAGGTGATGGCTACTGCCTTTCCTATTCCACTATCTCCTCCCGTAATTACAGCTACTTTATTCTGTAATTGATTAGAACCCTTATAGTTTTGATTCTCTGTAATGGGGACTGAATTCATAATACTTTCAATCCCCGGCTGTTTTCCCTGAGTTTGTCCTGGAACAGACTTTGGGAAACTTAACCATTGTTGATCTGCCATAAAAATTCCTCCTAGTTTTAATATCGATATCGTATTCTATTTTTGATTTTTTCTACTAATTTCATTGCTTGATCTTGTTGTAAGTAATTGCTAGTACCTGTAAACATAAGATCTTCATCTAATATAGACCAATCTTCTCCCATTTCCATTTTCTCTTCCCAATCCCTGTAAGTTTGTCCATTCTTTTCTTTCATAAAATATCCCCTCTTCCTTTGCGACATTTTATCTTATACATAAATTATTTTTTGTTTAATTGGTCTTATTCATACTAGGGAATATGTGGCACTTTTAATTTTTTATTTATTTTTCATTAAATAAGGACCCTTTTTTAGTACTTTTGCATATATTGGTAAGAGATATTGCTTTGTTTTAAAAAGGGGGTTAAAAATTGAAACCTATTATGATTCAACCTACGAAAAAAGAGCGAAAGAAAATAGTAATGGAGATCTTGCAAGAAGAAAATCGTATAGAAGATTATCCTTACTTAATAGAATCTTTAAGTCCTCCACAAGACATTACTACTTTAGCTCCTACTGGAAGCGGCAAAAATATTTCTATAGGCATCATCGGTGGTGGGGCTGCAGGTTTATCCGCTGCTTTTGAATTAAGAAAATTGGGTTTTAATATTACCATTTTTGAGGCTCAAGATGAGCGTATTGGTGGAAGAATTTACACCTATTATTTTGACAGAGATAAAAGATATTATGGAGAGCTGGGAGCCATGAGAATTCCTGTATCCCATGAGACTGTATGGCATTATATAGATCTTTTAGGTTTAAAAACTGCTCCCTTTATACAATCCACCCCTGCCGATTTATTTTATATACGGCATCGTTATGCCTGTAATGACCCTGAGGGACAAAGTATAATGGAAAATATTTATCCTGCCTTTGATTTAACTCTGAGGGAACAGCGAACTCCCTGGAGTGAGCTTCAAGATAATGCGATAGATCCCCTCTTAATGGCATTATCTCCAGAAATTCGTCAAGAAATTGTGGAAATTAGAAAACAATACTATCCAACGATTATAGAATTAGATCACACAAATATTCGAAATATATTTGAAAGGGCTGGACTTAGTCAAGGAGCTATTAACATGCTTGGAAATCTCTCTCCCTTAATAGGTAGTTTTTTCTATAACAGTGCTATTGAACTGTATTCGGAAATTTATACTTTAGACTTTACATCTCTTTATCGAATTAAAGGAGGAATTGCGAATCTCCCCTTAGCCTTGTATTATTCTTTTTTTGATTCCTATGTAAAAAAATATTATCCTGACATTCCTTCCCATCTTTTAGGAAATGTTCGTTGGATGGGTGGCTGTTCGGTAGAGAAAATACAACAAAAAATACCAGGGGGTCCAGTAACTCTATATTATAAAAATCAAAAAAATCTTTGCACTCAAGGCCAAAGCTTTGATTATGTGATTTGTGCTGTTCCATTTTCCACTTTAAGACATATTGAATTATATCCCCTATTTTCCAGCGAAAAAATGCAGGCAATTCAAGAGCTTACTTATGAAAATTCCTTTAAATCTGCCCAATTTTACAAAGAAAGATTTTGGGAAAAGGAGGATATTATCTGTGGTAAAAAATTAGGAGGAAGTACTTTTACAGATCGCCCTATTACTTCTTTATGGTATCCTTCTGATCATTTTCAATATATAAATTCTCCTACTCCTCCCCCTAGAGAGCCTGGAGTATTGCTATCTACCTATAATCTTACTCTTAATGCAATACGATTAGGAAATCTTCCTTATGATAGAAGGATTTTTGAAATTAAAAAACAGGTAGAAGAAGTTCACTGCCTGCCCAAAGGATATGTAGATAGAATCTTATTAGATTATGCGGATAGAAATTGGAATGATTACGAATGGTCCTTAGGTGCCTTTGCCTATTATAGTCCTGGTCAGAAAAGTACCTTTTCATGGATTATGAAGCAGCCTGAATATAAAAATAAGGTATTCTTTGCAGGAGAACATGTCTCAGGAAAACATGCTTGGATACAGGGAGCTCTAAAAACAGGAATGGAGGCAGCCAATGACATCGCTAAAACCCTAAGGAAGTAAAATAGATTCCTCTCTATTTTAATAAAAATCAATATTTTTTATCCTATCGCTAATTTTTCATAGTGTTTGTATAAAGAGTGGAATTTTCCACTATATTCATTGTGCCAAGGTTTTTTCTTTCCACAAAAATGGAGGATCACCGTATTTCGCAAGACATATCCCATATTCCATTTGCCATTGCTCATAATTTTATAATAACTAAAATACCTTGCATCATAATTGTATAATTTTTCATCTAAATTCTTGATATACTTTCCATAAAGGGCATTGATAATATCCTGATCCGGCATAATCAGCCTTGCTTTATTTTGTTCCACAAACTTATAAATTTCTTGTTCCCTTATAAGTTGCCTTTGTAAATCTAAATTCATCAAAAGCACTCCAGAATTATAATATGCATCAATATCATAGGCACCTAATCTTATTTTATTAATTTCCTTTATGGGTATAATGTTATGATATGCTGCGGCATACATATATCCTTGGAAATCCATATGATATAATCTCCTAATAGGATTTAAAACTAAAATATCAGGATCTAGATATAAGATCCGATCTAAGTCTTTAGGTAAAAACTTAAATGCAAGTAGACGATAGTACATCTCCTTTGTATAGTGTAATAATGTAGGTGCATCTGCAAAATAAGTATTCTCTAAGTAAATGTCCTTAAGAGCATACCCAAGATTTTCTATGTAAATATTTAGATCCTCTAATTCCTCCTGGGTTAAACTTGAATGCATTAAGTAAATCGTAAAATTTTCTCCTGGATTATTAAGAAAGAGAGATTTTAACATCACCTTTAAAGGTTTTATATAATTTGTATTTAAAGTAACAAGTATATTCATTATAATAAATACTCCCATCCTAAAATATTGAATAATAAAGATCTTCCTTCTCTATTGTTAGACTATTGTTTTCCTATTATACCATTCCTATTATAAAATTTCCTTGATTTTTACACAATCTTTTCTACGGTAGGAAATGAATGATATTCACCAGATATTCACTTTAGGATAGAATTATCATTAGAAAAGTATGATTTTTTCCATATTATTGATTTTCTTGATTTTTCTCATATTTTTATTACTTCTGAAGATAATAAAAAAGAGGTGATATTTATGGCCAAAAATAAAAAGAAAGAAAAGCATATGGGATCGCCGATTGAAGAACAAAACACTGCAGCTTGGGCAAATATTGAAAATAAACAACCTGAATCACGAGTTCCCATCCCAAACTATCATGAAGTAAAAAATGCTAAGGAGTGGGTAGACTCCAATCAAAAATAGTTTTTTATTAGAAAAAATAGGAGATGTTTTTCCCATCTCCTATTTTTTCTACAAGTAAGTTATTTTTTCTCATATTTGAATTCATTTTTTTCATACTCATACTCATACTCATAATGTAATTTTTCGCCCCTAAGTATTTGGGC
>USMD01000066.1 GCA_900555725.1 uncultured Garciella sp. | reverse complement strand
TCTCGTGGGCTCGGAGATGTGTATAAGAGACAGATATATAACTCTATACCACTATGACAGATATTTATACGTGATTTGATAGCTAACAACTTATCCTTTAGTAAGCAAAATATTTAAGATGATAAAAAACACGATTGATCCATTGAATCATTTCCACTTAATAAGCCTTTAGACTTAGATTATTTTTTGTTTAAAGGTAAGCGGTAAATAACTATTCCCCTAACAGTCATTTACCGCTAATTTTTAATCTTTTTTAGCCAAATACCCCTCTTTAGAAACGCTTTTCTAAAGAATTTTTAGTATTATATTTAATTTGTTTTTTATTTTATTTCAGAATTTATTATAACATATTTTCCATTGAAAAGATAATTAAAACCACTAATATCAAATATCTTAGTCTATTTTTGAAAATGGGTCTAACTCGAACTTTGCTTAAAGAATTCTTACATCTTATCAATTCATTATTCTTGTTTGGAAAATGAAATTTTAAATTTGTCCTAATAATTTTAATATTACTTCTGCAATGATTGCTGAACCTAAATAGGTTCCTAAGATCACAAATATAGATACTAATGCAATTCTCCAACCAGTCCTTTTTAAAGAATCTAAATTTTTTCCTGTATAAATACCTGCATAAGCAAGGATTGGCGTAGTTAAAGCTAGAAAGTTCACCTTGCTTACATAATAAGATATGGTAGCAGCTCCTGGCACCCCTGGAACTGTTAGGATAGTGCTTAAGGTGACCACATAGGCTACTGCAGGAATTTTAATAGGAAGAATTTTAGCAAAAGCAATCCCCACAAAGGCCACAGCTACCAATATCAATGCTCCAGGAATAGATTCTAAGATTCCTATATCATAACCTACAAAATTCCCTACAACAGATATTGCCGACGTAATCAATAATACAATCAAAGAATTTTGCAAATTCATCTTAAGCATCTCCTCTCTTTGTTGGGATTACAGGCAGTTTCCCATATTTTAATCGATAGCACTTTCTATACAACCACTCTGCAAGGGGAAGGGCTATCCAAATAGACATATAAACTCCATCTAAGCCCGAGAGCATATTACTAGTGGCCCCAAAGGCTGTAATCATTTTTTCCATTTTAGGAAACATTGCTACCAAAGAGCCAACTCCTGCGGTCATCATACTCGCACTTCCTACTCCTGTTGCCATAGCTAATGCATAAGGATGAAGAGGAGTATAAGCAGCCAATAAACTTACCATAAGTCCCATAATAGGAGTGCCAAAAACAGTTCCTATAATATATACCCCTAAAACCCCTTCTCCTTCTTCACTATCTAGTCCATATCTCTCTCCAATCAGCGCCACATTTGGTTCTCGAGCAATAGAGTGAGCAGCACCAATGGCCTCTCTTTTTAATCCCAACAATATAGCAATAGGTAGGCCTAAAAATACTGTTCCTATGTTTCCAAATTCTTGAAGAATTAAAGCTGGACTAGCCTGGATAATGTCCGGGAGAGTAGGTCCAATATTAGCCCCATATCTAGCCATTAAAAGCATCAATGTTAAGCTGGTTAAAGAGCCCGCATCTTCCATTTCTTTTTGCTTAGCAATATTTAAAAATTTAGGAGTTAATAAAATTCCAAAAATTAGTGCATAGAGCATAGGTAGTAAGGATATGGTCCCTAACCCTATTTTAAAGGTTATGGTTCCAATCAGTTCAGATACAACTACCAATAGTAAAACAAGAATGTGTAATTTTACATTTTTCATAACGTCACCTCCATTTTATTCATTTAAAAAATCTAGTGCCGTTTGTACAAATAGAGCAGTTCCTTTCCAAAACTCTCCCTCATCCATATCAAACTTGCTACTATGATGACTATGAATTTCCCCATCTATAGCCTTCATATTGCTTAAAAAGAAGAAAGTTCCCGGTACCTCTTCCAAGAAATAGGACATATCTTCTCCTCCCATTAGAGGATTTTCTAATTCTACAATATCTTCCTCTGGCAAGATCTTTTTAGCAGATTGCACAAATTTTTCAGTATATTCCCTATGATTGATCAAGGGAGGATATTTAAAATCATACTGCAATTCATAATCTGCTCCATAAGACTTAGTAATCCCTTTAATCTTCTCCTCCATTCTCTTGGCAATCTTTTTTCTCACCTTATTATTAAAGGTTCGAACGGTACCTTCTAACTCCACTTCATCGGGAATAATATTTTGATTAAACCCACCCTGTACTCTGCATATAGAAACAATAATAGGTTCCACCGCTGGAATCTCTCGGCTAGCTATGGTTTGTAAAGAAGTGATGACCTCTGCAGCAATCACAATAGGATCTATCAAATTATGGGGATAAGCTCCATGGCCTCCCTCGCCTTTAACCTTAATCAACATCCTATCCATAGAAGCCATCATCCTGCCATAGCTTATGGCAATCTTCCCTTTAGGAGTTCCATCGGAAATATTTCCTGCATGAAGACCTATTATGGTATCTACCTTTGGATTTTTCAAAGCCCCCTCTTCAATCATCGGTTTCGCTCCCCCAGGGTATTCTTCCCCAGGCTGAAATAGTAGTTTGACATTTCCCTTAAGCTGACCCCTATGATCATTTAATACCTTAGCAGCTCCAAGTAACATAGTTGTATGTCCATCATGCCCACAAGCATGCATATTGTTATTGATAGAAGCAAAGGGAAGCCCTGTTTCTTCTTGAATAGGCAAAGCATCCATATCCGCCCTTATAGCAATGGTTTTTCCTTCTCCACTTCCCTTTATAAGACCTACAACAGCATTTCCATTTACTAGAGTCTTGTATGGGATGCCCATCTCTTCCAATCGATCACAAACAAATTGTGTGGTCTTAGGAAGCTCTAATCCCAATTCAGGTATCTTATGCAATTCACGTCTCCAAGATATCATATCTTTTTCAATCTTTTTTACCTCTTTTTTAACATCAAGTCCCATGCATATTCCTCCCTTAGATTTATAAGTTTGATTATATTTAGACTATTTCGATAAGTCAATAAGCTTTTCTTTGTAAACGTATCCGTTCTCCCTCTCAAAATCACCTAATACATTTGTTCATGTATTGAGTACAAAAACCCTGATGTAATCTTTTGTACTCTGAAAGCATCTATCCGTTTTGTTAAATTAACCCGTTGTACTGATTCATTTAAGGGATAGATGTCTTCACTGCGCTACTTAAACAAATGCCCTCCTTTTTTAGGATAACAAATTTAGGTAAAAAGGGGGCACTAAGTCGTCGCTTCGTGAAACATTTATCCCTCAAAGGATAAAATTCTCTAAATCAGAATAACTTAACTAGCACAATAGATTATATCAACTGTTTTCTTTCATTAAAAAAGCCTTTATAGGATAGATAACACGCAATAAAAGACGAGATAGAAGTGGTAGAAAGCATCATAAAGGTCACCATAATCTGATATTTCACCGCATCAATAGGGGAAGCCCCAGCAAGGATTAGTCCTGTCATCATTCCAGGCAAGGATACGATTCCCAATGTTTTTGCAGAATCAATGGTAGGGAGCATTCCCACTTTTATGGAATCTCTAATGATCTCCATAGAAGACGCTAGGATATTAGCTCCCAAAGAGAGCTTGGTTTCCACTTCTTCCCTTTTGTTTTTAAAATCCGAAGTCAATTGTCTATAACATAGGCCTAAAGCTACCATGGCATTGCTTATAATCATTCCTCCTACTGGGATGATCTGATAGGGCTCATACTTAATAGCCCCGGAGAACATCAAAATAGATAGGGTAATGAGAGCCCCTATGAATATGGATAGAAAAGATATCAAAAATCCATTTTTGATTCCCTTTCCCCTTTTGGCAGCATTGTAAGAAGCATTAAAGGTCATAAATAAAAGTAGAAGTGTAGTAAAGATTGGATTTTTTAGTCCAAAAATATAATTTAGTAGATACCCTACAATGACCAATTGTAAAACTGCTCTAAAAACTCCTACTATAATTTCCTTTTCAAGCTTTAATTTTTGAGAATAAGAAAAAAATAATGCCACTACTACAAGAGAGGATGAAATCAAAAGGGAGAAAGGATTCATAACATTCTCTGAGCTCATTTTAATACCTCCAATGATTGTATTTTCCCAGACTCAATAGTTAGGATTTTATTTGCATTTCTTTTGCTTTGTTTCGGATTATGGGTAATCCAAAGAATGGTTGTCCCCCTTTGATTTAGTGACCTTACCACATTTTCAACAATGAAAGTATTATCCACATCCAATGCAGAGGTCACCTCATCTAAAAGCAATATTTCTGGATTGAATAATAATGTACGAATCAATGCAATCCTTTGCTTTTCTCCTCCAGAGAGGTTCTGTATTTCTTTTCGTAAATAATTTTTATCAAGAGAAAAAAGAGAAAAAAGTTCCTCTACCCTATTAAAATCTATTTTCTGATTTCTAATAGAATAGGGAAAAGAAATATTGTCTATAACCCTTTGTCCAAAAAGATAGGGAGTTTGAAAACAATAAGCTACATTTTTTCTAAATTCCATAGGATCATATTCCATAATAGATTTGCCCTTATATTGTATCATCCCCTGGGTAGGACTAATGAGATGACAGCATAATTTTAGGAAAGTACTTTTCCCACTTCCCGATGGTCCTACAATGGAAATATAATCTCCCGGATCAATACTTACAGAGACATCCTTTAAAATATCTTGGTTCTCCTGTCTATAAAATACATTTTGAAATTTCAGTAATTCCAAAATACTTCCTCCAATCCTTTCTTTGTAGTATAATGATAAATTATTACATAAGTTCTAAGATCTTTTCTTTGATTTTCTGATATTCCTCCCCCATCTCAACATAGCCATATTTATTTTCTGCAGCAATAGAGGTAAAATTTATATTAAATTCTTTTAATATCCTACCGGGACTTTTCGACATAACAATGACCCTTGTCCCCAGAAGTAATGCTTCATCAATATCGTGGGTAATCATAAAGATAGTACTATTGTTTTTTTGCCAAATTTTCCGAATCAGAACCTGCATATTTACCCTTGTAAGAGCATCTAATGCCCCAAAAGGCTCGTCCATTAAAATGATCTCCGGTTCATTGGCCAAGGCTCTTGCCAGTGCTACTCTTTGTTTCATCCCTCCTGAAAGTTGAAAAGTGGATTGATCGCTATCATTTATAAGTCCCACTTGTCTTAAAAAATACTCTGTGATCTCTTCTATCTTTTCTTTTGGAAGCCCTTTCATTTTAGGCCCAAATTGTACATTTTTTCTTACACTCATCCAAGGATATAGAGTAGGAGATTGAAAGACCACTCCCCTATGCCAATCAGGTCCCAAGATAGGTTTTCCCTTCATAAGGCAAGATCCTATCGTGGGTTTTAGATAGCCTGCAATTACTTTCAGTAAAGTACTTTTCCCACATCCTGAAGGCCCTAAAAGGCATAAAAATTCTCCTTTTTCCATTTGAAAACTAATATTTTCTATCGCTGTAATAGGTTTTGTATTTGTCTCATAGGTAAGTCCTACGTTTTGAACCTCTATGAGTGCTTCTTTTTTAGAATTTTTTCCCATCTTCTCCCTCCTTAACGGTCTATTTTTATCCTATATTTTTTAAAATGCTTTTTATAGATATCCAATATCAATATTTACTCTTGATGTTATTTATCTATATTATTTATTTAAAATTTTAATTGCTTCTTCTATGTAGCTAGAATTTAAAAATGTATTAAATTCTTGTTGCGTTGGTGCTTCTTGAATGGAACCTTGTCTTTCTAAGAAATCTGCTGTATCTTTCATAATAGTTACAAAATCACCAATAGAATCCTTTGTTCCTAAATACTCCTTACTTAATTGTTCTTCAGGAGTAAGCCATATGGATCCTCTCATCTGTTGTAAAGTTTTTTCTGAAGGAATTTCAAGTTCTTGAGCTGTAATATTAGCACCTTCCTGTGGATTTTCTCTATAAATACTTCCTGCTTCTGCTAAACAAGCAATAAAAGAAGCTACTAAATCAGGATATTTTTGTGCAAATTCTTTTCGAACCAATTCCACATTTGCTGTGATATAACCCTGCTTTGCCAAATCTTCACTGGAAATCAATACTTTCCCATCTTTTAACAATTCCCCGAGAGAAGGCTGCCAAGTATAAGCTGCTTCAATATCTCCTCTTTGCCAAGCCGCAACAATATCTGCTGTTTGCATATCTAAAAGCTCTACCTTATCTTCAATGCCTACATTTTTCAATGCATTTAACAAGCTGTAATGGGAAGTTGAAGCAAAGGGAGTGGCAATTTTTTTACCCACAAGATCTTCTATACGATGGATATTGGAATCCTTTTTTACCGCCAAAGCTTCAACATCCCCAAGAACTTCATGAATCCAGATCATTTCCACATCAAGACCTCTAGATAAAGCTACAATAGCATTGGTATCCCCCATAGTTGCAAAATCAATACTTCCTGAAGCAAAGGCTTTATTGGCATCTACTCCTGAATCAAAAACAATGAAATTACATTGAATACCTTTTTCAGTAAAATATTTATCAAATATTTTTTTGGATCTAGCTATGGTTTCATCATTAGGCACTCTTAAAATCCCAATATTGATTTGTTTTGGAAGAGCTGCGCCTTTCTTATTTTCTTGCTCAGATTCACCCGGAGAAGTACTACAGCCAAATAGTGAAAACAATAAAACGCTGATGAGAAATATTACAAATATAGATTTTTGAAACTTTTTCATTTAACATTCCTCTCTTTCTCTTGTTTAAACATATCCTTTCCAGTATACAAATTTTTTTTCTAAAAATGTTAACCCCATGTCAATGAATATTCCTGTGATTCCCATAAGAATAATTCCAATAAATATTACATCACTTTTTAAATACTTAGAGGCGTCAATCACCATCCAGCCAATTCCTGAAGTAGCAGCCACCATTTCTGCCGCAACTAATGTGGTATAAGCGATTCCCACCGCCGTTCTAAGACCAGTAAAAATTTCTGGCAAACAAGCCGGCAAAACAATATAAAAGAAAATCTCTCTTTGGTTTGCTCCTAGAGATTGAGCACTTAGTATATAATCCTGATTGATTTTTATAACAGCTGATATGCATGAGATATAGATTGGCGCAAAAGCAGCTAAAAACAACAGAGTAATTTTTGATGTATCCCCAATGCCAAACCATAATATAAGCAAGGTATAATAAGCAAGAGGTGGTAATGGCCGATAGAATTGAACTACTGAATCTATGATCGCCCTTATTTTATCAAAATAACCACTTAAAAGTCCCAAGGGGATTGCAGTTACAATAGCAAGAAACGAGGCAATCCATAGTCTTTTAAAACTAACTCCAAGATGCTGCATCAATGAAATTCCATTATAACCATCTTTTAATATCTCTAAAAAAGTACTCCATACGTGAAAAGGCGATGGAACCAATACAGATGAAACCATATGAAATTTGGTGATAAAATACCAAACTCCAAAAATCATAATCCAAGTTCCAATGGTAAGTTTTCTCTCTATTTTTCTTCTTTTCCTTTCTTTTTTCATTTTTCCCTCCTCTTTCTTCATTCTATTTTCTAAAAAAAGATACGATTTATACATGCAAATAAAAACCCCGTAAGCCTTTACCGGCCTACAAGGTTTTTATAAGACTTAAGCAAAATAACTTGTAATATTTAATGAAAATTATACTCGGTAACAATCTTTTCTCTATCATTCATTTGATCATTAAAATATTCATAATAGCAAATTCCTAAATAAGATCCTGAAATATTATATACATTTTCATATCCCATATGCTGTAGGGCTAAAAGTGCATTGTAACTTCTTTGGGAAGAACGACAATGTAAATATACTGGTACATCTTTAGGAATTTCATTTACTCTTTGTCTTAATTCACTGAGTGGGATGTTTATAGCATTGATAAGATGTCCTGCTTCGTATTCCTCTCTTTCCCTTACATCCACAATAAAAGCATTGTTTTCTACTAATTCTCTTACTCTATATACAGGTACTTGTTTATAAACTCCATTTAAAATATTTAAAGCTACTAATGCAGCATGATTTACTGGGTCTTTTGCTGTATTAAAGGCTGGCGCATAACACAATTCCAATTCTTTGAGATCTTCTAAAGTACCTCCCATCATAATCATAGTAGCAATTACATCCATTCTTTTGGCCGCATCTCCCCTTCCAATTGCTTGAGCCCCTATAATTTTTCCTGTGGGTACTTCATACAATAATTTTAAGTGAAGGGGACTACTTTCCGGCATAAGACCTACTTTATCTCCTGGAATAATATAAACAAAGTCATACTGAATTCCAGCCTTTTTTGCAGTTTTTTCATTTAAACCAGTAGAAGCTGCATTCTTGTCAAATATTTTTACACAGGAAGATCCAATTACCCCTGTATTTCTATGGGGAATTCCATAAATATGATCTGCTGCTGCCCTAGCTTGTCTTTGGGCTGGTCCAGCTAAAGCAAGTCTTGATTTTGAGTGAGTGAGTTTATTATATACTTCTATGGCATCTCCTACCGCATAGATATTTTTATCACTTGTCTGATAATTATGATCTACTAAAATTCCGCCGGTTTCGCCGATTGCTAATCCTGCTTCCCTTGCCAATGTGGTCTCTGGCCTTACCCCAATAGCCATTACAACAGCTTGGGCTGATATCTTTTTACCAGAAGCCAATTCAATATGATTTTCTTTCACTTTTGCAATCCCATCTCCTAAAATGAGATTGACTCCGTTATCCATCATTTCTTTATGAAGGATCTGTGCCATATCATAATCAAAAGGCGCCATAATTTGATCTAAGGCTTCTACTAAAGTTACATGAAATCCTGCATTCGATAACTTTAGATTTTCTGCTACTTCTACCCCAATAAATCCTCCACCGATTACGGCAATATCTTTTACCCTTCCACTTTGAACGTACCGATTGAACTGATCAATATCTACTACATTTCGTATAGTAAACACATGGGGAAGGTCTGCTCCCTCTATTGGAGGAACAATAGGCTTAGCACCCGGTGATAAAACCAATATATCATAACCTTCTTTATATTCTTCTCCTGTTTTTAAATCTTTCACCTGAATGGTTTTTTCATCTCGGTGAATTTTAGTCACTTCGCTATTTACCCTAGCTTCAATATTATATTGTTTTTTAAACTTCGTAGGATTCATTAAAATAAGATCTTCACTATTTTCTATCATGCCACTTAAATGATTCGGTAAACAACAATTAGAAAAAGATACATCCGGTCCTTTTTCAAACATAATGATCTCTGCAGATTCATCTAACCTTCTTGCCCTTGCAGCAACAGAAGCGCCTCCTGCTACTCCTCCAACAATTAAAATTCTTTTTCCCATCATTTTTCTCCTTCTTTATATTATTTTATATAAAAACCTATCTTGCTATTTATTTGTTTAATTCTCTTTATATTATCTCAATTCCTTAAAAACAGTATTTTATTCATCTTTTATTCATTTGCTTTGCCATAGTATTTCCTAAAATACCACCTAAAACCATGAAGATCAAAAATATCCATCCAGAAAGGGAAAAGTTTGCAATAGGAGTATATAATGCTCCTACGTTACATCCATTGGCTAATCGAGTCCCTATCCCCATGGTAATACCTCCTAATGCAAAAACGAATATTTCTTTTTTGGTGATATGCATTTCTGAAAGAAAGGTCTCTTTAAATTTACCAGCGGTTAGCAAGTAAAAAACAGTTCCAATAATAATCCCAAGGTTTTGTACTGAAGCCGCATGTTCAAAGAATGGAGTAGTAAAGGCCTCCCCTTGCATTTTGGTAAAGGCAGTGATGGATTCTGGAGAAACTCCAAAAATCATTAATACTTTACCAAACCATATCCCATAAGGAGTAGAAGCTCCCCATCCAGCTTTCGTAACTCCCATTAGCAAAGTAAATAAAATACTAAGCACAACTGCTCCTTGCTTTAAGGTCCAAGGTTTTATAAAAAAGTGATAATAAGACTGGGCACTAAAAAGTTTAAATCTCTTCACATCCATTTCTTCCGGTTGATCTTGTGTTTGTTCCATAGGATGTCCTAGATAAGTGCCATTTTGTTTTCGATATTTTTCATAACTATAAGCTAAAAAAATCACAATACTACAAAATAATCCAGTTAATAAGAGTGCTCCTATATAGCCTCCTAACCCATCCCATTGAAAAAGATCTGGTAAATAAACTCCTCCTTCTAATTGCTCTCCTACCGGTGTAGAAAACCAAGAATTTATCACCCATTGTGCTGTATTTTGTATAGGAAATCCAATAAATACTCCTATACTAAAAAAAATCAATGTAACAAAAGCCCTAGGAAGACCGGTGACCAAATCAGTAAGTACCCCAGTAGCACAACAAGAAGAAAAAGACATTCCAAACCCGAACAATATTGCTCCTAAAATAAGGCCTAAATTAATGGGATTAATCCAAAGATCATAACTAGTGGAATCTCCTTTTAATAAAAATGCAGAGGTCAACAAGGCTGAAATAAAAAACATAAACATCATTGTTCTCATCAATTTAGTAGATCCTGTATTGTAAGCCCGATTCACACTCCCTGCAAATCCCGTGTAAGCTCTACTTAAACCATAACCAAGTCCGATTCCCATTAAAAGCTTAAAAAATAATAGATCTGTTTTTAAAAAAACTTTTCCTAAAAGAATTATAGCTATCATTCCTATAAATCCTAAAATAATTTCTGAATATTTTATTTTTATTTCTGGTTTTTGCATTACAAATTCTTTTTGGCCCATTTTTACCATCCTTTCTTTTCAGTATAAAAAATCTAATATCTACTACAATCTCTATTTTTCATATGGATTAAATATATTA
This sequence comes from uncultured Garciella sp., assembly GCA_900555725.1. GTDB lineage: Bacteria > Bacillota > Clostridia > Eubacteriales > Garciellaceae > Garciella. The sequence continues at coordinate 195 of USMD01000066.1, read as the reverse complement.
TACCATAACGATATCTCGTATTCCTATGAAATGTAGTATTTATTAGGTTCTCTATATTCATTATGAAATAAATAATCCTCCTAAATCTGAAAGACTTTTAGCGATCTTCATAATATCTCCGCTTTTATTTTAAAATTAGTTCTAATTTTACTATTATTACTATAACTGTCTCTTATACACATCTGACGCTGCCGA
>USMD01000065.1 GCA_900555725.1 uncultured Garciella sp. | reverse complement strand
TGCCTGTCTCGTGGGCTCGGAGATGTGTATAAGAGACAGATAATATATAGAATAATTATAAAAAACTTTACTACATAATATGACATTTTACAGTATTTTATTGTTATTTATAGTACTTTAAGATAAAATATAATATTTTTTAAAATAGTAAAGTGCTTTAAGATTGAATATGATACTATAATATGATATGATGAACATGGTAAAACGATAAAATGCCTACTGTATCATTGTCGATAAGCAATAGATTATTGGAGGACTTCTATGAAATACGAATGGTTGACAGTAGAAGAAGTAGCAGCGATGTTACGCTTAAATGTAGTTACAATTTATAGATGGCTACGAAACAATGAACTCCGGGGAATTAAATTAGGTAAAGAATGGAGAATAAAAGAGTCGGATTTAGAAGCTTTTTTAGAATCCCATTATAATGATGCTTAATATTGGTTTTACGTCCGTTCCAAGAAGTGTACAAGCATACTATAAAGAAAAGGAGACTTACATATGGCAGAAAAATATAGATTAGAATTAAAGAGAGATAATAAACAGTCATGGGGGATTATAGGAAGTATTTTATTAACTGCTTTTATTGCAAATATTATCATCTCCTTGCTTAATCAAATGGAAAATATCGTATTAGCAGGTTGGTTAAGTATAGGGGTATTGGTTATTTTAACAGTTATCACCTTTAAAATTGTCAAACATACTTTATACGAATATGAATATATTCTGACCCATAATAAATTAGAAATGAATAAAATGTTAGGAAAAAAGATTCGAGAAATCTATGATATCCAACTGAATCATATAGACTATATGGTCTCCCAAGACAAGTTAAAAAAAGATCCTAGTCTCCAAAAAGAAATAAAAAGAAAAAGAAGATACAACTTAAGTACCAAAGCTATAAAAAATGAAGTGTTTATAGGCTACTTTAAAGATGAAGGAGAATGGAATAGTTTTTCCTTCCAACCAGATGAGAAAATGCTTGCTACCTTAGAAAAACAACTAGGGAAAGATAAAGTAATTCGATTATAAAAGAGAGCAGATTATGTATCTGCTCTTTGTTAAATGAAAAAGGCCATAGATATTTTTCTTTCGCTGCTCTATGAAATATCTATGGCTCTATTTTATATAAAAATCCTATACCAAGCTATCTAACTTAGCAGCAAAGTCTTCTTTACCTCGAGCTCCTATCATACGTTCTACTTCCTTGCCATCCTTAAAGAAAATGATAGTAGGAATACTCATTACTCGAAACTTTGTAGAAAGACTTCCTTGCTCATCTACATTAATCTTTCCAACTTTTACTTTTTCTCCATATTCGTCAGCCAATTCATCAATGATTGGACTTACCGTCTTACAAGGGCCGCACCACTCTGCCCAAAAATCTACCATAACAGGTTTGTCAGATTGCTCTACCTCTTGTTGAAAATTTTCTTCAGTTAGGGAAACAATTTTTTCATTTGCCATTTCCACATTTCTCCTTTCATCCATGGGATTTCATATTATATCTACCCAAATTGTAACAATATTATCATACCATTTATTAGAAAGTTTGTGTTCTTTTTTATTTATTTTTTTTAAATTCCTTCTTCATTTCCTTACACAAATTTTGATTAGACATTACATCCAATGCAGTAAATGCAGCTGCTTGACTACCCTTTAAAATGGTTTCCTTAACCTGTAAAGATAGTTCTTTATCATATTCTGCTCCCACACAGGGAAAGATAGCAGGAAGTTGATGGCTAATGTTTCCTACCTTTAAATTAATTTCATTTTCCTCAGGGCCGTGAATATCAATTAGGCCTACTTCTTTTAAATTATGGCAAAATAATCGGTTTAAGGTCTGATTGGTAGTAAAACAATCATAACGACTCTTCTGATAGTCAATATTTACTTCTGTGTCTGTCTGTAGGGCGGCACCCTTGGCACAATTCTCTAAATCTTTTATTATCCTATTTAAGGTCTCTTCCTGGAAACAGGAAATACTAAAGATTGCACTTACTTTTTGGGGGATTATCTCTGGAGACTCTCCACCTTTGGTAATAATCCCCCCCAATTTCACAGAAGAAGGTAAGGATTGTCTAAGAGCAAAAATCCCATTAAAACATTGAATCAATCCATGAAGTGTATTTCCATGCTCACCACTGGAAGACTTTTTCCTCTGAAAGTTCACTTTCATATGGCGAACATTGACCGAGCGTCCACTCTCACAACAATAGGGACCAGACTTTAACAAAATAGCCCCATCTATATCCTTTAACAAATTTTCCTCTGCTAATAAATCCTCTTGATCCCAAGGGCAGCCAAAAATCACAATATTACCACCCACTTCCTTTAATACACTGGCTAGTCCAAGGACAGCCCCAAGGGACATGGGAGTAGCTATACTAACATTCCATTTATCCATAGGTTTAGGACCAAAGGAATAATAATAGAAAAAGGCAATAGTAGGGCCTTTTCCACTTTTGATATTTCCTCTTATAATAAAGGAGTCATGAAATTGAATTCTACTGCATTCAAAACCTTGTCTTTTTAGTAGATATTCAGTGATCCCTATAATATCTTTTTTAGAATTTCCTTGATATAAGTTTAAACTTAAAGAAAACAGGTCCTCCTTTATCCCTTCTATGTGATTTATAATTTGTTGTTTCATATCCACCCTCCATCTTCTTTTCAATTAAACCTAGTATTCCCCTAACAAAAAGAATTCATTAATAATAGACAAAATATCTTTAATAAACTATATTAGCGAATAAAAAAAGAACTTTTGGAAATAAATTAGAAAAGAAAATTCATATAAAATAGGTGATCATTATGAAAAAAATAAGAGTGTGTAGCTTTTGCGGGAACATGCGTATTGACGGAATATCTATCCTAGAACAATGGATGTGTAGTGAATGTGAAGAAAAATTGCTCTATATGGATGTGGATGACCCCTCTTACCAAGAAGATAAAGAAAAAATCAAGGATATCTGGAAAACCCATTACCTATTAACTAAAAAATAAATTCTCCTCTAAAATCAAAAACCATGGTAGAGTTTTGCCGTGGTTTTTTGATTTACAAAAATTCATAAAAGTATCATAAAACTAACAATTCACTCCAGATTTACCATTTTCATTCATTAGGTGTTATGATCATATATCGTCAGGGAATATTTTTATAAAACTTTTACAGCCTAAAATTACCTCTCTCACCCCAATTTAATATATAATGGAAAAAGAGAATCAAAATGAACTCAAAAGGAGTCTTACCATGTCACTTATAAAGGGACTAGAAAAAATTCTAGAGGAAAATCTAACCCGTCTTCATATGCCTGGACATAAGGGGGGAGAAGATTTCCCAGAGATTTTAAAAAACAATATACAAAAAATAGATATTACCGAAATTCCTGGCAGTGACAACCTCCATCATGCCCAGGACATTATCCTGGAGGCACAACAAAGGGCTTCTAAGATATTTGGAGCTCAAAGGACTTATTTTTTAGTCAACGGTACCACTGTAGGAATCCAGTCCATGATTCTTGCCAATTGTCAACCAGGAGATCAGTTATTAATCCCTAGAAATTGTCATCGTTCAGTGTGGAGTGCATTGATCCTAGGAGACATTACTCCGATATATATACTCCCTAATATTCATCCTAAAACTGGCATAGATCTGTCTATATCCCCAGGGGACGTAAAACAAAAGCTAAGGGAGCATCCAGATATCAAGGGGGCAGTTCTTACCTATCCTACCTATTATGGAACCTGTAGTGATATTGAAAAAATCAGGGAGATATTGCATAATAAAAATAAGCTTTTATTAGTAGACGAAGCCCATGGGGCACACCTTGCCCTTCATGAAAAACTACCTCTATCGGCATTACAGGGGGGAGCAGATATAGTAGTAGATAGTACCCATAAGATCCTATCTTCCTTTACCCAATCTTCCATGCTTCATGTAGGAAATAAAAACATTTCTATAGAAAAACTAGAAATGTTTTTAGGGATGTTGCAAAGTTCTAGTCCATCCTATCCTTTAATGGCATCCTTGGATTGGGCAGCTCAGCAGGCAGCTAAGGTAGGATATCAAAAATGGGAGGAGATTATCCAGTGGACCCATCAGGCCCGTGAAGCAATTCATACCTATACAAATATGAGGGTAATGGACGAGAAAATCATAGGACAGTATGAAGTAGCAGATTATGACCTGGGAAAAATATTAGTAGATGTGTCACCTATTGAGCTTACCGGGATAGAAGTGGAAGAAATCCTACGAAGGGAGTATAAGGTCCAAGTAGAATTATCTGACTATCATCATGTACTAGCCATGACCGGTATGGGAACAACAAAGGAGGATATCCAAAGATTTACCCGAGCCATCATAGATATAGATCATAAATATGGAAACTCCCATAAAAAATTACCTATTATTCCAATGGGTTATCTAAAGGAAAAAGTGGCATTATCCCCTAGAAAAGCCATATATTCTTCCTATGAAGAAATACCCTTAAAATGTGCCCAGGATAGAATTAGTAAAGAATTCATCATTCCCTATCCTCCTGGTATTCCCATGGTATTGCCAGGAGAAATCATTACGAAAGAAATCATAGAATTCATTGATCAAATCCAAAAATCAGGAGGCACCATCATTGGACCCCAGGATTACCAATTAAAAAACATTCGAGTGGTAAAATATAAAAAATAACACCTGGATAAAAATAACAACTATAGGAGTGTAATAAACCAATGGCCAGAAAAGGAAAACTCATCGTAATCGAAGGAGTAGACGGTAGCGGCAAAGAAACTCAAAGCAAAAAACTATATCAAAGGCTTAAAAAAGAAGAATTTAAAGTAATGCAAATCTCCTATCCAAGATACAACAAACCATCCTCCACAATGGTGAAAGCCTACCTGAGAGGAGACTTTGGAGACAAGGCTCAAGACGTTAGTCCTTACATTGCATCCACCTTCTATGCCATAGATAGATACGCCTCCTATAAGGAGGACTATGAGCATTTTTATAAAGAAGGGGGCATTATCATCGCTGATAGATATACCACTGCCAATATGGTACACCAGGCAGGGAAAATCCAAGACTTTAAGGAAAGGGAAAAGTTTCTAGATTGGTTATGGGACTATGAATTCAATCTATACGGTCTTCCTATACCAGATTTGGTTTACTTTTTAGATATTCCGGTAAAGATCAGTCAAAAGCTCATGGAAGGGCGTAAAAATAAATTTTCTGAGCAGGGAAAAAAGGATATCCACGAAAGGGATCTAGATCATTTACAGTACTCCTATGAAACAGCCTTGTCTTTAGTAGATAAATATCATTGGAGGAGGATTTTTTGCATGCGAGAAGGAAAATTAAAAACCATAGAGGAAATCCATGAAGAAATCTATCAAATATTTATAGCTCTCTATAAAAATTGTGATTAAGGCCTTTCAAAAAGGTGTAAGATAAAAGAAAGATATTTGCATTCATTTACAAATTCCATGGAAGTAGAAAAAATAAGGAGGGAAAGCTATGAAAATGGTATTTGCCATTGTGCAAAATCAAGATGAACATGTTTTAATCGAAACCTTAATGGAAAATGAATTTCACGTTACTAAGCTGGCTACAACAGGAGGTTTTCTCAAAATAGGAAATACCACTTTACTCATCGGAGTAGAAGAGGAAAGGCTAGAAAAGGTATTACAGATCATCCGAGAGGTTTGTCAGCCCAGAGAACAATTGATTCCCAATACCACCAATATCACCTTGGGGACGGATAATATCTATTCCACCTATCCCATTAAAGTAACCGTAGGAGGAGCTACCATATTTGTGGTAGATGTAGAGCGCTTTGAAAAAATCTAACGAATTTTTCCAAGACATCCTAGGCCAGCCTAAAGTAATAAATGCCTTAATACAAGCTATAGAAAAAAATAAGGTGTCCCATAGCTATATATTTGCTGGTCCTGAGGGGACCCAAAGGAAAAAGGTAGCTTATGATTTTGCCAAGGCATTGTTTTCCCAGGGGGAAAGTTCTAGCAAAGTTGATGTTACCTGTAAGAAAATAGAGGATCACAACCATCCCGATCTTATGGATATCTTTCCCCAGGGAGCCAGTATAAAAATAAGCCAAATCCGAGAGTTAAGAAAGGATATTTCAGTAAAACCCTTTGAATCCAATTATAAAATTTATATTATACATGATGCTCATACCATGGGATCACCAGCGCAAAATGCCCTTTTAAAAACCCTGGAGGAGCCTCCAGAATATGCAGTGATGATTTTAATTACAAACAATCTTCTAGCCCTTTTACCTACCATTCAATCCCGCAGTCAAACATTGCAATTCCGTCCTATAGGACAGTCTATTCTTGAAAACTACCTTATAGAAAAACAGGGACTTCCATGGGGAAAGGCCCGGGAAATTGCCCTTATGGCCAATGGAAATATCAAAAGGGCCTTAGAATTAGTTCAAGACGACGCCATCTTTGGGGAAAGAAAAGAAATTTTAAAAAAACTTCTTAAAATCATAAAGGGAGATACTGTTCTTGCATTTTCTACTGCCCTATGGCTAAAGGATCAAAAAGCTTATTTGGAAGAGTGGTTGGACTTTTTCATGATATGGTTTCGGGACCTCGCCCTCTATCAAGAACTAGGGGATAGTTCTTATATCATCCATAGGGAATATGAAGATTTTTTAAAAGAATTTAGCCAGCATTTATCATATGAACAAATCCATGGTATAATAGAAGAGATCAACCAATCCAAAAATAACATGAAATACAATGTAAATCTCCAGCTAAATATAGAGTCCATGTTATTAAAGATGCAGAATCAGGAGGATTCATATGATAAAAGTAGTAGGAATACGATTTAAAAAGGCGGGAAAAATCTATTATTTTGATCCGATAGATATAGATATAAAAGCAGGAGACTATGCCATCGTAGAAACCGCTAGGGGGGTAGAATATGGGGAAGTAGTACTGGGACCCAAGGAGATAACCGAAGAAGAATTAGTAGCACCGGTAAAACCAGTTATTCGAAAGGCCACCCAAGAAGACCATGAAAAGGAAGAAGAAAATGATAGAAAAGAAGCAGAAGCCTTAATCATTTGTCAGGAAAAAATAGAAAAACATGGTCTAAAAATGAAACTCATCGATGTAGAATATACTTTTGACAATAATAAAGTCATCTTTTACTTTTCGGCAGAGGGAAGAGTGGATTTTAGAGAACTGGTAAAGGACTTGGCATCGGTATTTAAAACCCGTATAGAACTAAGGCAGATAGGAGTGAGGGACGAAGCTAAGATGTTAGGAGGCTTAGGGCCTTGCGGTGGAGGACTATGCTGTGCTACTTGGTTAGGGGACTTTGAGCCAGTATCTATAAAAATGGCAAAGGAACAAAGCCTGTCTTTAAATCCCAATAAAATATCTGGTATCTGTGGACGGCTTCTTTGCTGCTTAAAATTTGAGCAAGAGGCCTATGAAGATGCAAAGAATCGCCTACCTATTGAGGGAGATAAGGTAAGGACCATTGAGGGCATAGGAGAAGTCATAGAAGTAGACCTTATCCAAGAAAGAGTAAAGGTGAAATTTAAGGGAGATGAGATCATTATTAAATATTTTCCTGCCAGCGAAGTTACCGTTGTAGAACCCAAAAAGAAAAAAGGTGGTTGTTGTAGGAGTCTATGCAATGGAGAAGGTTGTAATTGTCAAAATCATACTATTCAAGACCAAGATTTCTAGAAGAGCTTTTTAAAAGGTAAAAATATTTTTTATTTTTCCCTTCACAATTTTTTATTATTGTGGTTAAATAGAATCGGATGTTCATATTTTTAAGGAGGTGATTTAGAATGGCATATAAAATTTCCGATGATTGTATTTCTTGCGGTTCTTGTGAGCCAGAATGCCCAACAGAATCTATTAGTGAAGGTGATGGCAAATACGAAATCGATCCAGAAACATGCATCGATTGTGGCGCTTGTGCGAATGTTTGCCCAGTAGACGCACCTCAACCAGAATAAGATTTACTTAAAAAAAGAATCCCTTGGGATTCTTTTTTTCTGTGAACCTTTTCTATCCTTAAATAATGAATAAAATACAAGCTCCTCCAAATGGCATTGATGAATCATATCTACAATTCATTTCAATGATAAATTCTAAAGTTGGAAAACTCTCCCTATGGTCAAATAATCCAAGCTTTTTAACGGATTTTTCATTCCTCTAAAGGATGACGTTCTCGTCGCTTTATTTCAAGAAATCTCATAGATTTTTAACGGAATGGGAACCTTAAAACTAACAAAAACTTATCTACAGGCGAAAGGAAAAATCAGAAAAATAGAAATAAAAAGCAGAAAAATTAAGGATAAATTGTGGATAAGCTACAATATTTTGTGGGAAATTCACAGGATATCCACAATATATTTTAAAATATCCAAGAGAAGAGGTGATTTTATGAAAAGTTATCCCCAGGGAGAATTTGAGAGAATCGATGATCTCCAGCTAAAGGGATTAAAAATTATACAAAATATTCAAAAGTTTTGCTTTGGAATAGATGCAGTCCTATTGGCAAACTTTGCAGCTCAAGATTTAGGGGATAAAGATAAAGTCCTAGATCTAGGCACAGGGACTGGCATTATTCCCTTACTATTGTGGGGAAAGGTAGAGCCCCAGGAAATGATTGGTCTAGAAATTCAAAGAGATATGGTAGAAATGGCAAAAAGAAGTGTAGCCCTTAATGACTTGGAAGACAAAATTCAGATTTTAGAGGGAGATATTAAAAGTCCACCTTCTCAGCTTATTTCCAATACCTATGATGCCATTGTCACTAATCCACCCTATATGGAAAACAACAAGGGACTTACCAATCCTACCGAAGGCAAAGCCATTGCTCGTCATGAAATACTTTGTAATTTAGAGGATATTACAAGGACTACTAAACGGCTTCTAAAGCCAAAGGGAAAATTTTATATAGTACACCGTCCCCAGCGGCTGGTAGACATCCTAAGTACCATGAGGGCAGTCAATATAGAGCCAAAAAAACTAAGATTGGTCCATCCAGCCCAGGATAAAGCTCCAAATCTAGTACTAATCCAAGGGGTCAAAGGAGGAAAGCCCCATCTTATTGTAGAAAAACCCCTCTATGTATACCAAGAAGATGGAGACTATACCAAGGAAATCTATGAGATCTACGGATGGAAAAAAATCTATGGGCTAAAAGAAGAAAGGGGAAAGAAAAATGACTAACCAATCCACAGGTATCATATACTTTTGTACTACCCCCATTGGAAATTTAGAGGATATTACTCTAAGGGTTCTTCACACCTTACAGGAGGTGGATTTAATAGCTGCAGAGGATACACGGCACACCATCAAATTGCTTAATCACTTTGATATTAAAACTTCCCTTACTAGCTATCATCAGCATAACGAAAAATCTAAAGGGGATCAGCTCATAGAAAGGGCAAGGGAAGGGAAAGATATTGCAGTGGTATCCGATGCCGGTATGCCAGGGATATCCGATCCCGGGCAGGAACTCATCCGAAAGTGTATAGACCAGGGGATCGACTTCACCCTTCTTCCAGGAGCCAATGCAGCCTTGACAGGGCTAGTACTTTCAGGACTGTCCACCAGGTCCTTTGCATTTGAAGGATTTTTATCTAGACAAAAAAAGGAGCGAACATTACAATTAGAGAGAGTTCAAAAAGAAACCCGTACCATCATATTCTACGAAAGTCCCAATCGGATAGTAGACACCCTAAAGGAACTAAAAAAACATTTAGGTTCAAGAAAAGTAGCATTAGCTAGAGAACTTACCAAACAATACGAAGAAATCTGGAGGGGTACCATAGAAACCGCCATAGAAGAATTTCAATCTAGACATTCCAAAGGAGAGTTTGTTCTAGTGATAGAAGGACTTTCCCTCGAGCAACTGAAACAAAAAGAAAAACAACAATGGGAAAGTTATACCATCCCAGAGCATTTACAATATTACATAAGCCAAGGGGATTCTAAAAAAGAAGCGATGAAAAAGGTAGCCAAAGATCGAGGAATTTCTAAAAGGGAAGTATACTCATATACTATTACTGACAATGAATAAGTTGTAGGGGCGATCTCTGGTAGCCTGAAAGTAAGAAACGACATTCTTAGTGTTTTATCGTTGAACACAAAAGGTAGATATTTCATGAATCAGTCATTTAATACTCCTTTTCTTATCTCTATATGATTCTAAAGAAAAGAGGGCATTTGCTTAAGCAGAGAAATGAAAATATCTACCCTTTTAAGTCAAAGGGTAAGAAATGGTACTCCGTTGTTTTCTATAATAATCAAAAAGTAGGTCATTAAAGATCTACTTTTGATTATCATCCTTTTTATTAAAATATTCCATAATCTGTTCACAATAAGCTAGTAATACCATGCTAATTCCAAAAATAGCAACCCCATAAATGGGTTTTACAAAGAATAAGGCAAAACTAATGATACAAAATAACTTATATAAGGACAGTTTGTTATCATTTAAAAAACTAAATAATTCATACATATTCATTTCCCCTTTATATTGGTATATATTAGAACTTATTATAAGTGTACCCACTAAATATCACCAAAATGTTTCTAAAAAACAATAAATTCATATATATCTAGTATAGAATTATATAAATATCAAAATAAAGGGGAAAACAAACAAAATTTATGCGTCTAATTCTTTAAGGCATTTTGGGCAAATCATTTTACCTTTAAAGACAACAGAATCCTTATCAGCTTGTCCACAGAAAACACATGCTGGCTCATACTTTCTTAGCATTATGTAATTTCCATCAATAAAGATTTCTAAAGAATCCTTTATATTAATGTCTAATGTACGACGTAATTCAATGGGAATTACCACCCTACCAAGTTCATCTACTTTTCTTACAATACCTGTTGATTTCAAAACTAACACCCCCCTTTTACAATTTTCGACAAAAATCTTATCTATTAAATAGTAACAGCATTTCCATAAAAAGTCAACTAATTTAAGGATATAATTTTAAAAAATTTACTTTTCTAAATTGCAATATGAAATGTAATAGTTTTATATTACGAATGGCAGAAAAGAAGCAAAAAAGTCTTGACAACAGCGAATAAAAATTATATAATAAAGGATGTCGCCGCAAGGAGACAAAGAATTGATCTTTGAAAATAGAACAGTGTAAGGAAAAAAGGCAACCTTAATTC
>USMD01000064.1 GCA_900555725.1 uncultured Garciella sp. | reverse complement strand
ATTTTATAACTCCCCTCCCTCATCTATTTGATAATATTATAACAAATACTTCCTTCTTTTTCTACAACTATTTGTCTCTTTTTTACGACATTTTTTATATGGTTTTAAAACAAGTAATAAATCCTTTCTAAAATTACCAAAAAATATTTAAAAAAGAAGATCCGAAAGGATCTTCCTTTTTACATTAATATTTCATCTCTGCTAATCTTTTATAGCTTTCATATCTCTCTTTTGCATCCTTTTCAGCCTGAGTGAACAACTCATCAGCCTCCTCAGGAAATACATTCATAATTTGTGAGTATCGAATCTCTCCTTCTAAGAATTTTTTAAAGGAAGCCTTTGGTTCCTTAGAATCAAGGATAAATGGATTTTTCCCCTGTTCCTTTAACATAGGATTGTATCGATAAAGATGCCAATACCCTGCTTCTACAGCCTTCTTTTCTTCGGCCACACTTGTTCCCATTCCTGTCTTAATGCCATGACTAATACAAGGAGCATAACAAATGATAAGAGATGGTCCTTTATAACTTTCTGCTTCCATAATGGCTTTGATCGTATGATTCATATTTCCTCCCATAGAAACCTGTGCTACATAGACATACCCATAGGTCATAGCCATCCTGCCTAAGTCTTTTTTTCGAATTTGCTTTCCTGCTGCGGCAAACTTTGCTACGGCTGCTGTAGGAGTGGATTTAGAAGATTGTCCTCCTGTATTGGAATAGACCTCCGTATCCATAACCAATAAATTTACATCTTCTCCCATAGCTAATACATGATCTACTCCACCATAGCCAATATCATAAGCCCAACCATCTCCACCAATCAGCCATATGGATTTTTTTGTAAGATAATCCTTCTTCTCTAATATTTCTCTTACAATAGGATTCTCTTTATGCCCATGGTTTTTAAGAGTTTCTAAAACCTTTTGGGCAGCCTTTTTAGATTCCTCTCCATCCTCCCTATGATCAAGCCACTCTTTAAAAACATCTTTACATTCTTGATCAAGGTCGGACTCTAATCCTTCTCTCATTAATTGTCCTAATCTCTCTCTCATCTGACGTACTGCGATGGCCATTCCAAATCCATATTCTGCGTTGTCTTCAAAGAGAGAATTTGACCAAGAGGGTCCCCTTCCTTCAGCGTTAGTACTATAACCGATAGAAGGAGCACTAGCTCCCCATATGGAAGAACATCCTGTAGCATTGGCAATCATCATTCGATCTCCATAAAGTTGAGTAAGTAGTTTTATATAAGCTGTTTCCCCGCAACCTGCACAAGCTCCATGGAACTCTAATAGTGGTCTAGCAAACTGGCTATTTTTCAAATTTCCCTTATCTACTAGATCATCTTTATTCCGAATGGTTGTAGCAAATTCCCAATTTTCCTGTTGTCTGATAATTTCCTCCTCTGCATCCACCATAACTAAAGCTTTTCCAGGAGCAGGACACACATCAGCACAATTTCCACAACCTGTACAATCTAAAGGACTTACCTGGATCCGATAAGCTAAGCCTTCCAATCCCCTTCCTTTTGCCTCTTTCGTCTCAAAGGTTTTAGGTGCTCCTTTCTTTTCTTCTTCATTCAATAGAAAAGGTCGAACCACCGCATGGGGACAAATATAAGAACATTGATTACATTGAATACACCTTTCTGTCTGCCATTGAGGAATCATTGGCGCAATTCCCCGTTTTTCATAGGAAGTAGTTCCCAATGGATAGGTTCCATCTTCCATTCCTTTAAAGGCACTAACAGGAAGTTCGTCTCCTTCATGCCTTGCCATTGGTCTTTGAATGTTTTTTACAAAGTCTGGTTCTTCTTTGATGGGCAGATCTTCATCCTGGGCTTGGGCCCAATGGGATGGAACTTCTACTTTAACAAGACTTTCAACCCCTCGATTTACAGCTTCTTTATTCATTTTTACAATTTTTTCGCCTTTTTTCCCATACATGTCTTCAATACTTTGTTTTAAATATTCTACGGCGTTTTCCACTGGAATTACCCTAGCCAATTTAAAAAATGCCGCTTGCATAACCATATTAATTCGATTTCCTAAACCGATCCCTTGGGAAATCTTCATGGCATCAATAATATAGAATTTTACCTTATTTTTAGCAATACTTCTTTTCAAGGTTGCTGGCAGTTTTTCTTCTAATTCTTCTGGAGTCCATGGACAATTTAAAACGAAAGTACCTCCTTTTTTAATCCCTTTTAATAAATCAAAATGATTTACATAGGACTTATTATGACAGGCTATATAATCAGCATTGTAAATTAAATAGGGAGATTTAATTGGTTTCTTTCCAAATCGAAGATGGGAAATGGTAGATCCTCCAGATTTTTTACTATCATAGGAAAAATAAGCTTGGGCATAGAGGTCTGTATGATCTCCTATAATTTTAACTGCTGTCTTGTTAGCTCCTACTGTTCCATCAGATCCCAGCCCCCAAAATTTACATTGGATGGTTCCTTCAGGAGCGATATCTATAATATCCTTCTCTGGAAGGGAAGTTTCCTCTAAATCATCTACAATTCCTATGGTAAATCCATTTTTAGGGTCATCTTGTCTTACATTGTTGTAGACGGCAATAATTTGAGAAGGTCTCGTATCCTTAGAACCTAGCCCATATCTTCCTCCTACGATAAGAGGCTGGTTTTCTCGGCCATAGAAAAGACTCTTTACATCTAGATAAAGGGGTTCTCCTACAGCACCTGGTTCTTTTGTTCGATCCAAGACAGCGATTCTTTTCACACTGGAAGGTAATACTTCAAAGAAATATTTTGAGGAGAAGGGTCGATAGAGGTGAACTCGAATCATTCCTACTTTTTCTCCCTTACTTAATAAATAATCAATGGTTTCTTCTATAACATCACAAACAGATCCCATAGCTACAATGACATCTTCTGCATCCTCTGCACCATAGTAGTTAAAGGGTCTATAGTCCCTTCCTGTTATTTGACTAATACGCTTCATATACTCTGCCACAACATCTGGAACATTGTTGTAAAATGGATTAGCAGCCTCTCTTCCTTGAAAATAGATATCAGGGTTTTGAGCAGTTCCTCTAGCCACAGGATGCTCTGGATTTAATGCACGATCTCGGAAAGCTTTCACCGCATCATCATCCAATAATTTCTCTAATTCCTCATATTCCATGACTTCCACTTTTTGATATTCATGGGAAGTCCTAAACCCATCAAAAAAATGTAGGAAAGGTATCCTAGATTTTATAGCTGCTAAATGAGCAACCCCCGCTAAATCCATAATTTCTTGAACGCTACCAGAAGCTAATAGGGCAAAACCCGTCTGTCTTGTTGCCATGACATCCTGGTGATCTCCAAAAATAGATAGGGCATGGGTTGCAATTGCTCGAGCACTTACATGAAATACTGCCGGTAGAAGTTCTCCCGACATCTTATACATATTTGGAATCATAAGTAAAAGTCCTTGGGATGCTGTATAAGTAGTGGTCAGTGCTCCCGCTTGTAAGGAGCCATGAATCGCTCCTGAAGCCCCTGCTTCTGACTGCATTTCTACTACCCTTACAGGTTGACCAAATAGATTCTTTTTTCCATGAGCTGCCCACTCATCCACCCCTTCTGCCATAGGTGTGGATGGAGTAATTGGGTAGATTGCTGCTACATCGGTGAAGGCATAGGATACATGGGCAGCTGCCTGATTTCCATCCATAGTTTTCATTTTTCTTGCCATCAAAATTCCTCCTTCTCTTAAATCTAGTACTATTTCTTAACTATCTAGATTTATTGTTTGATTTTTTATTTAATTCATACATAAAAGAAGGAAATTTATTTACTTAAAGAAATTGAGAAAATCTATTATGCAATTTCCTCACTTAAAGAGAAATAGCAGTCAATTGACTGCTATTTCTCTTTTTAACTTTGTTTTTTCTTAACTACCTTCAGTCTAAAAAAATCTTCTCGTTCTTTTTCTTCCAAGGTTTCTTCAATAAACTTAATATTTTTTTCAAGTTTTGGAATTTGTATTTTATCCAAAGCATTTGCCCTTTTTTGAGTTTTTTTGATTTCTATGGATAGCTTGTATGCTGAGGTTTCTACCTGAGCTAATTGATAACATAAATACTTCACCTCAACAAGCTTTAAAATTGCTGCATCTAAAGAAGGATTACTCCTATAGAATCCATATTGGGGGACAATCTTGTCTTCTACTTCATAAACTACCTCTGGAATTTCCACCCCCATTACACTTTTAAAACGTATATTATAATCCTTTTCTGGATTTACAGCAAGAGCGATCTCTTCTATATTAAATACCCCCATAGTAATACTTGCCTGTCTCAATGCCTCATAGCTTTGGGCAAATTTTTCTTCTATCTTTTTCTCTATAACTTTTGCCGAATCAATTAAAGTCATCATCTCTTGGATCAAAACGGTTCTTTTTCTATCTAGCAAATCATATCCTTTTCTGGAAAAGGTCAAAGAACTTTTACTTTTCATTAGATTTGCTTTTGTCGGTATTATTTTATTGGCCATTTTATCACCATCAATCTTCTTTTAATAATACTGTTCAATTAACTCTGGATCTAACCTAGTTAATTCTTCCTTAGGAAGGATCCTTAAAATCTCCCATCCTAAATCCAGGGTAGTATTCATACCTCGATTTTCATAAAATCCTTGGGAAAGGAATTGGCTTTCAAAAGCCCTACCAAATTCCATATATTTTTTATCGATTTCAGATAGATCATCTTCCCCCATAATCTGAGCCAAGGCTCGAACCTCTTGAACCCTTGAATAGGATGCAAATAACTGATTTGCAACATCAGGATGATCCGCTCTTGTATATCCTTGACCAATGCCGTCCTTCATAAGTCTAGATAAAGAAGGAAGTACATCTACCGGGGGATAGATATTATTTTGAAATAATTCTCTTCCTAATACAATCTGACCCTCTGTAATATATCCTGTTAAATCGGGAATGGGATGGGTAATATCATCATTGGGCATGGTTAAAATAGGTAAAAAAGTGATAGAACCAGGTTTATCTTTAAGCATTCCTGCTCTTTCATATAAAGAAGCTAAATCAGAATAGAGATAACCGGGATACCCTTTTCTACTAGGCACTTCTTCTTTAGCAGAGGAAATCTCTCTTAATGCCTCACAATAACTGGTGATATCACTCATGACCACTAATATTTGCATGCCTTCTTCAAAGGCCAGATATTCAGCGGCAGTAAGAGCACAGCGGGGAGTATTGATTCTTTCCGCAATAGGATCATTGGCATAATTAATAAACATAACCACCCTGTCCATTGCACCTGCTTCTACTAAATTTCTCTTAAAAAAGTCCGCATCATCATGTTTTACCCCAATGGCTGCAAATACAACAGCAAAGTCATCATCGGATCCATCCCCAAGTCTAGCTTGTCGAATGATTTGAGCAGCTAATTCATTATGGGACATTCCATTTCCTGAAAATATAGGGAGTTTTTGACCGCGAATTAAAGTCATAAGCCCATCAATGCTAGAAATTCCTGTTTGAATAAAGTTTCTAGGATATTTTCTAGCAACAGGATTAATAGGTCTTCCATTAATATTTGATTTCTTTCTACTATAAATTTCCCCACCAACGTCTAAAGGTCTTCCCAATCCATCAAAAGTCCTTCCTAAAATATCCCTAGAAAGGGACAGTTCGAATGGCTGATTTTCAAAGGTGATAGAAGTATTCTTTGTAGACAAACCTGATGTACTTTCAAATACTTGAATCACTACGTGATCTTCTTGGATTTTGATTACCTTTCCTTTCTTAACAGATCCATCTTTGGTCATAAGATCGACTACTTCACCATAGGAAATCTCTTCTACCCCTGATACTTCCACAAGAGAACCAACTACTTTATCTATTTTTAAATAATCTTTTTTCATACTCATCACATCCAACTATTCAAGATACTTTTTTTCCAGTTCATCATAATACTTATCAATCATTTCTTGAATTTCATCAATCTTAGAAAAATCCTCATTGGAGACTGTATATTTCATTTTTAAAATTTCACCAAAGATCTGTGAATTTTTTATTTGAGAAATAGGAATACTGAGTTTTAATACATCTCTACATTTTTCATATAAATAATCAATAATTTTTAACATACGATATTGTTTTTCTAAAGGAACATAGGTGTCCAAATCATGAAAAGCATTTTGCTGTAAAAAGCCAACCTTAATTAATTTGGCAATTTCTAAAATCAATCGTTGATCGTCAGGAAGTACGTCTTCTCCAACTAACATTACAATTTCCTGCAATTTATTTTCAGTATAAAGCAGCTCTAGCATTTTATTTCTAAGCTTTATCGCATCTTCCGCCAAATTTTCTTCATACCAATTTTCTAAAGTAGAAATATAGCCACTATAACTATTTAACCAGTTAATGGCAGGATAATGTCTTGCATAGGCCAATTCCTTATCTAAAGCTAAAAATACATTTACAAAACGTTTGGTATTTTCGGTAACAGGCTCAGAGAAATCTCCACCAGCGGGAGATACGGCTCCAATAATGGTAACAGAACCCTCCTGATCATTGAATGTCTTTACATATCCTGCTCTTTCATAAAACTCGGCAATCCTAGAAGGTAGATATGCTGGATATCCTTCTTCCGCAGGCATTTCTTCCAATCTACCAGAAATCTCCCTTAGGGCCTCTGCCCATCTAGAAGTAGAGTCAGCCATGATGGCTACATCATAACCCATATCCCTAAAATATTCTGCCATGGTAATTCCTGTATAAATACTTGCCTCCCTAGCGGCAACAGGCATATTCGAAGTATTGGCAATAAGAATCGTTCTTTCCATTAAAGGTTTTCCTGATTTTGGGTCAATTAATTTTGGAAAGTCTTCCAAAACCTCAGTCATCTCATTTCCCCGTTCTCCACAGCCAATATAGATAATAATGTCTGCATCTGACCACTTAGCAAGTTGATGCTGAGTCATGGTTTTTCCTGTTCCAAATCCTCCAGGGATTGCACAGGTACCACCTTTCGCTAAGGGAAAGAACATATCCAATACTCTTTGGCCCGTAATCAATGGTTCTTGGATTTCTTTTCTTCTTTTCACTGGGCGAGGATTTCTTACAGGCCATTCATGATACATTTTTAATTCATATTCTTGATGATGATTCTCTAAGACTACTAATGTCTGGTTAATATTGTACTCAGCCTTTGGAACAACAGACTTTACAGTTCCAGATATATTAGGAGGTACTAATAATTTATGCTGAATCAAAGAGGTTTCTTGCACAAATCCAAATACGTCTCCCGGTTTTAATAGATCTCCTACTTCTACTGTCAAAGTAACTTTCCAAAGTTTTTCTTCATCTATAGAAATAAGTCCAATTCCTTCTGGTATAAAATCTCTATTGATCTTGTCAATGTCTAAAAGAGGTCTTTGGATTCCATCGAACATATTTCCCAACATCCCAGGGCCTAATTTTACAGAGAGAGATTTCCCTGTAGAAATAATTTCTTCTCCGATCTTAAGCCCCTCAGTTTCTTCATATACTTGAATGGTTCCAACATCTCCATCTAGTATAATTACTTCCCCAATAAGCTTTTTATCTCCTACCATAACCATTTCCCGCATTTTAAAATCAGTCATATTTTTTCCTCTTATAACGGGTCCATTAATCATATTGATGATACCTTTTTTATTCAATGTATTTCACCTACTTTTCAAGTGCCTCATAAAGTCTTAATCCTATTTCATTTTTCCAGTCTTTTACTTTTCTCCTAAATGTAGAGTCTATTCTTTCATTGTCAGAAATAGATTCTAAGATCATCCCACCAATATTTTCATCCTCCATTTCTACAATCTCAACATTTGGATACTCTAACTTTATTTCACTTGCAAATTTTTCTATATCCTTTTTTACTAAATATACTTTTATAGTATCTCTTTTTAAAAAGTCCTTTGCCTTTTCTAAAGTTTTTTTGATATATCTTCTATATTCTTCTGTCTTGGTAAAATCCTGAAAAGAATTCAAAATCTCTTGGATAAATTGATCTAGTAACTCTTTTTTGGTATTTAAAAGTTTGTTTTTTGCTTCTAACTTAGCATTAGAAATAATCTTCTGAGATTCCATCTCCATCTTTTTGTTCATTTTTTTTTCTAAATTGTTGCATTTTCTCTCTATCTCTTCCTGTTTGGCTTGAAGTATTTTTTTATTTTTATCTTCAAGTTGCTGAAGTACTTGATTGGATAATCTTAATTCCTTGTCATATACATATTTAGAGAAAGTGCTAATCTTATCTTCTACTGTTATCATCTAAACCACTTCCCATCATAATCCAATAGACTGTTTTATATAACTTGTAATTTTCTCTTTTTCATTGGCATATCCATGTCGATCTGGAATCACTGTTATTAATGGTATCTTTTTGGTAGTTTTTGTTTTGATGACTTCTTCCTTAATGGTTTGATAGATCTTTTCTGTAATAAAAATAATTCCATATTCTTTAGATAAAGCCTCTTTGTATGCAGCTAGAACATCATCATTTTTCTGCAGATATACTCCATCAATTCCAGCAAGCTTTAAACCTAAATAAGTATCTCTGTTATCACTTAATAAAAATGATTTCATATAAATCACCTATAGGGTACCGATAATCATAATGGAAATTACTAATCCATAAATTGCAATTCCTTCTGCAAGCCCTACATAAATTAATGTTTTACCAAGCATTTTTTCATTTTCTGATACAGCGCCAAGGGCAGCAGAACCTACGTTGGCAACAGCAATTCCACAACCTAGACATGCCAATCCTGTGGATAATGCAGCTCCAATATATCCTAAACCTGAACTACTATTTCCTGTCTCTGCAGCCATTGCAATGTCTGGAATTAATGTTAAAACCCCTATCATAATTAATGGAATAAATACCTTTAAGCTAACCCGTAAAAGACCTTCTGCCTTTGTATTTCCACTATAACCTTTTTTTAAGAAATAGATCCCTGCTGCAATCGTTGAAAAAACAATAATTACTGCTATAGACATAATAAGACTTAACATTTTATAATTCCTCCCAAAGTTTATAATTTTGCGGCTTTAAATTCTTCTCCACCACCAATATAATATTTATTAAATAATTCATAGTATTCTAATCTTAATACTTGAATCCCCACAATAAGACCTTCTAATCCTATGATGAAGATATTTCCTATCATATAAATAATAGTACTCCCTACCCCACTATCTATAAGATGAGCTAAGGTCTCAAATGCAATAAATAAGCCAACGTGATTTAAAGCAAAGGCTCCAACCCTTATAAAGGATAGGGTATTACTAAAAATACTCAAAAGAATTTCAAAGATTTCAAAAAAGCTTTCCACAAAAAAATTTCCATCTAGTTTTTGTTTATGATGGCATAACTTATTAATAATAGGTTCCTTCATAAATAAAACTACAATTAATAATGCTACAATCACTCCCAATACTTCCATGGAAATCAGTCGATTTCCTGTAAATAATGCCACTACCACTAAAAGCAGCCCAAAGTACAATACTAAGCCAGTGAATCCATTTTTACTGAGAATCATATTGTAATAATCCTTTGCTTTATAGTTATTTACCATTCCATAAATATATCCAATGGTTAAAAGTACTATCCCAATTCCTATAGAAACCATCAATAGGGTATTGATATTGTCAAAGGGCTTTAGCCATAAGGCTGGGATCACTGTTTCAAATCCAAATACACTACCGTAAAGAAATCCGAACACCACAGAACTAATTCCAAGTCTCGATAAAATACTAACAGCTTGAATTTTTTTAATATGGCTTAACAACATCCCTACAAGGAAAAATACCAATCCCTGTCCCACATCTCCAAACATAAATCCAAATAAAAATAAATAAGATATACTTAAAAAAGGCGTTGGGTCTACCTCTTCATAGGAAGGTACTCCGTACATTTTTATAAAAGCTTCAAAGGGTTTAAATAACCAGTTATTTCTAAGCTTGGTAGGTGGTTTTAAATTTTGTTTTTTCTGTTCATCATTAAACATAATATGGATATCCTCATACTTAGAAAGAAGAGATTTTATCTTTTCTTTTAGCCTGGCTGGAATCCATCCTGAAAAATAAAAGTGCTCCTTACTAAAGGCCATTTCTTTCTTTACTTCATTAATTTTTTCGTAAAGATAAAGAACATTATAGGCATAATTGCTTTGATCTCTATACTTTATCTTTATTTCATTCACTTCAGATTGTAATTTAGCAATCTCAGTTTCTAGATTTTCTCTTTTCCCTTCTAGCATGGATAAAATCTCTGAAGGAATCCCCTTATACTCTTCTTTCATGCCTTCAAGCCTATGAAAGTTTAAGGATTTTAATATTCTATTGGTTTCTACCTCTAGATCTTTAGGCCAAATTACTACATATACTTCATCTTCTTCTAAAGTTCCTACGTGTACAACAATAGCGGTAATTTTTTCATAGTTATTTTTTAATCTTAAGATATTCTCTTTACTAAAAATCCCTATTGTAAAGTCAAAATTAGATAAATGATTTACCCTTTCCATTTCTATATTAGCATAAGAAAGAAATTGATAGACTTGAATGCTTTTATTGATCTCTTGCAACTGCTGATTGTAATTTTTTAAAACCTCATACTTACTATAGGTTTCATCGTACAAATCATTGGCAGTCTTTACTACTCCCTGTAAATCAATGTCCCCTTGTAAAATATCTTTATCTATCTCATATTCATTATTAAATAACTTCTTTAGAAATTTGACTTTATTGGCAAACTCCTCTGAGCTTCCACTTTTCAATCCAGACTTTACCTCGGTAAATTCTACTATTTCATCTATATGTTTATCGGTTATACTCATACTAAATCTAAAATTTTCAATTTCGTTATAAGCATCTACTACTTGAATATTTTCAAATAATAAGATATCCCTTATTACTTGATCTACATAACTATTCTTTCCAACCACATTCATCATGATGAGTTTTTCAACAGCCACTTATTTCACCTCGATTGTTCTAATTAAATACTTTGATATTTCCTGAGCTGTCATTTTATATCTCTTACTTTCAATGATTGATATAATATCTTTTGTTTCAAATTCAAGAAGTAATAGAAAGGATAATACCTTTCCAAAAGTTAGATTAGATGATCGATATAGACTCAGTGCTTTATGATACATATATCTATTGCTGTCTCTTATACACATCTCCGAGCC
>USMD01000063.1 GCA_900555725.1 uncultured Garciella sp. | reverse complement strand
GTGTATAAGAGACAGCTCCTTGTATTTTTGTGTTCGTTCATGTTAAAAATATGAGTAATAAAAAAACACTTAATAAAAATACTTAGGTTTCCAATCAGAGGGAATTGTCATATACTCCATTAGGGTAATTGGAAGAATCGTATTTTATTAAGTGTTTTTTTCATTAAGAAATTGATATTTCTATTCTCCTCTCTTTAATCAAACATTCCCAAACGAATACGAATAAAGTTAAAAATAGATCCCGGAATGTTTATATTTTCACAGCATTCCTCAAGTCCTTTGAATCCAGGGGCAGAATTTGCTTCGCAGATTTTATAGTGGCCATTTTCGTCAAAAAGCAGGTCAATTCCGGTGACCTCCAAGTTTAGAATCCGAGCTGTTTCTGTAGCCATCCATTCCATCTCAGAGGTGAGTTCTACCTTTTTACTTAATCCCCCTTGGGAGAGATTTGCTTTAAAATTGCCATCTTGGGATACCCTCTCCATTGCAGCAATGGCACGTCCCCCAATGACAAATACCCTAAGATCCCGTCCTTTACTGGATGAGACAAATTCTTGTATGATAATATTGGCGCCACTATTGGTTGCATCAATTAAATCCATCACATCCCGAAACTTTGATTTACTCTCAGCTAAAAATACTCCCGTCCCCTGGGCTCCTGATAGGGTCTTAACAATAACAGGAAAACCAAATTGCTTTTCAATTAGATCCACATTCACTGGATATTTTGCCAACATAGTCTTGGGTACTGGCATATTTCTGGAAGCTAAAATCTGTTGGGTATATAATTTATCCTTTACCGCTTCGATACTTGTGGAACTATTTACAGTATAGACACCTAATTGTTCTAAATGACGAATAACAGCCAAAGCAAAATAGGTGGTAGAAGCTCCTAATCTAGGGATGAAAAAATCTGGTACTGGCACTACCTCCCCATCTATTACCACACTGTCCCGGGCATCCCTAGTTACAATTAGGTCAAATTGATTAGGACTCACTATTTTTAAATCAATATTTTGTTCTTGGGCTACCTCTAAAAATCGATCAATTTCATGTCTTTCTTTTCTTAAACCTGGACTAAAATCATCATACAAAATCCAACCTCTCATCTTTTTATCCCCTTTCATTCTTAATTTTATATTGATCATCAATGGAATTAGCAATGTCAGCAAACTCCTGTAAACTTAAGGTCTCTCCCCTTCGTTTGCTGTCAATTTCTACTCCGTTAAGAACCTCTAGAACTTCTTGTTTTTCTATTCCTAAACTTCCTGTGGAAAGTGCATTTAACAAGGTCTTTCTTCGTTTTCCAAAGGCCGCTTTCACCACTTGGAAAAATAGCTTTCGATTGGACACCTCTACCTTAGGCTTGTCCAAGATATCTAAACCAATCACTATAGAATCTACTTTAGGCTGTGGAATGAATACATTGGAAGGAACTGTGGCAATCCTATGGGGATTGGCATAGAATTGAACAGCAACAGAAAGAGCACCGTAATCTTTCCCCCCTGGGGCCGCATTCATGCGCTCTGCCACTTCTTTTTGTATCATAATAGTAATACTATCAATGGGTAATTCCTCTTCTAATAATTTCATAACAATAGAAGTAGTCACATAATAGGGCAAATTTGCTACTACTTTTATCTTTCTATTTTCAAATTTATGATATAAGATATCCCTTAGGGGCATCTTTAAAATATCTCCATGAATCACTTCTATATTGTCAAAATCCTTTAAGGTATCTTGTAAGATGGGTAAAAGATGCTGGTCAATTTCAATCGCCACCACTTTTTTGGCTCTCTTAGCTAACTCTTGGGTTAAGGTACCAATCCCAGGGCCAATTTCTAATACCCCATCCTCCTTGGTAATATTCGCACCATCTACAATCTTATGTAATATGTTCTGATCAATTAAAAAGTTTTGCCCCAATTTTTTATTGAATTGAAATCCATGTTTTTTCACAATTTCCTTTATATTTTTAGGGGAAGCTAAATTTTCCAATTATGTATTTCTCCCTTCTATCATTTCTAGTGCCTTTTGAAATTCTTCCATGGTAATTTGATAGTGATTGAGTCTTTTTAGAAATTGCTTTCCATTCCCATAGCCTATTCCTAAAATATCTCCCATTTTTTCCCGTCTCCTTCTGGCTGAATCTCCCATAATAAGTCCAGCGTCTATTAGATGTTCCATGGTAAAGATCCCTCTGCCTGATTTTTTAGTTTGTACCTTGGAAAGGGCTTGTCTAATATGCTCTGGTGTAGCATTTTCTATTCCTATATCATTCCCTTTCTTACTATATTTTCTGGGAAGATAAGCGTGTTTGCAACCAGGGACTTTCTCAGAAATCATCTTTCTAATTTTCTCCCCTGGAAAATCTGGATCTGTAAAAATGATCACCCCTGTTCGCTGCTGAGCATGGCAAATTCTTTCTATCGTTTTTTCTTCTATCCCTAATCCACTAGTAATAATTACTTCGGCATCTACCGCTTTTTTTACTGCTGCTTCATCGTCTTTTCCTTCTACTACAATGACTTCTCGTATCATGGGAAACCTCCTTTCTCTCTATTTTATCAAAAAATAGGGGAAAAAAGAAACAGAAAATTTTCTGTTTCTATTGATCATGGATCTTAGGATAGATTTATTTTTTAGTCTTCCAATAAGTATATTTTCACCTGTCTCCGCCCATATTGTAAGGCTTCTTGTCTTGAACCCATTGCTAGGTCAATTCTACTTCCCCTAATGGCTCCCCCTGTATCTAAGGCCTCACCGAATCCATAGCCAGGAACATAAATTTTGGTATGGTAGGGGATTACACTAGGGTCTACTGCAATAACTCCTCTTTGTAATCTTGCTCCTACACTGGTAACCCCATCTACTCCAGGATCGGTGGGACAATAAGCAGTTGCGGTGACAACGATGGCTTTTTGAAATCGACTATTGCCCCTGGAAGTATTGATGGTATCGTTTATTCCTACTTGAATCACTTCATCCCTCGGTTCTATCACAATCTTTTCCCGAATCAGTTCTCTTTTTACTTCCTTTCCATCCTCATAGGTCACTTTCATTTGCCTTTTCTTTAAACCATTTTCTCCCTGTCTCACAATCTTTGTATTCCCAATATCCAACTGCTCTGTAAGTTGTTTTTGGGTACAATATTGAATGGGCTGTTCTTCTATCATGTTTTTTTGAGTAACCCTTACAATTTGGATTCTTCGATCTTTCCCTATCTTTGAAGTCCCCTTAGGCTCTACTTTGTCTCTTTTCCCTAGCTGGATTTTAGCCTCTTTTAAAATAGTTTCTACCTTAGTAGCTGCAGTAAGAATCTCCTGTTTTTTACCGTCGGCAATAATTGTAACAGGTTTTGCCCTTTGAATCTTTATTTTCATATCTTCCTTTATTTTTGTATCTAAAGATGGTTTTATCTGATCTTTGTGCCTAAGGGTAATATTTTGTTCTTTTAACACTTCAGAAACAGTGTTCTTTCTTGTTTTTATAAGAATCTTTTTTTGATTATCTAAGATACTGATCTCCTTTTCATAGAAATGGTAGAAACCTACTACTATAATGAAAGACACAAGCAGTAGTATCAGAAAGGCAGACAGCTTATGTTTCTCAAATAGCTCCCTTACCTTCTGGTTTTGTTTTTCCATTTTTATAACCTCCTGGTTTTATTTTAGGGAGAATCAAAAATACATAAGAATATTTACAGTATCTCCAAGCAGATTATTCTTTAAACATAAAACATACTCTTCCTTTTTCCCTTTAAATGCTTAGAAAAATATAGCCATAGATGTCTTTACTGCACTGCTTATGAAACATCTATGGCTCTTTTTATTTCATTTAATCTGTTTGGCAATAGCCCCATTTCCTGCTTTTCTTATGAACATAGCCCTTGCTTATTCTTCATCCTCTGCCATTGGGTAGTTAGGATTCATAGACCATCGATCTCTATAGGGACAGTCTGGATTCATTCCTGGAGCATAACCATAGCCTGGCCCATAACCCGGATCATAATATCCTGGTTCATATCCATAAGGGCTTTCCATATCAGGATAGAAGGCTCCCATATCTCCCATATAAGATCCTGGACAAGGCATTCCACATCCATGATCATACATAGGATAAGGTCTGCAATAGCAATACATTCCCATTCCATAACCTGACATCATATCTGGCATAGCCGGATATCCCATATCTTGTATTTCCGGATACTCTTCTTTATTTCTTTTCCTTGTCACAAAAGATTCCTCCTTATTTTTCATAAATATTTAAACTAAAAATATCTAGTCATTACTTCTAGTTCAATATTAGTATATGAGTAGAGCTTTCTTTGGTGACAAAATGATATTTTCAAAACTTTTACAATTTTTTTCAAATTTTCTTTTATAAAGTGACAACTTTGTGTTATAATAAAATTGTATATTTAAACTGCATCAAAAGATTTCATCCTGTAATAGTTTTCGCCTATACTCAATATCTTATTTAGTAGGATCAAGTAATTCTTAGATTCAAATGGAGTTTACTTCTTATCCAGGCGTGTAGCAGTACTTATCTCCCATTCTATGAAATTGGGAACCTCAAAAATGGCAGTGTTCAGATAAACAGAGTTCTTGCTTTAGATGGAGTTTTTACTCCATCTAAAGCTACCTAACAGAATTCTAAGTATCAGTATTTTTGATACATAGAATTCGTTGTCCTTTAGGAGAAATAAGGCTGTTCAAGGGAGTGACAAAATTCAAATTTAAAATTCTTATAAAAAGAGGAGGATGCTTGATTGAAAACTATGATTGGAATGTTTGGCTTTGGAAAAACTGGCTCTTTCGTGGCTCAAGAAATACTGAAAGATAAAGATTGTGAATTAAAATGGGTAGTAAGAAACTCTAAGAAAAATGAAGGAGAATATGCAAGCCACCTATTAGGTTTTGAACATGAAGAAGGGAAAATTTTTTGTACCCAGTCTATTGAAAAGAATACCTTCTACAGAGATCATTTTGTTGACGTAATCATCGACTTCTCATCTATGGATGGAGTAGAATTTTATAAAAATGCCGCTAAATATGGAATACGTATTGTATCTGCTATTTCAAATTATGACGAAATTCATTTAGAGCTATTAAAAATGCTTAGCCAATATACTGCTATTTTATATTCACCAAATATTACCTTAGGGATTAACTTTTTAATTAAGGCATCTAAAGAATTCCAAGAAATGATTCCTAATGCTGATATTGAAATCATAGAAGAACATTTTAAAAGTAAAAAAGGTGCTTCTGGAACTGCCCTAAGAATTGCTGAAAATTTAGGACTGGATACACAAGAACATGTAAGTTCCATTCGGGCAGGGGGAATCGTAGGAAAACATGAGGTAGTCTTTGGACTTCCGAATGAAATCATTCGAATCGTACATGAATCTATTAATAAAAATGCCTTTGGTCAAGGGGCAATTTATGCTGCAAATTGGTTGATGGGAAAAGAAAAAGGACTTTATACCATGGAAGAGGCCATGAAACTACATTCTCAAGAGAATGAAAAGGAATTTCGAATTGCTGAATAAATCGTTGATTTTGTTTTGAAAAAACTCCCTTCGGTGAAAAAATCCAAACTCCTTAAGAGATTTCTCACTTCTTTTTCACTTTCAATTTTTATATCCGATTTCTAAAACATAAAAATAGGGAGTTGTAGGGGACAAAATCCCCTACTGGTTCAAGGAAGGTGCCAAGGCTGTTTACAGCCGTCGAAGAAAGCCTAAAGTTCCCTAGCCAAAAGCAGCTTACTGCTTGTATTGAATAGGATGATCATTTGCTGCCAAGTCGTCGTTTCCTATTTGATTCATTTCCTTAAAGAATAGATTAAGAAATACCAAACAATCTCTTAGCATTTTCTTTGGTCTTTTCTGCTACTTCTTCTACTGAAATATTTTTAATTTCTGCGATTTTCTGGGCTACATATTGTACCATAGCAGGGTGATTTTTTTTGCCCCGAAAGGGAACTGGTGTTAAGTAAGGGCTATCTGTTTCAATCAATAAATACTCCAAAGGGATTTCCCTTACTACTTCTACATTTTTCTTAGCATTTTTAAAGGTGACAGGTCCCGATATAGATAAATAAAGTCCTAGAGCAATAAATTTTTTCGCCATTTCTACACTGCCACTATAGCTATGCATGACACCGCCACTCTCTTTATCAAAATATTTCTCTAAAATCCCATAGGTATCCCCGTGGGCTTCTCGATTGTGTACAATAATAGGCATGTTCAATTTAGATGCCATTTGAATTTGCCTTTGAAATACTTCTTTTTGTACTTCCCGGGGGGGATTGTCCTCGTAATGATAGTCTAATCCAATTTCCCCAATGGCTACTACTTTTGAATTTTTCGCTAATTGTTTTAACTCTTGGTAAGTATCTTCTGTAATGTCTCTAGCCTCTTCTGGGTGTATCCCTACGGCTGCATAGATAAAATCATATTTTTCAGCCAAAGCCAGAGCGGCCTTAGAAGAGAGTAAATCTGATCCTGGATCTACAATTAACTCTATCTCCTCTTCCTTGGCCTTTGCAATCAACTGCTCCCGATCCTCGTCAAATTGTTTATCCTCTAAATGAGCATGACTATCAAAATACAAAATAATTCCTCCTATCGTACCTGAGTTCCTGTATCTAAGCTGTCATCATCTAAGGTCACAAGACTTAATTGATCTCCCTTGGAAGCAGCTAAGATCATTCCATTCGACTGTTCTCCCCGTAACTTTATAGGTTTTAGGTTTGCCACTACCACAACGGTCTTTCCCACTAAATCCTCTGGCTTATAATACTTGGCGATTCCGGATACTACTTGTCTTATTTCCCCTCCCATTTGCAATTGAAGTTTTAAAAGCTTATCAGCTCCTTCTACCTTCTCTACTTGAATTACCTTTGCTGTTCTAAAATCAATTTTTGCAAAATCCTCTATCGTAATTTGAGCCGGTGTTGTCTCTTCTTTATTTTTGTTTTCTTTCTTTTTCTCTTTCTTGGCCTTAGGTTGTTCTTTGGTCTCTTCTTTTTCTACTTCAATTCTTGGAAAGATTGCAGCTCCCTTTTGTACTTTTACAGTACTGGGATAATTTCCAAATTCCTTTAGACTCTTCCAAGTAGTGAATTCTCCCTGTTCTATCCCTATCTGCTCCCAGATCTTTTTTGGAGTATTAGGTAAGAATGGTTGAATTAATATCGAAATAAATCTTATGCTCTCTAATAAGTTATATAATACAGCAGCCAATCTAGACTTTTTCTCTTCTTTCTTAGCTAATATCCAAGGCGCTGTCTCATCGATGTATTTATTGGCTCTAGAGATGAACTTCCATATATCTGCTAGGGCATTGCTAAATTGTAATTGATCCATATTTTTCTCTACCTTACCTGGGGTTTCTAGGGCAAGGGTAATTAAATCCTCATCAAATTCACCAAATTCCTGTTTCCCTGGGAGATGCCCACCAAAGTATTTGTCTACCATAGCAACGGTTCTGCTAACCAAATTTCCTAGGTCATTGGCTAAATCTGAATTAATTCGATGAATAAGGGTCTCTTCAGAATAAACTCCATCAGAACCAAAGGGCAATTCTCTAAGGACATAATACCTAATAGCATCTACTCCATATTTATCCACTAATACCATAGGATCTACTACATTTCCCTTGGATTTAGACATTTTCCCTCCCTTTAATAAAATCCATCCATGTCCAAATACTCTTTTAGGTAGTGGAAGATCAAGGGCCATAAGCATTGCTGGCCAAATAATGGTATGGAATCTGGCAATATCTTTTCCTACTAATTGGACATCTGCTGGCCAATATTTTTTAAATTCTTCTTGGTTGTCACTTAGATACCCCAGTGCGGTAATATAATTGGAAAGGGCATCAATCCATACATATACCACGTGCCCTTCATCAAAGGTCACTGGAATCCCCCAATCAAAAGAAGTTCTAGATACACATAAATCTTCTAGCCCTGGTTTTAAGAAATTATTAATCATCTCATTTTTAATGGTCTCTGGTTGAACAAATTTAGGATTTTTTTGGATATGTTCTATAATTCGGTCTTGATATTTAGACAACTTGAAGAAATAGGCTTCTTCTTTCGTAAGTTCTACCTCCCGTCCACAATCAGGACATTTTCCTTCTACTAACTGGGACTGGGTCCAGAAAGCTTCACAGGGAGTACAATACCAACCCTCATAGTAGGACTTGTAGATATCCCCTTGGTCATAAAGCCTTTTAAAGATTTTTTGAACAGCTGCTACATGGTAGTCGTCAGTAGTACGAATAAATTGGTCGTAAGAAATATCTAAGGCCTTCCAAAGTTCTTTAATCCCTGCTACAATTTCATCTACATATTCCTTTGGTGTAACACTTTTTTCCTCTGCCTTTCTTTGGATCTTTTGTCCATGTTCATCAGTTCCTGTAAGGAATTTTACATCATAGCCTGTAGCCCTTTTAAATCGTGCCATTGCATCAGCTGCAACGGTAGTATAGGAGTGTCCTATATGTAGGTTGTCACTGGGATAATAAATTGGTGTTGTAATATAAAAGGTCTCTTTTTCACTCATTGTTTTCTTCCTTTCTATTTTCATTAAATTTGATTCAAAATATATCAATCATTCACAAAAATATGGGAATAGATGTTCCACAAGGCAATAAAAAAACTCCTCCCTAATGAAAGGGACGAGAGTTTTCTTCGCCGTACCACCCTTTTTCACTGATACCTCGCGGTATCAATCTCCATAAGTGAAAACAGTCACTTTGTTTTATAAGGGAAACAACTCCCTTCTAGCCTAAGGTAAGCTACCCTCGACTAAACGGTTCCAGGGCCATCTCCATGGGTCTCCTATAGCTGGCTTTCACCTGTCCCAGCTCTCTTTGTATAAGAAACCTACAGTCTTCCTTTCATTACCTTTTAAAGTATCCTTTTGAAACTATTCTTTCTAATTATCCTTATTATATACATACTTTATGAATATTTTCAAGCCCTCTATGATAAAAACACCCAACTGCAAACCACTACCGAGGCAATTAGAGCAGAGAAATCTGCAATTAAAGCGGCGGACAGAGTATGTCTATAATCCTTAATGCCAATGGAACCAAAGTATACAGCTAGGGTGTAAAAAATAGTCTCTGCGGATCCCATCATGGTAGAGGCCACTCTCCCTATAAAAGAATCGGGATGATAGTTTTTTAAAATATCCGTTAAAATAGCAAGACCACCAGAGCCTGACAAGGGCCTCAATAGAGCTAAAGGCAATACCTCCTGTGGTACTCCAATCAGTCCAAATAAAGGCCCCAAAAGTTTAATAATATACTCCAATGCCCCGGACTCCCGAAAGATTCCAATGGCTACTAACATGGTAATAAGGTTGGGAAATACCCTTAGAGCAGTGGAAAGTCCCTCTTTCGTTCCCTCCACAAAACAATCATAAACCTTCACCTTCTTTATCATTCCTAGGGTTAGGATTATAAGCATAAACAAAGGAATGATTGCTGATGAAATCCATTGAATCATCGACCTCTCCCCCCTTTTTCTAAAAGTTTTACGCTAATTAGACCTATCACGGTGGAGACGGTAGTAGCAATCAAAGATGTTCCTATAATTTCCGTTGGGTTACTAGAGCCTGTAGACATTCTTAAGGCAATCACTGTAGTAGGAATCAATTGAATAGAGGAGGTATTGATCACTAAAAAAGTACACATGGCATTACTGGCTCGATCCTTATACTGATTAAGTTTTTGTAATTCCTCCATAGCCTTAAGACCTAAGGGAGTTGCTGCATTGCCAAGTCCCATCATATTTGCTGTCATATTCATTACCATAGTACCCATAGCAGGATGATCTTTCGGTACCTCTGGAAAAATTCTTTTGAGAACAGGAGAGATCACCTTAGAAAGTCCCTGGATAAAACCTGATTTTTGCGCCACATTCATAAGACCCAACCACAAGGCCCAAATTCCAATGAACCCAATACACATCTCCACTGCCAATTGAGCGGAATCCATAGCCGCCTGGGTGATCTCTTCCATTCTTCCATTGACCAATCCAACAACTATTCCAATCCCAATCATAAAAAACCATATGATATTAATCACAAACGATTCCCCCTATTTTATCTGAGCCATTATAGTTCATCTATATAGTGAAATAATAAGAAATATGATATAATGAACCTGATTTTTTAAGGGAGGTAGAAACAGTTTAATAATATCTGGGCATATATAGACATTCATTGTATGATGTATGAAGAGGTGATGCATCATGCCATTTTTTATTCGATTAGTAAAGCAGCTAAAATTTTAGATGTGTGCAATAAAACTATTAGAAGATGGGATGAAAGTGGAAAAATAAAAGTGATACTAACTCCTGGAGGACATAGAAGAATATCAGAAGATGAAATAAATCGTATTCTAGGAGAAAGAAACAATAAGAAAGTTGAAGATAATAACAAAATATTGGCGAAAAATAGAGCTTTTATCTATTTCAGAGTATCTACTAAAAAGCAACAAAGTAGTGGTAATTTGGATAGACAAATAGAGAGATTAACTCAATATGCACAGGAAAATAACTATGAAGTTGTAAAGGTTTTTAGTGAAGTTGCTAGTGGAATTAATGAAAATAGACCATAAATATATAAAATGCTTACTGCTATTAAAGATAAAGAAGCTGACGTTGTAATTATAGAATATAAAGATAGATTAGCAAGGTTTGGATACAAGTATTTAGAGAAATATATAGAAGGTAATAACTCGAAAATAATTGTTGTTGAGGACTCAGATAATTCAGGCAGCCAAAAAGAGTTAGTGAACGACTTGATTTCCATTGTCACTTCTTTTTCTGCTAGAATATACGGGAAAAGAGGCGGACAAAAAGTTTCTGAAAGCGTAAAAAAAGTCTTAAAGTCGAAAGGTGATTTGAATGAAAACAGTGAGAATGTTGAAAATTAAAAACCCATCAAAAGAGTTCAGCTCTCGTTTAGATAATTTAATGAGGGAGTTTTGTTCTGCAACAAGATACGCATATAATCGTCTTTTAGAGGGTGTTTCTCCTAATGACTTAAACAAGTCTATCCCAAAGACTTTTAAATTAAATAAAAGATATGCAGAAGATACTGTACTTCTAGACAAAGCTACGATCTCTAGCCAAGAAGAACTTTTACCCCAAGGGTTGGAAGACGTTCAAGCAAAGATTAAGAAAACAAATAAGAAGTTAAATGACTACATAAAAGGAAAAAGAAAGCCTAAAAAGGGTGATTTAGAAACTTGTATAAAAGGGCTAAAATCAAGGATTGAAAAGCTAGAAAGGAAAGAAAAAGAACTACAAAACCACTTAGAAGAAGGGACTATTCCTAAGGTTATCTTTGGTGGAAGGAAAAACTTCTACAAGAGGATGAAGGGAAAGATCACTAATAAAGAATGGAAAGACTTAAGAAGTAATAAACTCTATTCTCGTGGAGATAAATCAAAAAAAGGTAATTTAAATACTAGACTTACATATGCAAAAGGTAGATTTTTCATAGAGATAGCTGATACTATAAATAGGACAAAGAGTGGGCGTAGCCCAAGGATTAAAGCAGAAGTAATTGTTCCAGATAAGTTCCTTCATCAAGTGATAGATGCTATAATTCCAGAGAAAGGTTATGACATCAATAAACAGAAGGAAATAGATATTTATAAGCCTTACACTATTCAGATTAAAAGGAAAAATAGTGAGTATTATATC
>USMD01000062.1 GCA_900555725.1 uncultured Garciella sp. | reverse complement strand
CCTGTCTCGTGGGCTCGGAGATGTGTATAAGAGACAGGTCCTAAGTCAATAATATAATCCGCCCTTTTAATCACATCTAAATTATGCTCAATAATCACAATAGTATTTCCGCCTTCTGCTAGCCGATCAATGAGCCCTGTTAATTTATGCACGTCGGCAAAATGAAGACCGGTAGTAGGCTCATCTAAAATATAAAGAGTCTTTCCTGTACTTCTTTTACTTAACTCAGTTGCTAATTTAATTCTCTGGGCTTCTCCCCCAGACAACTGGGTAGAAGGTTGTCCCAATTTAACATAACCCAAACCTACGTCATACAAAGTTTGCAGCTTGTGTTTAATTTTTGGTATATTTTCAAAGAACTCTAATGCTTCTTCTACTGTCATATCTAAAACATCCGCAATATTTTTCCCTTTGTATTTAATCTCCAAAGTTTCTCGATTATACCTTTTTCCTTTACATACCTCACAAGGTACATAGACATCAGATAAAAACTGCATTTCAATCTTTATGATTCCATCCCCTGAACAGGCTTCACACCGTCCACCCTTTACATTGAAGCTAAAGCGTCCTTTTTGATATCCCCTAGCTTTGGCTTCAGAAGTTTGGGAAAATAAATCCCGAATCAGATCAAAAGTTCCCGTATAGGTGGCTGGATTAGAACGGGGAGTCCTTCCAATAGGAGATTGATCAATATTAATAATCTTGTCAATATATTTAATTCCCTTTATTTTATCATGATCTCCTGGCCGCTCCTTAGAATGATAAAGCTCTTTGGAAATGCCCCGATACAATATATCATTTACCAAAGTACTCTTTCCTGAACCTGATACTCCTGTTACGCAGGTAAAGACTCCCAAAGGAAATTTTACATTTATATCTTTTAAATTATTTTCCCTTGCCCCTATTACTTCAATGTACTTTCCATTGGGCTTTCTACGTACATCTGGTATAGGAATGAATCTTTTTCCACTTAAATACTGCCCAGTAATAGAATTTTCATTTTTAATAATTTCCTCTGCCGTTCCCTGGGCTACCACATAACCTCCATGAGCCCCTGCTCCAGGACCGATATCTATGATTTGATCCGCAGCATACATGGTGTCTTCATCATGTTCTACCACAAGAAGAGTATTTCCTAAATCTGTAAGTTCTCTTAGGGCATTTAATAGTTTTTCATTATCCCTTTGATGTAAACCAATGCTGGGTTCATCTAAAATATAAATAACTCCCACAAGGCCTGAACCGATCTGGGTAGCAAGGCGAATTCGTTGGGACTCTCCCCCAGACAACGTACCAGCAGAACGGGAAAGAGTTAAATAGTCTAAGCCTACATCCATCAAAAATTGTAGCCTTGCTCGCAATTCCTTTAGAATTTGATCTGCAATCATTCTATTTTTTTCACTTAAAGTAAGATTTTTTAAAAAATCAAGAATTTTATGAATGGAAAGTTCAGAAACTTGGGCTATATTTTTATCGTTAATGGTAACAGCAAGACTTTCTTTTTTAAGCCTACTGCCACGGCAAGTAGGACAGGGATCCATACTCATATATCTTTCAAAGTATGAACGCATTGTTTGAGAACTAGTTTCATTGTACCTTCTCTGTAAATTATGAATGATCCCTTCGTAGGCAACTAAATATTCTCCTTTTCTACTCTCTTTTGCATATTGAACTTTGATTCTTTCTCCCTTTGTTCCATAAAGAATAATATCAATGAGATCTTTATCTAAATCTTTAATAGGAGTATTTAAACTAAAGCCATAGTGTTTTGATACTGCCCTTAGCAAACTATAATACCAGGAATCCTCTTTTAGATTCTCCCAAGGCTCTAAGCCTCCCTCTACTATACTTTTAGAAGGGTCCGGAATCACAAGGTTGGGATCTATCCTTAATAGGGTTCCAATTCCATCACAGGTAGGACATTTTCCGTAAGGACTATTAAAAGAAAAGTTTCTAGGAGACATTTCTTCTAAGCCAATCCCGCAATCAATACAGGCAAAATTCTGACTAAAAAAAAGTTCCTCTCCCCCTATAACATCCACCAATAGGATTCCTCCACTTAAATCCATTACCGTTTCAATGGAATCAGTAAGACGTTTTTGGATTCCTTCCTTTACCTTAAGTCGATCCACTACTACCTCAATGGTATGTTTTTTATTTTTTTCTAGGGAAATTTCTTCCCCTAAATCTCGAATTTCTCCATCTACCCTTACCCGTACAAATCCACTTTTTCGTATTTGATCTAATAATTTTACATGTTGTCCCTTTCGCCCAGAAACAATAGGTGCTAACAATTGAATTTTGGTACCCTCTCCTAATTCCATAACACCATCTACCATTTGATCAATGGTCTGCTGACTAATTTCCTTTCCACACTTGGGACAATGGGGAATTCCAATTCTTGTAAAAAGTAGCCGTAAATAATCATAAATTTCCGTAACCGTTCCTACAGTAGAACGGGGGTTATTATTCGTACTCTTCTGTTCAATGGATATAGCCGGAGACAATCCTTCAATATAATCTACATTGGGCTTATCCATTTGCCCTAAAAATTGTCTTGCATAGGCAGAAAGGGATTCCACATATCTTCTTTGTCCCTCTGCATAAATGGTATCAAAAGCTAAAGTAGATTTTCCAGAACCACTTAATCCCGTAAGAACAATAAATTGATCCCTAGGAATCTCTAAATGGAAATTTTTTAGATTATTTTCCCTTGCTCCATGTATAATAATTTTGTTCTTTGCCATTGTTTCACTCCCATTATATCTTCTCTTCTTTTAATTGCTGTATTTTATCCCTAAGCTCGGCAGCCCGTTCAAACTGTAAATTCTTGGCTGACTCTTGCATTTCTGCTTCTAATTTTTGAATCAATTCTATCATATCCTGCCTGCTCATTTTTTCTACTGGTTTCTTGATTCCATATTTTTCAGCCTCTTCTGCCACCTTAGTTGCTTCAATCACATCATAAATCTTTTTACGTATGGTTTTTGGTATAATTCCATGCTTTTCATTAAATTCTTTTTGTAATTGTCTTCTACGATTGGTCTCGTTTATTGCTCTTTCCATGGAAGAAGTAATCTGATCTGCATACATGATGACTTTCCCCTCGGCATTGCGGGCAGCTCTACCAATGGTCTGAATTAAAGAAGTCTCTGAACGTAGAAATCCTTCTTTATCTGCATCTAATATGGCAACCAAGCCTACTTCCGGTAAATCAAGTCCTTCTCTTAGTAAGTTGATTCCTACTAAAACATCAAAGGTTCCTAAACGTAAATCTCTGATAATCTCCATTCTTTCTATGGTATCTATATCTGAATGAAGATATTTTACCTTAATATCCACTTCCCTTAAATAATTGGTTAAATCCTCTGCCATCTTTTTGGTTAAAGTGGTCACCAATACCCTTTGTTTTTTCTCTGTTCTTTGATGAATTTCCCCAACTAAATCGTCTATTTGCCCTTTAATA
The DNA here is from genome assembly GCA_900555725.1 of uncultured Garciella sp. Taxonomy (GTDB): domain Bacteria; phylum Bacillota; class Clostridia; order Eubacteriales; family Garciellaceae; genus Garciella. Next base: position 8,478 of record USMD01000062.1, on the reverse strand, counting down.
GGTTTCACCATAATTTCTGGATCCAATAGTCCAGTAGGACGAATAATTTGCTCTACTACCTGCTCACTATGTTCTTTTTCGTATGGACCTGGGGTAGCAGATACAAAAACGATTTGATGGATATGACCTTCAAATTCCTCAAAGGTTAAGGGACGGTTATCATAGGCAGAAGGTAGTCGAAAGCCATAATCTACTAAAGATTTTTTTCTAGAATGGTCCCCAGCATACATTCCCCTTACCTGGGGTATGGTTACATGGGACTCATCTATCATCATTAAAAAGTCCCTTGGAAAGTAATCAATTAGGGTAAATGGAGGGCTTCCTGGAGGGCGATTACTAATATGCCTAGAATAATTTTCAATTCCATTACAATATCCCATTTCTTTTAACATCTCAATATCAAAATTGGTTCTTTGTAAAATTCTTTGAGCTTCTAATAACTTCCCTTCTGAAATTAACTCTTGGTGTCTTTTTTGTAATTCCTCTTCTATACTTTTAATAGCTGATTCCAACTTCTCTGGAGAAGTTGCATAGTGGGATGCTGGAAAAATAGAAACATGATTTCGTATTCCTACAATCTCACCAGTTAAAACATCTATTTCGGTAATTCTATCTACTTCATCTCCAAAAAACTCTACACGGATAGCGCGTTCTGAAGAAGAAGCAGGGAAGATTTCCAATACATCCCCTCGAACTCGAAAGGTTCCCCGAGTGAAATTCACATCGTTTCTCATATATTGGATATCAATAAGCTTTCTAATGACCTCATCACGATCCTTTTCCATCCCGGGTCTTAGGGAAACCACTAGATTTTCATAATCAATTGGGTCTCCTAAGCCATAGATACAAGACACACTGGCTACAATAATTACATCTTTTCTTTCAAAAAGGGCTGCGGTAGCGGAGTGCCTTAGCTTGTCTATTTCGTCATTTACAGAAGCATCCTTTTCTATATAAGTATCCGAACTAGCCACATAGGCCTCCGGTTGATAATAATCATAATAACTAACAAAATATTCTACGGCATTATTGGGAAAAAATTCCCTAAACTCACTAGCCAATTGGGCTGCCAAGGTCTTATTATGGGCGATTACTAAAGTAGGCTTTTGAACCTTTTCAATCACCTTTGCCATGGTATAGGTTTTTCCGGAACCGGTAACCCCCAAAAGGGTTTGAAATTTTTTCCCACCTAAAATCCCCTTGCTTAAAGCCTCAATTGCTTGGGGCTGATCCCCTTGGGGTGTATATTCTGAGACCACTTGAAATTTTCCCATTTTCTCACCACCTATTTCTAAAGTTAATCCATTGTGCTAGCACAACAGATAAAGTTATTTAGTATACCACCCGATTATCCCTAAATAAAACTTTCTACATTTTATCATTATAACATAGAAAAGTTAGGTTTACATAATATTTTAATCTTTCTAAAACATATGTTCGTCTCATTATACTATTTCTGAAAATAAGTGTCAATTTATCCGATGACTATCTGCCGGTATCTCCCTGGATAATGATTTCCAAGCTTCAGTTGGAGTAAAAACTCCATCTGAAGCCAAGAACTCTGTTTATGGGGGTTTAAATCAGAAATCTAAAAAGTCGTGCGTCGAAAAGTGAAAAACCTTTCTATGCACGACTTTTTATTTTATCCTTCTTATACAGTCCTATCTTATTTCACTGGAATCATTTTATCTACTTTTAAAATATGTTGGTCAATCCAGTCCACAGCAAATTCTATAATAGACAATAGGTATTGATCTTGATTTTCATCTATAACTTCTAAATCGATCTGATTAATCTTTTCTATAAAATCATTGTGTTGGACTTTTTGGGACAAAAGTCTTTTATATCCGATTTCTTCCATGTAATTTTCTTCTGTTTTAAAGTGGAAGGCTGCATAATTTTTCAATTGCTCAATTAGGTTTACAATTCTATCATATTTATCTAAATAAAAATCATTTTGCAATAGATCGAAGGCTTCTCCGGCAATTCGAAATAATTCCTTATGTTGCTCATCGATCACATCTACTCCTACTCGATAATCTTCTTTCCATTTTATCATTTTTTATTCTCCTTTGTTATTTGATATCTACAATTTACCAAACGATAATAAAAAATACAACTCTAGAGCCTTATAGAATTTTCTATTTATAGGAAAATATGATATACTTTTTGGCAAGAATTTATTTTAGAAAGGATTTTTTTATGAATTGGTTAAATAAATTAGAAAAAAAATTTGGTCGATATGCCATTCCCAATCTTATGTCCTATATTATAGGAGGAAATATATTAGTTTATGTCATTCAATATATTTTTCATATTCCACTATCCAACTATTTAGCCTTTGTTCCTAGTCTTATTATGGAAGGACAAATTTGGAGAATCATTACCTTTATTTTTATTCCTCCTTCTGCTTCTTTAATCTTTATTGCTTTTGTTTTATATTTTTATTACATGATTGGTAATACCCTTGAATATGAATGGGGAACTTTTAAATTCAATCTATATTATCTTTTTGGGATCATAGGAGTCATGATTTCGGGGCTCATTGCTGGGTATAGCACCAGCTACTATTTAAATTTATCTTTATTTTTGGCCTTTGCTTATTTATTTCCTGATACAGAGATACTGCTATTTATGGTGATTCCTGTTAAAATCAAATGGCTTGCTTATTTAGATTGGGCATATTTTGTTATTTCCTTAATTACTGGAGATACCTATCAAAGAGTAGCAGTAATTGCTTCTCTGATTAACTTCTTTATTTTCTTTGGCAAAGATTTTATTGATTATATTAAATACCATAGAAAATATGATTCTACTAGAAGAAATTTTAAAAGGGAAATGAGGAAATATAATCATTGGCGATAAAATATTTCTATCTATAAACAACGAACAAAATACAAGCTTCTTTACCTAAAAGCTTATTCCCTTATTTTACTAATGATTCTCTCTAAAATACTTTCCTTTTCCTGCATTACATAAGTAATATCCGAGTATTGGGGCAAAACAATAATGCCTAAAGTTCTTAGTCCATAGGGAAATACTTTTAATTCTTTTGTATATTTTTCTCCCCTATAGTCTTCTCCTTGAATCCATACAAAGGTGGGCCATTGATTTAGGACTTGGATTAACTCCTCCTCTGCATTTACAGGTATATTATTAATAGAATATAAAATATCTCCCCTTTGAATTTTCATTTTATCTGCCGCTGAACCTTCTAAGACTTCTAAAACTCGAATTCCATTTTTCGGTAGGGTAAATAGGGGTTTCCCTTTTCTTTCCTCTTTTTGCCCTATTAAAATAATAAGTTCATGAACTGTAGGGGCAAATAAAGCTGCAATCCATTGGAATACCATCATTCTCGAAGCTAAGATAGATAAAACCAATAATAAAATACTATAATTAAGTAAACGAAAGGCTGATTTCTTTACTTTTATTTTGGGAAGCTGGGTAAGGGCTATATCTCCGTATCCAAGAACTGCCACAACACTAATCATAATGAAAGTAACATGATTTAGGTTTTTGTATCCAAAGGGTTTTATTAGAGGCCACCAGTTAGGCATTTCAATCTGGGCAGCCGATGCTACTTGATTGCTAGCCATAAGGGTCATAATGATAATAGGAATGGGCCAAATCCGTTGCAGGTTGTACCCCCCTATATGCTGCCCATTCCCCTTATCTATAATAATCGGTATGCTATCTGTATTTCCATCCAAATAGATTAAAAAGCTTTCTATAAAATGTAATATGGCTACTAAAGCCATTAATCCTTCTACATCTACCTTAGGAAACCCAAAGATAAGACTAGATAGAGATAGTAATCCTCCGGCATAGGAAAAACACAGATAGCGGGATTTTATCATATATAATAGTAAGGCAATGGGTAAAAGATATATAAGTCCCTCTTGCCCAATGGAGACCCCTACTATAATCATAATAGTACTCCCTAAAAATCCCCCTAATAATCCGTAAAAAATCGATTGAAAAGTTCTTCCAATAACACTATTTCTCTCTATTCCCAATATCTTTTTTTCTATATTTGTTTGTTTCTTATATTGAATTATTACTAAAAGAAGTACTAGCCAAAAGACTGGATGAAAAATAACTCGGATAAGGGATTTTATTCCTATTCCAAGGGATTCAAAAATAGGTCGCATTTTTTATCCCCCTTAATTAGCGGCTATTTTAGATTTTAATATTTCCACAGCTCTTTGAAATTGGAGATCTTCTTTTAATGGTAAATTTTGTCCTTTTTCCAGTAACTTATCTGGCATTTCTACCTTAATATCTGGAGTAATTCCCTTCCCATGAATATTGATTCCATTAGGAGTAAAATATTCAGAAGAGGTATATTTGATTCCTGAACCATCAGATAAGGTTTGAACATTTTGAACAATGCCTTTTCCAAAAGTTTTGGTACCCACTAGGATCCCTGATTTCGTATCCTTAACAGCTCCAGATAGTATTTCAGAAGCACTGGCACTTCCTTCGTTGATTAATAAAACCAAGGGAACCTCTAACTTTGTTTCTTCATCAGAGTCATAATATTGTTTTTTCCCCTTTCTATCCTCCGTATATGTTATGGTTTGCTCTCCTAAAATTCTATCGGCGATTTCTACTACCTCACTTAATAATCCTCCAGGATTTCCCCTTAAATCTATTATTAAGCCTTTTATATGTTGATTTTCTAATTTCTTTAAATGTTGATTAAAATCTTCGGCAGTATTTTCGTCAAACATACTAATACGAATATATCCTAAACCATCTTCTAATTTTTCGCTCTTTACGGTTTTAATGCGAATGATTTGTCGAGTAATTTCCCTTTCTATGTAGTCTTTTTTCCCTTTCCTAGCAATAGTAAGTTTTACTTTGGTACCTGCCTTCCCTTTCATTTTTCCTACTACTTCATCTAATTCTCTTCCTGTAACATCTTCTCCATTTACTTTTATAATTTTATCTCCACTTTTTAAACCTGCTCTCTCCCCTGGAGTATCTACTATAGGCGCTATTACAGTAACCAAACCATCTTCATCCATGGTTACTTGAACCCCAATTCCTCCAAAGGATCCTTCGGTTTCTGTCATAAAGCTTTCAAATTCTTTATCATTCATATATACCGTATAAGGGTCTCCAATAGAACTAAACATTCCTTTTAAGGCTCCATCCATTAATGTACTGTCTTCAACCGGTTGATAATAATTTTTTTCTAAAAATTCCTTCAGCATTACTAACTTCTGTAAACTAACAGCAGTTTCAGGACTGTCAGTTTCCAATAACACTTTATTTCCAAAACTTAAAGGTAAAATATTTGACAGTAAAAAAGTGGCTGTATTTGTTACAATCAAAAGTAAAATAACAGCCAACCAAACTCTCTTTTTATGCTTCACTTAAAATCACCTCATTATTAGTATCTCTAGAACGGTAAGCTTTTCTATCATTATATGATATTGAGTTTATAATTATTATATTTTTATTATAACACCGACACTGACTTTTACAAAAAAGAAAAAAGCAGCTAAGCTGCTTTTTTCTTTATCTTACATAGGAAAGTGGATTAATAGGTCTTCCATTGACGCGCACTTCAAAGTGGCAATGGGGTCCTGTGGAATTTCCTGTAGAACCTACCCTTGCAACAGTTTGGCCTCTAGATACCTTTTGACCAACACTTACTAATAAACTGCTATTATGACCTTGTAAGGTAGAGATTCCTCCTCCAAGATCAATGATTACCGCATTCCCATATCCACCCATATAACCTGCATATGTAACTGTCCCGGATCCTGCAGCTACAGCTGGGGTTCCTGTTGGTGCTGGAATATCTATCCCTGTATGAGGCCTAGTTTTTCCAAAAATTGGATGATTACGTGGTCCATAGGGAGAGCTAATACTAGTATGTCCTGGTACTGGCCATAATAATCGACTGCTACTAGAACCCCCTCTACTGGTAGTTGTTGAGGTATTTGTTGAGGTATTTGTATTGTTTGTGTTGTTTGTACTAGTTGTAGCATTTGCGCTCTTTGCACTAGCTACAGCATTTTTTGCTGCTTTTTTTTGCTGTTCTCTTTGGGCTTTTTGAATCATTCTGGTAACCTCTTGAGAATCCTTTTCTAGTTGTGCAGTCTGAGCTTCATAGCTAGCTAAATCATTATCTAGCTTATTGGCATAATCCTGCTTACTAACCTTTAAGGTCTCTACCTCTTGGGTTTTGGCTTGTAGTTGTCCTTTTAAAGTAGTAATTCGTTGCTGCTCCGTCTGTATTTCTTCTTTCTTATCTTCTAGTTGGTCTCTTTGTTCCTGTAGAGAAGTTAGTAAATTAAAATCATAGCCTACTATGGTTTGAATGGTATCAAAGCGACTGATAAAATCCGAAAAACTTGTTGCATCTAATAATACATCTAAATAACCTAAAGTACTATTATTCTTATACATTGCCCGTATACGTTCGTTTAGGGTTTCATTTTGCGCTTTCATTTTTTCCTGGGCTTCCTGAAATTCTTTCCTTGCTACTTCTAAATTTTCATTGGTAGTAGCTAACTTTTTCTCGGTACTAACTAATTCATTTTGTGCTTGTTCAAATCGTTGATTTAATTCCCCTAATTCTTCTTGAACCTGTTGTTTCTTATTTTGGGTTTCACTTATTTTGTTTTCTACAGCCTTCTTTTCTTGATTGATTTTACCAAGATCTTTTTCAGGTCCTGCTGCCATAGTTACTGCTGGTAGGATGATTCCTAAGAACATTACAACAATAAGCATGACTGTGATTATTTTCTTCATCCTCCTTATTTCCTCCCTTTCGTTTTAATAGTTATACTCTTAAAAATTTTCTTATGGACAAAATACTACCAAAGATACCTATTAATAAACCAAAGCTTAGGAAAAGTAATGCAATTGTCCCTATCATTTCCTTTGCTGGTACTAATGCACTGGACACCAATACTAAGGCAGTATTTTGAATCATACCTATGATATAATAATATCCGTAGGATAAGATAAGAATAGAAGCAAAAGCCCCTATTACACCTAATATAGCTCCTTCTATAATGAAGGGCCATCGGATATACCAATTGGTAGCGCCTACGTATTTCATAATATTAATTTCTCTTCTTCTAGAGAAAACAGTAATTTTAATAGTATTAGAAATAACAAATATAGACACCCCAGCTAAGATCAATGTAAGAACTAGGGTAGCTATCCGTATAAATTGAGTGGATTGAAGCAACTTGTCCACAACTTCTTCCCCATACTTTACTTCTTCTACTCCATCGATCTTGCCCACATATTTTGCTACTTCTTCTGCTTGATTTGGATCCTTAAGACTTATGATATAAGCATTTTGTAGAGGATTATTTTGTTCTAGACCCGCTAATAGATCCTGTCTATGTCCTAATTGCTGTGAAAAATTTTCTAAAGCTTGATCTTTAGTCTCTAAGGTAGCCTTTTGGATTTTGTCATAGGAGTTTAGCTGTTTTCCAATCTCTTCGGCCTTTTCTTTTCCGGTATCCAGTTCTAAAAAAGCCTTTAATTCTATTGTATTTTCTACGGTGTCTGCGGCATTTTGAATATTTCCCATAAAAATCAGTACAAATCCTAGTATAATCAAAACTGCAATCACAGATGCAATGGAAGCTACACTCATCCAAGAATTTCTCCATATATTATGTACGGCATCCCGAATAAAATTTTGAAAGGTTCTAATCTTCAAGACAATAACCTCCTCTCTCTTGATCATTGATCACTTTGCCATTTTTTAAGGTTATCACTCGTCTTCTAGCTAAATTTACAATTTCCCTAGCATGGGTAGCCATAATTACCGTTGTCCCTCTATGATTAATTTCATATAGAATATGCATAATATCCATAGAAGTATGTGGGTCCAGATTTCCTGTAGGTTCATCACAAATCAATAACTGAGGCTTATTTACAATAGCTCGAGCTAAGGACACCCTTTGCTGTTCTCCCCCTGATAATTGATTGGGATAATTATTTGATTTTTCACTTAATCCCACCATATCTAATACCATGGATACTCGTTCCTTGATATTTCTTAAGGGTTCTTCCACAATTTCCATAGCAAAAGCCACATTTTCATATACTGTTTTATTGGGCAATAATCTAAAATCTTGAAATACTACCCCCATATTTCTTCTTAAGTAAGGAATTTCTCTTTGCTTTAATTGAATTGTATCTCTATTATTAATTAATATTTTCCCAGAGGTAGGATTTTCTTCCTTAAGTAGTAATTTAACAAATGTGGATTTCCCAGCTCCGCTTGCCCCTACCACAAATACAAATTCCCCTGTATTAATTTGTACATTAACATCCTTTAGGGCTATCACTCCATTTTTATATTCTTTAGATACATTTAGCATTTGAATCATTAAAATCACTCCCACATTCCCTGAGTCAATAAAACCTAATCGAAGTTGTAAATAATCTGTCTCTTATACACATCTCCGAGCCCACGAGACAGGCAGAAATCTC
>USMD01000061.1 GCA_900555725.1 uncultured Garciella sp. | reverse complement strand
AAGACATCTATCTCTTAAATGAATTAGCACAATTGGTAAAATTATATTTATATTATATAAAATATTCCTATATAAATTCTTTTATCAGTATATATCAAGATTATCATAAAATATATCTTTTTTACTAAAATATTTTATTGATTTCCCCAATTTTTTGTGATATATTAGTTTCAAAATGACAATTACTTAAAGGGTTGGAGCATCGCTGATCTAACTAGCCGTATAGGTTAGGTTATCGGTTGAACTAACCTTCCCCCGTGGTAATTGTTAATTCTATAAAAAGGGGGAGAGTGTAATGGATACTTACTCAAGACATTGCATTTTAGAATTATGGGATTGTGACATTGATCTTTTAGATGACAGAGAACTTATTGAAAAACTAATGGTAGAAGCTGCTTTAGAAGCAGGGGCTGAAGTGCGGGAAGTTGCTTTTCATAAATTTGCTCCCCAAGGAGTGTCAGGTGTAGTTGTAATTTCCGAGTCCCATTTATCAATTCACACTTTTCCAGAACAAGGTTATGCAAGTATCGATGTTTTTACCTGTGGTGAACGAATCAATCCCCATGTAGCCGCTTATCTAATTGCAGAAAAATTAGGTTCTAAAAAAATATATGAAATGAATTTAGAACGTGGAATGGGTGAAATTAAAGTAGTAAAGGATTTCCACGTACCTGTAAAAACAATATAGAAAAATAAATTTTTCCATTTTATTCTTAGAATAGAGGATTTATTTTACCTACATTTAAAAAAGGAGATGGTTTCCCATCTCCTTTTTTAAATATTATTTTCTATCTCCCATATTCTATCTACAATCATAACAATAGTTCCATCTCCTCCAACATCGTCTGTCTTATATCTGTTGAAATATGGCTTTATTAAAAATATCTTTCCTATCTTTTATAAAATAAAAAAGTAAAGTTGGATGATTGGTATTCTTGTTGGCTTTCTCTATAGATAATACATTTAAAATGTCAATAGAAAACTTTTCGAAATGTATATATTTTTTTATTTCTTTTGAGGAGACACCTACAAATTCAGGTAGATACTTTTCTATATTTTCCGGTTGATTTAAAAATTCAAAGATTTTTTCTTTTTTTCTTTCTACATTGTTTACATAAAAAAACTTAGGTAAAGGTGGCGTATGGGATAAAAGATAATCAAACTTTAAAATTTCATGAACCTTTTCTATATTCTTATCCTTTGTAATCCAAAAATCCAAGAAAATTTTGTATAAACTTTTTTGGCTATGGGATACATGAAATAAACCATTCTCTTCCCAATATCGAGAAAAATCTTCAAAAAAATCAAAGGGCTGAGCATAATAATGCTTTAATACATAGTCTAAGGTATAGCTAAAAACATGAGAATTTTCATATTTCTCCAATAGATCCTCCACCATTTTTAATTTCATAATCTCCCCATAGGAAATAAATTGATTAGACAATACTTCATAGGGAGGAAAGGTTGTATAGTGATAGTCATATTTTTCTTCCTCTGCTTCAATTCCAGAGCCCTTTAAGATTTTTAAAAATCCCAATTGTAACATATCGGCCTTTAAGGAGTACACATCATTAAAGGATTTTTTAAAAATCTTATAATTTTCATAGGGCAACCCTGCAATTAAATCTACATGCTGATGAATATTTCCAAAGGACTTGATCTTTTCTACCACTTTTTTGATTTTAGAAAGGGTATTTTTTCTGTGAATAGCCTCTAAAGTAGGTATATGGGTAGATTGTATCCCTATTTCCAATTGAAACAACCCTACTGGTGCTCTTTTAAGAATGTCTAACATCTCTTGATCCATTAAATCAGCGGCTATTTCAAAGTGAAAATTGGTTTGCCCTTTTTGCTCTATTAAAAATTCCAATAATTGCTTAGTTCTATATGGATTACAATTAAAAGTCCTATCTACAAATTTTACTTGTTTTACCTGTGCATCAATAAAAAATTTAAGATATTTTTTTACATCCTCTATGGAAAAATATCGTACTCCTTCAGTAGTAGAAGATAGGCAATATTGACAATGGAAGGGACACCCTCTACTACTTTCAAAATATATAATTTTATTTTTGAAATCCGACAAATCCTTTGGATAGGGAAAAGGTATCTGATCTAAGTTCTCCATTGGCTCTCTATCTGGATTTTCAATAATGCGGTCCCTATCCCTATAAAAAATGCCTTTTATATCACTAAGTTGTCCTCCCTTAGATTTAAAAAACCTTAACAATTCATAAAAAGTGATTTCTCCTTCCCCTTTTACAATATAATCAATATCTTCCACTTTTTTCATCCAACTATTACCATAAAACGTAACTTCTGGTCCCCCTAAAATAATTTTTACCCAAGGTTGTACCTTTTTTATCAATTGAACCATCTTTATGGTCTCTTCAATATTCCAAATATAACAGGAAAATCCAATCACATCAGCTCTTTCCTTATAAATCTCCGGTAATATTTTTTCCCAACGACCATTTATGGTAAATTCTCTTATTTTTATATCAATATCCTCTATTTTTTTACAATAAGCTTCTAAATATCGAATGGCAAGATTGGTATGTATATATTTTGCATTTAAACTGGATAATAATATCTTCACCTTTTTTATTCCTCCTTTTAGGCCCTGGACTACATCTTAAAATTGGTATTCTTTATCAAAGATATTTTATTTCAAAAGGAAAAAGCAACCCACAAAAGTAGACTGCTTTTATACATTAAAACGAAATAATACCACATCTCCATCTTGCATAACATAATCTTTTCCCTCAAGACGAGTAAGTCCCATTTCTTTTGCCTTTACCAAGGATCCAGCTTTTTGTAAATCTTCAAAAGAAGTAACTTCTGCTCGTATAAAACCTTTTTCAAAATCTGTGTGTATTTTCCCTGCAGCTTGGGGTGCTTTAGTTCCTTTCTTAATTGTCCATGCTCTGGTTTCCTTTGGACCAGAAGTTAGAAAAGTGATTAATCCTAACAATTTATATCCTGCCTCTATCACCTTATCTAAACCAGACTGCTTTAAACCTAGTTCTTCTAAAAATAATTTTTTCTCTTCTTCTTCCAATTGGGCAATCTCTTCTTCTATCTTTGCACAAATTACAATCACATCAGCCCTTTCTTCCTTTACATGTTCCTGAAGTTCTTTTACCATTTTATTTTCTTGGTCTAATAAATTATCTTCAGATACATTTGCAATATATAGGGTGGGCTTTGATGTTAATAATTGTAATTGTTGTACAAATTCCCATTCCTCTTTGTCAAAAAAGTTCTCCTTTGCCAATTGATTGTTTTCTAAAATCTCCTTTATCTTTTCAAGAATCGCTAGTTCCCTTTGAAATTTTTTATCCCCTGATTTTGCTGCTTTTTTGGTTTTTTCCATTCTTCTTTCAATCACTTCTAAATCTGCAAAAATAAGTTCTAAATTAATGGTCTCTAAATCCCTTATGGGCCCTATATTTCCATCTACATGAACAATATTAGGATCCTCAAAACAACGTATTACATGGGCAATAGCATCTACTTCCCGTATATGAGAAAGAAATTTATTCCCTAATCCTTCTCCCTTACTAGCCCCTTTTACCAACCCTGCTATGTCTACAAATTCTATAGAAGTAGGGATAACTTTTTCAGAGTTGTGCATATCGCTAAGTACTTCTAATCTATCATCAGGCACGGCTACTACCCCTACATTAGGATCTATAGTACAAAAAGGATAGTTGGCCGATTCTGCCCCAGCTTGGGTAATGGCATTAAATAATGTACTTTTCCCCACATTGGGTAATCCTACAATTCCTATTTTCATTTGCTTACCTCTTTTCTAAACTCCTGAATCTGTACTTATATCAACCATAATTATATCTTATTATTATTTATCTAACAAGACATCCTATAAAACCTTTATTTATTTTTTCTAAAACATTCTAGAATAGCATTGATTTCTCCCCCTAAAATTAAGATCATACTGGAAAAATATAGCCAAATCATTAATACAATAATACCACCAATCCTCCCATAGATAGCAGAATAATTTCCAAAATGATCTACATAGTAAGAAAATAAGGAGGAAACCATAATCCATCCAACTACTGCAAAGATTGTACCTATGTATACCTCTTTACATCTTAATTTTTTATTTGGAGCAATACAATATAATAATATAAATAAAACAAATAGTAGTAAAATACTAATTCCATACCTGGTAATATCCCAAAATTGTAGAAAAGATGCTTCTAAATGAAAATATAAGTACATAAAATTTCCAATTAAATTACCAAAGACAGACAAAATCAATGCAATAATAATGGCTGTAACCACTGCAAAAACTAAAAAAATAGAGATCAATCGGCTATATAGAAAACCTCTATCTTCCTTTATATTATAGGCTTTATTTAAAGACCGAATAATTGCCTTCATTCCATTAGAGGCACTCCAAAGAGACATAATAATACTAATAGAAAGGACATTCTCTCCTCTCCTAGTATTAAAAACAGAAAGAATCATATTCTCTATTAACACATAAGTATCTCTAGGCACAATATAAGAAATATTATAAAGCAGATTTAAAATATCATTAGAAGAGATTGGCAATTGCCCAAGCAAGGTAATTCCAAAAATAATAGAAGGAAAAATTGACAACAAAAGAAAATATGCCAATTGGGCAGAGAGACTTACAATCTCATCCTCTTTTGACCTTTCAATTAAATATTTTATAAATATTTTTAGATTTTTATCCTTTCTCATTTTTACGCCTTTCCCTATTTTTAAAAATATTTCAATCTATTTATTTATTTATTCGAACACTACCACTTTTAATACTCTCAGCGTATAAGGTGGGAGATAAACAGAGTTCTAAGGTTCAAGTGGAGAAAAGTATTCTTACTAAGTAAACTCCATCTGAATCTAAGAATCACTTGATAAATAATTTCTTTTTATATTTTTCCCTCATCATAAAAAATTATGGACAAATTTTATCTAAATATAGAAACTCTTGAATATTTTCCCCTACTAAAAGAATATATTTGATAACAGGTTTATAATTCTTTTTTAATATACAAAAGTGGGGGATAAATAATGAAAAAGAGAAAAGCTTTAACAATTTTATTGATTATTTTTATTATTACAATCGGAACGGTCTCTGGATTGGCTTCTTCTTATATTTTAAAAAGTCCATCATTGGATTTAAAGAAATTTCATTACATAGAACCTTGTGTCATTTTAGATAGTCAAGGTAATTTTTATGAAGAATTGCAAGGAAAAGAAAAGAGACAAGTAATAAACATTGATAAAATTTCCGATCATGTTTTAAATGCCTTCATTGCCATTGAAGATGAACGATTTTATCAACATCATGGGGTAGATGCAAAGGGAATCTTTCGGGCTGTGTTACAAGGAATCAAAGCTGGAGATATGACTACCGCAGGGGGCAGTACCATCACCCAACAATTAATTAAACTAACCCATTTAAACCCTGAAAAAGCATTAAGTAGAAAAGTACAAGAGGCCTATTTAGCAATTCAATTAGAACAAGTTATGGATAAGGATAAAATCCTAGAAAATTATTTAAATAAAATCAATTTTGCTTATGCCCATGGGATACAAGCTGCGTCTCAAACCTATTTTAGGAAAGATGTAGATCAATTAACTATAGCTCAAGCAGCAGTCTTAGCAGCTATCCCAAAGGCTCCTACTACTTTTAAACCCTATATTGTAAAAGAAGTTGAAAAAGACAATTTTGAAATAGCTACTGATAAAGCTGGAAAAGTTCTTTATTCTCCTAAAAATCAAAAACGAGCTCTTTTAGTACTAGAAAAAATGAAAGAATTAGAGTTTATCAGCCAAGGGGAATACAAAGAAGCAAGAAATGAGCTTTTGAATAACACCTTTGGATTAAAAAAGCCTCCAAAATTGGATACATACTCTTATTTTACCGATGCAGTTTATGAACAAGTAGCACAAGATCTTATGAAAAAATATTTCTCAGATCTGCCTAAGGAGGAAGCCAAAGAAAAAGCTACAAATTATATGTTAAATGCTGGTCTAACCATTTATTCAACCGTTGATACTAATGTACAAACCTCTATGGAAAAAAATTTTAAAGATGATGCTCTATTCCCTAGGCAATCCTCTATTGCTAAAAACGCTTCTAAAGCAAAATCTGAGGAATTGGGCATGCAAATGGACTACGAGCCTGAGGGAGCTATGGTAATCATCGAAAACTCCACTGGAGAGGTAAAGGGAATCGTTGGAGGAAGAAATAAAAAAGCCAATCTTTCATTAAATCGGGCATTTAGAAAATTTCAGCCAGGTTCTGCAACCAAACCCCTTACCGTTTATGCTCCTGGTATTGATAGCAAAAAAATAAGTCTAAATACTAGGTACTATGATGCTCCTCTTAGAATTGGAAATTGGCAAGTAAAAAACTCAGGGAATAGTTATTCCGGTCTAACTACTGTGCGGAAGGGTTTAACTAATTCTAAGAATACCATCGCTGTACAGGCATGGTATAATACAGGCCTAGAAACTTCAATAGAATACGGTAAAAAATTTGGCCTATCTTTTGATTCCAAAGACATGGCACCAGCACCTCTAGCTTTAGGGGGATATACCTATGGACAGACACCGATGGCCATGGCCAGTGCCTATACTACTTTCGGCAATCAAGGGATACGCAACACTCCTATCTTTTACACAAAAGTAGTAGATGCCAATGGAAAGGTAATCTTAGAAAAGAAACAAAAAAAGGTAAAAGTGATCTCCTCCCAAACAGCCTATTTCATTACAGACGTATTGATGGATGTTGTAAAAGGAGGTACAACCCATATATCTATCCCTAATGTCGAAGTTGCCGGAAAAACTGGTACAACAAATGATCTAACTCATGCATGGTTTGTTGGATACACCCCATACTATACTGGAGCAGTATGGTATGGTTATGATGACAATAAGGTAATGGTAAATGGCCATACCTATTATTTAAATATCAATGTCTATGGAGGTTCTAAACCAGGACCTGCCTTAATGTGGGAAAAAATAATGGCCGATATTCATAAAAATTTAGGGCCAAAGGATTTTCCTAGGGTATCTATTCCCCCTTCTGAGGAAATTAGACCAGAAAAGCCAACTGTCCCCATAGAAATACATAAGAAACCAAAAATAAAAAAAAGACCAGATATTGAGCCTAATAAAAAAGGAAAAAAGAAAGATGAGAAAACTATCGATATGGAAGATCAAGAAAAAGAAGAAAAAAATCAGGACAATGATGTAGAAAAACAACCTCCCGTTTCTGAAGAAAATTCTTCGCAAGAACCACCAAAGGAAGAAGTTGAAGAAGAAACAGAATCAGGAGGAGGAGAAGGAGCAGAGAAAGAAGAAACAGAACCAGAGGAAAAAGAAAATTCGGAACATCCTAAGGAAACAATTGAAAATCCTAATACAAAATCTCCATCCCAAAATAATAATTCACCAAAAGCCCAAAAATCTGGAAAATAATCCAATTAGTTTCCTTGTAAATAACCTGTTTTAAAATGCAGACGGTTAAAACCCGTCTGCATTTTAAATATTTTTTATGATATAATGAAAAAAAAAGAAAGGAAAGAGGGCTTGTGCAAAAGGTTATATTTCTAGTGGATATGAATGCTTTTTTTATTTCTTGTGAAGTCCTAAGAAACCAGAATTTACAGAACAGACCAGCTGCTGTAGCTGGTAATCCTAAAAAACGTACAGGAATTATATTAACTGCTAATTATGAAGCTAGAAAATATGGGGTAAAAACTACAATGACAATTAACCAAGCATTAAAATTATGCCCCCACCTCATATTAGTACCTCCTGATCATCATTTTTATCGAAAGAAATCCCAAGAGGTTATAGATTTATTATATAATTATACTCCTAAACTACAAAAAAGCAGTATCGATGAAGCTTGGCTGGATATGACCGGCACCCAATGTTTATTTGGACCGCCTATAAAGGTAGCTAAAAAAATAATGGAAGATATAAAGTCTAATCTTGGACTTTGGTGTTCCATAGGAATCTCTGAAAATAAATTTTTAGCCAAAATGGCTTCGGAAATAAAAAAGCCTATGGGAATTACAGAACTTTGGCAAAAAGATATCCAATCTAAAATGTGGCCTCTTCCCATAAAAGCTATGTACGGAATAGGGGAAAAAACCGCTAATAAACTCCAAAATCTAGGCATTACAACCATTGGTCAGCTGGCTACAATGGATCAAATGGCTCTTTATCATCGTTTTGGCAAATATGGATTAGAAATCCATCAACATGCCAACGGAATAGATTTTTCCCCTATTGAACAAAATTCCCTAGAGGATATCAAATCTATAAGCCGTTCCATCACCCTTCCCATGGACATAACAGATATTGAAAAACTTAAATATGTTCTTATGGAATTATCTGAGGAAATAGGTAGAACCGCGAGAAAATACAACAAAAAGGGATATACAGTTCATGTTGTTATAAAGTTTTCTGATTTTACCACTATGAATAGACAAACCACTCTACCTCCTACCTATTACACAAAGGATATTTTTGAAGCCGGTTATAGATTGCTGGAAGAAAGCTTTTCCCTACCTAAGTCTGTACGATTAATCGGCATTAGTTTAAAAAACTTTCAAGATACTCAAGCTTTTGAACAAGTATCTTTTTTTAGTATGGCTAAGGAAAAAGACCATAAACATAGAAAAATTGATAAGGTAATGGATGAAATCAGGAATAAATATGGTTCTGAAAAAATCAGTAGAGCTTCTTTAATGAAAAATAATCATTTTAAGTAAATATTTTAGAATAATCTATTCCAAAAATAATAAACAAACTTTTTTGAATCTTCTTCCCTATCGGACTTCATCAGGAAATATTCTTTTAACCTTACAAGTTTAATAGTACCATTTTCAATTTCAATCGCCGTTATACAACGGGGATGAACACAGCTTCCATCATTAAAATAGGAAATTTCCCCTACTTCTGGAAACATACCATATTTTCTCTTATCGAGTATTAGTGTCCTTTCTAAGATATCCTACTACAGTAGATTTTCCAGTAGTCCCTGGGGATGCATTTTCCTCTATCACAAATCATTCATCTACCTGGGAAGCAAACTCCATTTATTCTTTAAAAATCCTTATTCTGCATTTTTCTCCTGCAATCTCTTTGATAAATCCATGATGGTTTGAAAAAATTCTTTAGTAATAGATGCGTATTCTTTATTTTGTAAGTAAGATATATTTTTTTCTAGCACTTCCTGTTCCCGGAAGGAATCAAAAATCGGCAGGTTATGTTTTTCCTTGTAATCTCCAATTTTCAATGCTAAATTCATTCTCTGTTCAAATAGGCGAATCATTTCATAATCAATTTGATTAATTTTCTCTCTATATTCTTTTAACTTTGACATATCATACCCCTCATTTTTGAGATAACATTAAATCTAAAATCCCTATTGCACTGGCTGCTTCAATTACTGGAACCGCTCTTAATACAATAATAGGATCATGTCTTCCTTTTATTTCTAATTGAACATTTTCTTTCTTTTCTATATCAATGGTTTGTTGTGTTTTGGAGATAGAAGGAGTAGGCTTAATGGCTACCCGAAAAACAATGGGCATCCCGTTGGTGATTCCACCAATAATACCTCCATTATTGTTGGTATAGGTTTTCACCTTTTCTCCTTGGTAGTAATATGCATCATTAGACTGGGAGCCCTTTAGCTTTGCAATATCAAATCCAGCCCCAAATTCAATTCCTTTTACAGCTGGAACAGAAAACATCAAATGGGCTAAGATGGATTCTACGGAATCAAAAAAGGGGTTGCCTATTCCAGCCTTTATTCCAATCACTGCACATTCTATAATTCCTCCCAGAGAATCTTCTTCTTTTTTTATTTGAAAAATAGCATTTCTAATGCTAGGCTCGAGATCTTTATCTAATAACGGCAATTCCTCTCTCCTTAGTTTTCTAAATAAACCCTCTGATAACTCTACCTCTCCAAAACTCTTATCTACAATAGAAGCAACACTTTTTACATGGGCTCCTATATAGATTTCTTCTTTTTCTAAGATCTGTTTACAAATAGCCCCTGCCAAAACCAATGGAGCAGTAATTCTACCAGAAAAATGACCACCTCCTCGATAATCATTATAGCCTTGATATCGTACATACCCAGTATAATCCGCATGACCTGGACGCATTATCTTTTTTAAGTGATTATAATCTTTTGAATGAACATCCTTATTTCGAATGATCCCTGTAAGGGGAGTTCCTGTGGTTTTTCCATTAAAATATCCACTTAATATCTCAGGTACATCTCCTTCTTTTCTAGCCGTGGCAATCGTGCTTCTTCCTGGGGAACGGCGCTGCATTTCCCTGTGAATCTCATCCATATCAATTTCAAATCCAGTAGGTAATCCATCTATTACCATTCCTATGCCTGCTCCATGGGATTCTCCAAAAATAGAAATTTTTAATGCATTTCCCCAAATACTACTCATATAAATTTCCTCCTAAAGCTTTAAAATCTTCCCAAAATCCCGGATAGGATTTGGATACACACTGGGCATCTTGTATTTTTACAGGCCCATCACAAATTGTTGCCACAATAGCGAGGGTCATGGCAATACGATGATCCTTATGACTCCAAAGAGTTTGATTTCCCCTCAACTTTTTAACTCCTTTAATGGTTAACCCATCATAATGTTCCTTCATCTTAGCTCCTAACTTTGTAAGTTCTTGATAAAGAGCAGATAAACGATCACTTTCTTTGATTCGAAGCCTTCCGGCATTTACAATTTCAGTAGTTCCCCTACTTAAACAAGCAGCCCCCGTTAATACGGGAATAATGTCAGGGCACTGGGAACCATCAATCGTAATAGCCTGTAAAATATCCGGGGTAACTGCCTGCAGCCCATTTTCTCTATGGGAAAGTGGTACTCCCATTCTTTTTAAAATATCAATAATCACCCGATCTCCCTGTAGAGAATTTTCAACTAAACTCTCAACCATCACCTCACTACCTAAGGCATCTGCCACTAAGAAAAATGCCCCTTGGGAATAGTCTCCCTCTATCCAATACTTTTGAGGATAAAACTTCTGATTCCCTTCTATAAAAAACTCTTGATATTGACTATGGTGAATAGAAACTCCAAAACTTTTTAAAACCCTAAGGGTTAAATCAATGTATGCTATGGATTCTAAGGGGGTAGTAATTTCTATGGTAGAATCTCCCTTTAATAAAGGTAAAGCAAATAGTAATCCTGAAATAAATTGAGAGCTAACATTTCCCGGTACTGAGAAAGCCCCTGGTTTTAACCGTCCTTGAACCTCTAAATCTAGCTTTTCTTCCTTTGCTTTATAGAAAATCCCTTGCTTCTCTAAAATACGATAATAGGGATCTAAAGGTCTTTTTCTTAAATTACCCCGTCCTATGAAGCGAAAGGATCCCCCAAAGGAAATTGTAATAGGAATGAGAAAGCGTAAGGTAGAACCAGATTCATTACAATCTATTTTAATAGGTTCACCACCCTTTTGCTTATTTTCATAGGCACCAAAGGGGATTCCCTTAACTTTTAATACATTTTCCTGAAATTTAATACAAGCCCCTAATGCTGCCATAGCTTTTATGGTAACTAGGATATCATCGGATAGTTCTATATTTTCTATGGTACTAACTCCATTAGCCAAAGCTGCACATATGATTGCCCTATGGGCAATACTTTTAGATGGAGGAATCTTTACTTTTCCCTTTAATAATCCTGGTTGAATGGTTATATCCAAATTCATCCCTCTTTTCTATTGTTATCAGTATTTTACCGATTTTTAAGAAAGTTTTATTCCATCCTTTTGATCTTCAATGATTTTTAAAATTTCTTCTAAAGTTTTATGAATATCCTCACTATTGTCTATAGTATAATGACTAAATTTCTTATATAGGAAGTAACGTTCCCCTGTCTCTTATACACATCTGACGCTGCCGACGATCT